>JBQTII010000125.1:0-10686 GCA_052388275.1 Sporichthyaceae bacterium | reverse complement strand
GGCGGGGGCGGCGGGGGCGGCGGGGGCGGCGGGGGCGGCGGCGCGGATGGCGGGGGCGGCGGCGCGCACGGCGGGGACGACGGCGCGGATGGCGGGGGCGACCTCGCCGATGAAGGTCTCGATGACGGCGTCGGCTTGCTCATCCGGGCAGCACGGGGCGAACAGCAAGCTCCTCGCGCCGGCGGCGGCGTAGGCGGCGAAACGCTCGGTGGCCTGTGCGACGTCGCCGAGCACCATGTACTTATCCGCGACCGGGCCCATGTCCATGCCATAGAGCGTGCTCAGGACCCGGATGCCCGTGGCCCTCGCCTCGGTCCCGACCTTGCCCACGTTGGACCACGCCAAGTAGGCGCCCTCCACGTCGGTGGCCCGCCCGGCCGCGACAGCGTGGTCGCGGGCGCGCGTCAAGCTCGCACCAAGCTGATCCGGCGACATCAGATACGGCATCCAGTAGTCGGCGAATCGAGCGGCGCGGCGTTCGGCCGCGGGTTTACGGCCACCGATCCAGATCGGGAGGGTCCCGGGCGCCGGGTCCAAACGCTCACCCTCGATCGTGATGAAGCGGCCCTCGTGGGTCACCTTCTCACCGCGCAAGAGCCTGGTGATGACCTCAAGGGATTCATCGACGTAGGCGCCGCGGGTCTGCGGGTCGAAGCCGCAGGCGCGGATCTCGCTCGGGTATTCACCGCCCACGCCGACCCCCAGCTCGAAGCGGCCGTTGCTGACACCGTGCAGCGTCGCCGCCATCTTGGCCGCGAGCGCCGCCGGGTAGGTCGGGAGCAACGTGAGGGCAGAGACCAGGCGGATGCGTTCGGTCGCTCCCGCGGCGGCGGCCAGGGCGACGAAGCCGTTCGGTGTCGGGGCGTGGAAGAACACGTGCTCGCCGCAGCCCAGGAAGTCGTAACCGAGCGCCTCGGCGTGCCTGGCCAAGGGGGCGACGCGGTGCAGCGGTGTCTGCGGCGGCAGCATCAGGCCGAACCTCACGGCGCTTCGCCCCCATCTTCTGTATGCGTGTCGGGGCTTCGAGCGCCTGGATTAGCCCGGGACACACTCAGAAGTGGGGTGTTCCCGGCCCGGGCGAGCAGGGCCTCGGCCATCCGGATGTGCACCGCGTCGACCATCGCGCCCTCGACGACCCCGACCCCGCTCCCGATGCCTGCGAGCACGGCGCGGGCGTGCGCGATCTCGGCCTCGCTCGGGGAAAAGATGTCATGCGCGGCCCTTACCTGATCGGGGTGCAGGCAGATCTTGCCGGCGTAGCCCAGGTCGCGGCCGGCGGTGGCGTCGGTGACGAAATGCGCCGTGTCGCGGACGGCAACGACGGCTTGGTCGAGGGCAATCACCCCGGCAAGGGCGGCGTGCAGCACGACGCGGCTGCGGGCGTAGAGGACCTCGGCGCTGTGGGGCGTGCGGCGCGCACCGATGTCGGCGGCGTAGTCCTCGGCGCCGAAGTACACCGCGTCCGGGCGGGTCATGCCGGCCGCGGCGAGAAGGGCGCGGGACTCGGCGACACCGAGGCCCGATTCGATGCCGACGACGACCCGGGCCGCGGAGGTCAGTGCGTCGTGGACCGCCGCTAGCTGCTCGACGGCCTCGTATTTGGGCAGCACGACGCCGTCGATCGCGCCGATCTCGGAGAGCTCACCGCAGGCAGCGAGATCCGCGTCGTGCCACGGGGTGCCGACGGGGTTGATGCGGATCAGGAAGGTCGTCGCGTCCGGGCGGTTCAACGTCAGGTGCGGAACGCACGCCGCGAGCACGCTGTCCTTCTCCCCCTGCGCGACCGCGTCCTCCCAGTCGAGCACGACGGCGTCCGGGGAGCAGCGGGCGACCTTCTCCAGCAGCGCGAGCTTCCCGCCGGGGACGAAGAGCAGGCTGCGCATCCGGAATCCGCTCACCGCGACGCTCCCGTTACCGCAACGTCCGAAGCCGCGGTCGCTATAGCAGCCACCCCTTCGGACGCAAGGGGGAGAGAGAGGAGGGCGGCGGCCTTCATCAGGTGGCCGGGCGCTTGTGCATCAGGCCGGTGCGGCGGGCCCGGCAGACGAGCTCGTCGCGCTGATTCGTGGCGCGGTGCTCGAAGACAACCAGGCCGGTATCGGCGCGGGACTTGGACGCGCGCGCGGAGATGACCTCGGTCTCCACCTTGACGGTGTCGCCGTGGAAGATCGGCGCCGGGAACACCACGTCATCGAGCCCGAGCTGCGCGACGATGGTCCCCAGGGTCAGCTCGTGCACCGAAATCCCGACCACGAGCGCGAGGGTGAACATCGAGTTCACCAGGGGCGCCTTGAACTCGGTCTTCGAGGCGTAGTCGTGGTCCAGGTGTAGCGGCGCCGGATTCATCGTCATCGTGGTGAACATGACGTTGTCGGTCTCGGTGATCGTGCGCCGGATCGCGTGGGTGACGACCAGACCCGGCGTCAGCTCCTCGAAATACAGGCCGGCCATCAGTGGGCTCCGCCCGGCTCGCTGACGTCCGAAGGGGTGGTGGCTATAGCGACCACCCCTTCGAACGCACGGTAGGTGGCGGAGGTCGGGGGGGCGGAGGTCGGGGTCATCGGGCCTGCTCCCTCACCACGGCGAGCACGATCTCCACAGCGCCCGGGTCCTCCATAGCGGAGATGTCGCCGGTGGGCGCTCCGTGCACGACCAGGTCGCGCAGGACCCGGCGCATCGTCTTGCCGGTGCGGGTCTTGGGCATCGCCGGGGTGAGGAAGATGTTGGCCAGTCGGGCGTAGCCGCCCATTTCGGCGACGACGTGAGTGCCGATTGCCGCTCGCGCGAGATCGGGGTCCTGACCGGTGGCCAGGGTGACGAACGCGATGGGAACGGTGCCCTTGGTCGGATCCGGCACTCCGACGACGGCCGCCTCGACGACGCTGGGATGCGCGGTGACGACGGCCTCGATCTCCATCGTCGACATCCGGTGCGCTGCCACGTTGATGACGTCATCGACGCGGCCCAGCACCCACATGTGCCCGTCGTGATCGAGAACCGCCTCGTCGTTGGTCGCGTACTTGCCGGGGAAGCGCGAGAAATAGGCGCTGGTGTAGCGGTCCGGGTCATCCCACACGGTGCGGCACAGCGTCGGGAACGGCTCGGTCATCACCAGGTTCCCCTTGACGCCCGGGCCGACCGCGTTGCCGTCGTCGTCGAGGATCTCGTAGCAGTGTCCGGGGATCGCGGTTCCCAGCGAGCCGGCCTTGATGGCCTCGACGCCGTAGACCGGGTAGAGCCAGGTCGAACCGGTCTCGGTCTGCCCGTAGGCGTTCACGACCGGGGCGTCGTAGGCGGTGGTGGTCCAGGTGAAGGTGTCCGCGTCCAGCGGCTCGCCCTGCATGGTGATGAGCTTGAGTCCGAGCGGGTGCTTGGCGACCAGGTCGTCGCCGAATTTGCGCAGCATGCGCCACAGCGTCGGGGCGGCGAGGATCTTGGTGACGGAGTGCCGCTCGCAGATCTCGTAGAAACGTTCGGTGCTCGGGGTGTCCAGTGCGCCCTCGAAGCACAGGACCGACATGCCGCAGGCCAGCCCGCCGACGACGGCCTGGATCGGGAAGGTGAGCCAGCCGACGTCGGCGGCGCAGAAGTACACGTCGCCCGCTTCATAGCCCACCTGCCAGTGCGCGTTGGACCAGGTGCCGAGCAGGAAGCCGCCGACGGAGTGCACGACACCCTTGGGCTTGGATTCGGTGCCGGAGGTGAAGATCAGGAACGAGGCGTCGTTGGGGTCCAGCGGGGTGCAGGCGATGCCGCCCGCGCCGGCAGCCACGACGTCGGTGTAGGTGAGTTCGCCCTCGGTCAGCGGCAGTGCGCGCCCGGTACGGTCCACCACGATGGTGTGCTGCAGGTGGGTGAGCCGGGCGCGGGCGGCCCGCAACGTGTCCAGCAGCGGGATGAGCTTGCCGCGGCGGTAGCCGGCGTCGGCGACCAGGACCAGCTTGGCGCGCGCGCTGTCCAGCCGGCCGGCGACGGCCTCCTCGCCGAAACCGGAGAACAGCACGGTGTAGATGGCTCCGAGGCGGTTGCAGGCGTGGATGGCGGTGAAGGCCTCGATGAGGTTCGGCATGTAGATGCCGACCACGTCGCCCTTGCCGATGCCCAGGTCCGCCATGCCCTTGGCCAGCGCGGAGACCTCAACGGCGAGTTGGGCGTAGGTGAGCGTGCGGGTGTCGCCGGGTTCGCCCTCCCAGATGACGGCGGGCCGGTCGGCGGTGGCCGGATCTTCCGCCCACCGGTCCACGCAGTTGTCCGCGACGTTGATCGTGCCGCCGTCGAAGTACCGGAAGTTGCCGAACTCCCCGGCGCGCACCGACGTGTACGGCGTCAGCCAACGTTGCTGGGCCGCGACCCATTCCCAGTAGGCATCCGGGGTCGCCAGCGAACGGCAGTGCTCGAGCTGGGCGACCCGTTCGGGGACGATCCACTGCGGCTTGAGCGGGACCAGGGGGGCAGCCAGCAGGGCGGCGAGGCTGTCGGACTCGGACATCGGTGTACCTTCCGGTGTTCGGGATGATCTGACGTCGTGTTTGATCTGACGGAGCTTCAGACAGGGCTGATCAGGTGATGACGGCGGCCGGGCGAGCGAGTCCAGCCATCCGCGTCGCGAAGCCGAGCGATCAGCTCGGCGCGCAGGTTCTCCGGCTTCACCACGGTGTCGACGACAAGGTCCGAGCCCATCCGCAGCAGGTTGATGTCGGCCTGCTGCTCGATGACGCGGGCCGCGATAAAGGCCTCCCGCTCGGCCGGGTCGGTGATAGCGGCGATCTTGTTGGCGTACACCGCATTGACGGAGGCCTCCGCGCCCATCGGCCCGATCGACGCGGTCGGCAGCGCGATGGTGGCCCGGGGTTCGAACCCCGTCGCGCACATCGCGTAGTTGCCGGCGGCATAGCTCTTGCGCAGCACGACGGAGATCTTGGGGACCTCCGCACTGGACATGGCGGCGACCATCTTCGCGCCGTGCCGGATGATCCCGGCCCGTTCGACTGCAACCCCCACCATGAAGCCGGGCACGTCGTGCAGGAAGATGAGCGGGATGTTGAAGGAGTCGCACATCGACATGAAGCGCGCCGCTTTGTCAGCGGAGTCGACGAAGATCGCGCCGCTGCGCACGCTGGGCTGGTTCGCGACCAACCCGATGACTCGGCCATCGAGGCGAGCGAAGCCGACGACCATCTCCTGCGCCCAGCGCGCCTTGATCTCAAAAAATGACGCAGCGTCAACCACGGCTTCGATGACGTCGCGCACGTCGTAGCCGGCGTTGTGATCTGCCGGGATCGTGAAGGTCGCCAACTCGGGTTCGGCAGGTTCGGAGCGTGGGGGGGCAGCGCGGAAATCGTCCGGCAGGTAGGAGAGCAGGTGGCGGGCCGCGGCGATCGCCTCGGCGTCGCTGCCGAACACCTCATCGCCACAGCCAGAGACCGAGGCATGCATCATCGCCCCGCCCATCTCCTCCAGCGTGGTGAGCTCGCCGGTGACCTTCTCCGCGACGCGGGGGCTGGCCAGGTACATCGAGGCGTTGCCCTCGACCATGCCGACCCAGTCGCAGAACGCGGGCATATAGGCCCCGCCGGCAGCCGAGGGCCCGTGTAGGGCGCAGATCTGCGGGACCCGGCCCGAGAGCGCGATCTGCTTGTGGAAGATCGCGCTGGCGCCGCGGCGGCCGGGGAAGAATCCCATTTGGTCGGTCAGGCGTCCACCCGCGGAGTCCACGAGGTAGACCACCGGGAGCAGGTCGCGGTCGGCTCGCTCGAGCAGACGGATCTGCTTCTCGCACGTGAGCGCGCCCCAGGACCCGGCCTTGACGGTGAAGTCGCTGGCCAGGACTGCGACCGGGCGCCCGTTGACCCGCCCGACGCCGGTCACCACCCCGTCGGCGGGGAAGGCCGCATCGATTGCCGTGGCCAGCAGCCCGTCCTCGACGAAGGTGCCCGGGTCGAACAAGATCGCGAGCCGGTCACGAACCGCTAGCTTGGTCGGCCACCTCGACGGATCGATCCCGGCCCGGGCGATCTCCGCGGCGGCGAGCACCCCTTGCGGGCTGAGGGGATCGATAGCCGCAGCAGGCTCCGCAACGGCTGTCACGACGATTTGGGGGCGAGCGCCTTGGTGAGGATCTCCAGCTGGATCTCATCCGTCCCGCCACCGATGCGCAGGATGCGCACGTCACGGTAGTGCCGCGCCACCGCGGTCTCCTCCAGGTAACCGGCGCCACCGAAGAGCTGCAGGGCCTCATCGACGATCTCGCACGCCGTGATCGCGGCGAAGTACTTCGCCTGCGCGATGGTCTTGTGCGCGTCCGGATGGTCGGCGTCCAGGCGGGCCGCCGCCTGGTAGGTGAGCAGGCGCGCGGTGTCCAGCTTGATCTCCATCGTTGCCAGCTTGTGCCGGATCACCTGAAGGTTCGTCAGCGGGCCGCCGAAGGCCTCGCGCTCACTCACCCAGGTGCGGGCGATCTCCAGGCATTCCGCCGCGTGACCGACGCCCATCCCGGCGAGCGTGATGCGCTCGAGCTGGAAGCCTTCCATGATCGTCTGGAAGCCCCGGCCCTCGCGGCCCAGGACCGCGCCGGCGGGCACGTGCACGTCGTCGAGGATGACCTCGCGGGTGTCGCTGGAGTGCCAGCCGAGCTTGGCGAGCGGGTTGGAGAACGAGAGCCCCGGGGTGCCCTTGGGGACCAGGAACAGCGTGATGCCGTGGTGCTTGGACTCCGAGGTGCGCGCGCCGACGATCAGGACGTCGGCGATGCCGGCGTTGGTGATGAACATCTTGCGGCCGTTGATGACGAAGCCGTCGCCCCCGTCCGGACCGGTGGCCGGCTTGGCGGTGGAGATCATCGCGGAGACGTCCGAGCCGGCGCCGGGCTCGGTGACGGCGATCGCGGCGATCGCGCTGCCGTCGGCCAGGCCCGGCAGCCAGCGCTGCTTCTGCTCGTCGGTGCCGTGGCGCACGATGTGCGGTCCGGCCATGTAGGAGCTCACCAGCGGGGTGACGGCGATGCCGCCGCTGGCCCGGGCGATCTCCTCGGAGAACAGCGCGATCGCCACCGCGTCGGCCTGCGAACCACCGTAGGCGTCCGGGGTGAGCATGCCGAGCATCCCAGCGGCGCCGAACTTGCTCATCAGCGCTAGCGGGAACGTGCCGCTGGACTCCGCCTGGGCGACCAGCGGGCGGATCTCCCGGTCGGTGAAGGCGCGGCAACTCCCCTGGAAGGCGAGGTGTTCTTCGCTGAGCTCGAACGTCATCTGGTTCTCCACGATTACTCGACCGACCGGACGGTCGAGTGTAGGCTCCGGAGGTACCGGCCCGTCAAGGGCTTCGGCACCGAGACGGGCCTCACAGACGGGAGCGGTGATGACCGAGACCCTGACCCGCGCCGACGCCCAGCGCGCCCGGGTGTTGTCGATCTCGGCGGAGATCTTCAGCCGCCGCGGCTTCCGGGCGACGTCGATGAACGAGATCGCGGCCGCCGTCGGCCTGTCCAAGCCGACGCTTTACCACTACTTCCGCAGCAAGGAAGAGCTGCTGACCCGCCTCTACTCCGACGTGCTCGACGAGAGCCTGGACGGCGCCCGGGCCACCATCGCCGACGCGGCGACCCCCCTGGCGGCGATTCGCGACCTGATCGCCGCCCGCGTCGCCTACACCTGCGAGAACGCCGAACTGCTCAAGGTCTGCTTCGAGGAAGAGCACGAACTCCCGGCCGAACTGCTCGAAGCCCTCCTGGAGCGCCGGCGCGCCCTGGAGGACCTGTTCACCGCGCTGGTCACCGACCACCTGCGCGCGCACCCCGGACGCCTGGCCGGGGTGGTCCCCAAGGTCTACGTCAACGCTGCCCTTGGTTCGGCGAACTGGTGTTACAAGTGGTACCGCCCGAGCGGGCCCGCGACACCCGCCGAGCTCGGCCGCCAGATCGCCGTCGCGCTGACCGCGGCACTCGAGATCCCCGTACACCAAGACCCGTAACCGCAGGTTCGTTCGCCGCACACCTGCCGATCGCGCGCCCGCCCGACGACAGCGCCAGCCTGCGCCCATGCGCGTCCCGGCATTGCGCCTTGGCCGAGTCCGACGACTCGCGGGCGTGGCCCTGATGGCGGCGGGTCTGATCCTCGCCGGCTCCGGCGCGGCGATCAGCGATACCGATCGGATTCCGCTCGGTCCACGCGGCCTACCCGAATCGATCTCCACCACCACGGTGGCGCCCGGGGTCACGTTGACCGCCATCACCCGCGGCAGCGCGACGTCAAGGGGCAACCGCTGGAACATCCACGTGCTCACGATCGATCCCCGACTGGCTACCGGAACATTGCGGTCCACCTTCGGCCCGAGCCTCGCGCAGACGGAGACGACCAGTGAGCTGACCCGCGCCGCCGGGGCGGTGGCCGGTGTGAACGCCTCATTCTTCGCGTTCGGCAGGAGCCCGTCCTATCCCGGAATGCCAGTCGGGCTCAGCCTGTTCGGCGGACGAGTCCTGAGCGAACCCACCTCGATCCGCGGCGAGGGTGCCTTCGTCTTCGACTCCGTCAGCAAGAAGGTGCTCCTGGGCGCCTTGCAGTGGCGCGCAGAGCTGACGAATCGGGTGACCGGCGCCGCGCTGGCGCTGGAGATCCTCAACCATCCGCCGGTCATCCCACCGGACTGCCTTGCCATGGCTGACCAGCGGCGTTGCCGTCGCTCCGGTGACCTGGTCGCGTTCAGCCCCGACTTCGGGCCGCGCACCCCGAACGGGCGCGGCGTGGAGGTCGTGCTCGACTCCGCGGGCTGCGTGGTGCGCTCTGCAGCCGTACGCGGCACCGCGCTGCTCCCTGGCCAGAGTTCGCTTCAGGCCACTGGACGCTCAAGCGTCGAACTGCTCGCGCTCACCACAGGCGGGTGCCTGACCCGAACCGACGCGGTCAGCGACGATCGCGGCCGGACCCTGATCCTCACCCCGACGGTCTACGCAGTGAGCGGGCGCTTTGCGCTGCTCTCGCGCGGGCTGAACGTCGTCCCGTCCGGGAACGGCTCGATGTTCGCGCGCCACCCGCGCACCTTCGCCGGGGTCACCACCGATGGCCGCATCATGCTGGTGACCGTCGACGGCCGGCAGAGCACGAGCGTCGGGACCACGTTGAACGAGACGGCCAAGCTGGCCAGGGCGCTCGGATTGCGCGATGCGATCAACCTCGACGGCGGTGGCTCCACCACGATGTGGGTGCTCGGGGCGCTGGTGAATCGGCCCAGCGACGGTCGCGAGCGACGGGTCGGCGACGCGCTGATCTACGTTCCTTAGGGCGCAGCGTCGGGGCCGGTGGGGGTGCTCGGCGCCGGGACACGCACCGAGACCGGCGCCCCCAGCGCTTGGACCACGGCGCCGATCGCCCCGACCAGGCAGCCGGCCGCGAGGCCTGCCAGCGCGTAGCCGTGCTCAATCGGGGGCAGGCTCGCGGCCGCCCCGAGCACCCAGCACAGCTGGAAACCCGCGCTGTAGCGGGTGAGCAGGCCCCGGCGGGTGCGCAGGCAATGCACCGGCTGGATCTCGGAGTCGAACGCGACCTTGCCGGCCGCCCAGGCGAAACCGGCGGCCCCGGCCACCACGACAGCCCAGGCCGAGGTGACGTCGGGCGTGGCCGCCCCGGCTACCAGACCAAGCCCCAGGCAGAACAACGGCGGAAGCAGCCAGCCGGGCATGACCCGGCGGGCCAGGCACGCACCGAAGGTCCCCAACCCGCCGCCGAGCGCGGCCGCGACGACGACGGCGGTGAACAGGCTCGGATGCTCGCGGGTGGCAAACGCCAGCAGGAACGTCAGGAAGCCGGTCGCAAAGCGGATGACGGCCATCGCGATGCCGGCCGCGACCACTCGCGGGTCCAGGACATCGATGGCCCGGGGACCGAACAGGCCGCCCGAGGTTGGGGCGCCCGGCGCGCCGGGCGCGGCCCGGTCGCACCGCAACGGGGTGGTCGCGGCCACCAGCGAAGCAAGAGCGTAGGTCAGCGCGGCCAGGGCCAACCCGCCGTTGCTGCCCGCGAGGGCGACCGCCCCCGCACCAAGTGCAGCCCCGAACGCCGCCCCGGCCCCGGCGGTGGCCGAGATGACGGTGTTGGCCCAGACCAGATCACGCCCGGGTGGGCACACCTCCGGGATGACCGCCACCCGTGCGATGCCGTGTACGCGCGAGATGACCATGAGCGCCAGCGCCATGGGGTAGAGCAGAGCGATGCCGCTTTGGAGCAGCAATCCGAACGCGAGGGCGCCCCGCAGCGCCGTCGTCAGTACCAGCGTCGCCCGCAGATGGGTGGCCAGGTGCACCAGCGCGCGCTCCAGAACCGGGGTGAGCAGGGCCACGGGCGCCATGCTCAGCGCGAGGTAGAGCATGATGCGCCCCCGGGCGTCATCGAGCGGCACCGCGAAGAACAGGGTGTTGGCCAGGGCGACGGCGACCATGACGTCGCCCGCCGCGTGCCCCCAGGTGAGCGCGGCCAGCCGGCGCAGCGGCGCGCCGCGGCGGTCCGTCAGGGCGGGCGCATTCTGCACTCTTTGTGTGTACCCCGGCGCCGCGGACTGCACGCGGCCTTTGCGAGATCCCGGGGCTAACGCAGCGCGAACAAATCCCACGCCACCTGCAGGTTTACCGAACGGGCGCCGAAGTCGATCCGTTGGGACCAATGTGCGATCCTCCGATCGGCCCAGAGTTCCCTCGCC
>JBQTII010000124.1:0-7381 GCA_052388275.1 Sporichthyaceae bacterium | reverse complement strand
AACCGCCGACCTACCGCTGTTCAGGCGGCCGCTCGTACCAACTGAGCTACCTGGCCCCGAGATGGGAACCCGACGAGTGTAGCCGCCGCAGCGGTGCGGCCGGCGGCGGTATTACCCGCAGGTACCGTCAAGTAGTGGCGAGGACGGCGGCGGGGCAGACGACGGGTATGGACCGTCGACTCGTCGTGCTGCTCGCGGTCGCCTGCGGGGCGAGCGCGGCCAACATGTACTACGCGCAACCGTTGCTCGAGGAGATCGCGGCCGACCTGGACGTCTCGCCCGGCGCGGCCGGACTGCTGGTCACCGCCGGTCAGATCGGGTTCGCACTCGGTCTGCTCACGCTCGTTCCACTCGGGGACCTGATTTCCCGCCACCGCCTGATCGGCCCGTTGCTGATCGGGTGCGCACTCGCGTCCTTGGGCGCCGCCGCGGCGCCGAACCTGCCTGCGCTGGCCGGGGCGGTGTTGCTGATCGGGATCACTGCTGTCGTCGTGCAGGTCCTGGTGCCGTTCGCGGGGTCGTTGGCGGCCGACCACGAGCGCGGCGCCGTGGTGGGGACCGTGATCGGCGGTCTGCTCACCGGGGTCCTGCTTGCCCGGGTGGCCAGCGGGTTGCTCGGCGCCGCCGCGGGCTGGAGAGCGGTCTTCGTAGCTGCCGCGGTGTTGTGCGCCGTGCTGGCGGTGGTGCTGCACACCGCGTTGCCCCGGCGGCCCGTCGTCGCCTCCGAGTTGACCTACGGCGCGCTGCTGCGCTCGCTCGGCCCGCTGCTGCGTACCGACCCGGTACTGCGGCGCCGGATGGTCTACGGGGCGCTCGGCATGGTCGCCTTCACCTTGATCTGGACCTCGTTGTCCTTCCTGATCGCCTCGGCCGCCTACGGCTACAGCGAGGCGGTGACCGGGCTGCTCAGCCTGACCGCGATCGTGGGTGCGGGCGCGGCCCTGGGCGGGGGGCGCCTCGCCGATCGCGGCTGGGCGCACCGCTCCACGGGGGCGTTCCTGGCGGTGATGGTGGCGGGCTGGGTTCTGCTGTGGCTCGGCGGGACGCACCTGAGCGCGCTCATCGTCGGCCTGGTGGTGCTGGATCTGGGAGTGCAGGGGCAGAACGTCATCAGTCAGAGCCTGATTCTGTCCCAGGACCCGCAGGCCGGCAGCCGGATGACGACGCTGTACATGACCGGGATCTTCACCGTGGGCGCCGCGTCCTCCGCCCTCGCGGCCTTCGCCTGGACCCACGGCGGCTGGGACGCCATTTGCGCTCTTGGCCTTGGCTTCGCCCTGCTCGGCCTGGCGATCTGGGTCCAGGAGCACTCGGCCAGTCGCCGCGAGGGCAAGCGAAGCGAGCTCGGCGTAGGGGGTGTGGGTGGCGAAGCCCCCACCCGCGCGAGGAAGTCGCGCAGTGAGCTCCGAGAGATCAGTGGCTCACGCATTCCGTGAGCACACTTGCGACGAATCGAGCGGTCCCGACGGGATTTGAACCCGCGACCTTCACCTTGACAGGGTGACGAGCACTCCAAACTGCTCTACGGGACCTTGTTGCGCGGCCAAGTGTGACACATGGCGCGCCTCGCTCGTGCAGGTGTTCAGGCCAACCTCGGTCGCCCGGATCGGTGAGGTGACGACCTTCCGTTGGGTGGTCAATGCCCGGCCACCTTCGCAGTGACGATGTTGCCGGGGGATGAGGACACCGTCTGTTTCAGCTCGGCCAGCCTGTCCCGACCCCGTGTCGGTGGCCACGTCCGACGTCGGCATTGAGAGCCTCGGGTCCCAGACGGGCACGACCTGGGGGCTCGCGACGCTTTTCCTCGACCGGCCGACCGACCGACCGACCGGCACGGATCCGGCGTGGGCGTTCACGGCGGCCTTCCTCCGGGCCCACGCCAAGGTCGGGCCGAGCGGCCTGGGCGAGATCTACCGCGATCCGCCCGTCGCTGACCCGGTGGTGCCCATTCCGTTGCCGTTGACCCTGCTTTAGCCCGCAGGGCTGGTCCTTCGACTCGTCCGGAAACGTATTAGGAGTTTCCGAGATGGCGTCGGGCGGATGTGTCAGGACCCCTCGACATGTGCGCGGTCCGGTTAGCCGGGTACGAGGACCAAGCCACGGGCGGTCGCGGCTGCGCGTAGCCGGTCATCGAACGATGCGATCCGGGCCCCGGCTTCCGCAGCGGCAAGCAGGACGCAGCAGTCGGGCATCGTCAGGTTGGTGTCAGCTCTGAGGTGAGCGAGCTTCGCAGCCGCATCGTCTGGGAACGCGAGTTCGCGAACCTCCAGATCCCGTAGTGCCTCGACCACGACCTCGAGCCGGTCGGCACGGGCCGGTCCGACAAGGACCTCGGCGAGGGTGAGCGAGTTGACGCCGAAGTCGTCGTCGATCTCCTGTACCAGCAATTGCTCGGCCCGGGCATGGTGGACGTCTTTGCTGTCCAGGTAGGCGATCAGGACGACGGCGTCGAACACGATCACGCCGGCCATTCCTCCCGCAGGCGCTCGAGGTGGTCCTGCGGGTAGGCGCCGCTGCACATGCCGCTGTGCTGCCGCACCGCGGCGAGTCGGTTGCGTCGGCGCTCGGCCACGGCGCACCGGGCCGCCTGGTGGCCCTCCAGGGCGAGTCGCACCACCACCTGGGCGCGGCTCAAGCCCGGCCAGCGGGCGGCGTTTGCGTCCAGCGCCTCGGCCAGTTCGTCGGTCTCGGTGACGAGGTGACGCGGGCGAGTGGTCGGCATTCCGTCAGTGTATCACTGGAGCGGTGCGGTGATACACCAGTGCTGGGGCGAGGCACTGCGCACGCGTCGTCGCGACCGCAGCCGCAGCGCTCGTGTCCCGGTGTGTACCGGGCGTCTGATGGGGACTGCCTCCGACCGCGCCCTTCGCTTGGAGTGCCGCGCCATTCAACGCTCGGGCCGCACCACATCGGCTACGAGCTCACGAATGGTCTCGACGGCTTGGCCCTGGCCACCGGAGCCAATCTGCGGCGGTCACCACTACGTACCCATGCTCCGCCGGAGGGTCGGTTCGCCAATGCGGCCCGGCCGACCTCGTCGGCGAGCACGAGGTCCTCGTCGCTCACGAAGGGGTAACTCTCGACCCCGAGAGAACGAGTCGCACTACCGCCGTGGGCAGCTCGCCGAGTTCCGCGTCGAGGGGAATCGGGAGACCGGGAAGTAGGGCGCGCGACCGGCGCGCCCCGTGTCCTCCCCCACGCGGAGTGTCGCCTGCCCGTTCACGCGCCTGGCCTGTAAGTCAAGTACCCCCCGGCTGCCGTGCCATCTACGTGCCAGTAGGGGTGGGGGTACCCGCGCTCTCGTGTGCCCGGTGGGTGCCGGAGCCGATGTGATCGCTCTCCCGAGCACGTCCTGAATCAATCGGCGCGTGTCAGCACATTCAGAAACTCGTGGTTGACGAACAGGAGCTCTCGTCCGACCTTGACGTCGCGGAGCAGACCGGCGGCGACCAGCGCGTGGAGCCAGGACGACGCCGTCTGGCGGGAGACGTTGCATCGTGTGGCCACGGCGCTGATGCGGGAGTAGGGCTGTTCGAACAGTCCGGCCAGGAACTGCGCGTCTCGTCTGCCTTGGGTGGAGGCGCGGGCTCGCTCGGCAATGTCGTCCTGGCAGTCGCGAATCGCTGAGATCTTCCGGGTCGTGGACGTTGCCGATTCGTGGACGGCGTCGAGCATGTAGAGGATCCAGTCGACCCACGCGCCCTCGGCAGTCACCGCGCGCAGGAGCCGGTAGTAGTCGTTCTTCCGGGCGAAGATCGCGCGTGAAAGGTAGAGGATCGGGTCGTGCAGCAGGCCGGCCTGGATCAGCATGAGGATGTTGATCACGCGCCCGGTGCGCCCGTTCCCGTCGTGGAAAGGGTGGATGGCCTCGAGCTGGTAGTGGGCCACGGCCATCCGGACCAGCGGATCGAGATCGTCCGCGGCGTGGATGAAGCGCTCCCAGGCCGAGAGCTTCTCCCGGATGATGTCGGCCCCTTCGGGCGGCGCGTACACGATCTCCCGCGTGGCCGGGTTCGCGATTCGCGTGCCCGGAACTGCGCGGACAGCCATGTCTCGGCCCTGTAGGTGGGAGCAGATCAGGGCGGCTGTTCCCGCGGTCAGTGGCCGGTGCCGGATAGATTCGACCCCCGCAAACAGCGCGCTGCGGTAGCGCAGCGCTTCCTTGGTGGCGTGGTCCCCGCCGCCAGAGTCGGCGTGCTTGAACAGCTCGTCGGCCGTGGTCACGATGTTCTCGATCTCCGAGCTCGCCTGCGCCTCCAGCAGCGGAACGGCGTGGATGAGGATGTTCGGGTTCGGCAGGAGCTGCCCGGCTTGGGCGAGGGTCGCCAGGGCGGTCCGTGCCTCGATGGTGGCCTTGAGCACGGCCTTGGGCTCCAGATCGACGCCGGCGGGCGGGAGTGCGCGCAGGTCGTTGAAGGGGACGTCGGGGTTCCAGGACAACGTGTCAGGTCTTTCAACTCGTCCAGGTAACGCGTTAGGAATCTCAGAAAAAGCTAACACGTCGACCTGACGTGTGAGGTGCCTCGACACGTCAGAGCGGGAGTGCGTCGGCCTACGGCTCGCGGCATGTGTACCCGATGGGTACCGGGGCCGTTTTGACCTCGGGCCCGGGCCCCTCCCTGGAACGAAAAAAACCCCTGTAGACCAGGGGTTTTATCGTGGTACCCCCAACGGGATTCGAACCCGTGCTACCGCCTTGAAAGGGCGGCGTCCTGGGCCACTAGACGATGGGGGCGAGAACCCGGGCAGCTTAGGACAGGTCCTCGCGGAGCGGCAAAGCGGTTGCCGCGCTCGGGTTGTCGGCCTTGACCCGCGCGAGTTCCTCCGGTGCCAGCGTGCGGCTCACCGCGACGGAGGACAACCCCAGGCCGCCGATCGTCAGGTCGTCCCAGGCCTGCAGGCGCTTGGTCTGGGCATCGAAGTAGAAGACGGTGGCCTCGATCGGGGTCGGGGCTTCGCCCTCCAGGGCGCGCAGCCCGGCGCCACCGGTTGAACCCTGGGTGAAGATGCGAGTGCCTTCGGCCAGCAGCTCGGTGGAGCGCTTGTGGGTGTGCCCGGCCAGGATCAGCGGGACTTCACCATCGAGCGGCCTTGCCATCGCCGGATCGTGGGTGACGAAGATGTCTGGCGGGTGCGGCGCCAACTCCAGCTTGCGGGCCAGGCTCTCCCCGAGCGCCTCGAGCTGGGCGTTGGACCATTGCGGGCCGGATTTGTCCGGGGTGAAGCGCGGGTCGCCGGCGCCGGAGATCCGTAGGCCAGCTACCTCGCGGGTGTCCCCACCGTCCAGCACCACGGCGTTCGGCTGACGCCGTACGGCCGCCTCGGTCCCGGCCGAGTCGTGGTTGCCGCGCACGAAGACGTAGGGCACGCCGAGGTCGGCTATCGAGTTCACGAACCGGTTCTCGGCCGCGCTGCCGTGGTCGCTGATGTCGCCGGCGTCGATGATGAGGCGCACCTCGAACTGCCGGGTGATCGAGGAGATCACCTCCCACGCGGCCGGGTTGAGGTGGACGTCGGCCACGTGCAGTACGCGGATTGTGGACAGGTCCGGCTCGTACGCGGGCAGGGTCGAGGTGACGTCGTAGAGGCGTCCGACGTTGCCGACCAGCTTGGCCAGGCTCTGGCCGTAGTCGCTGAAACCGGCCACGATGTCGCGGGCGTTACCCACCACGCTCGGCGCGTTGCCGAGCAGGCCGGTGTAGGTGGGCTCCGCGACGGCCTGCGGGCTCCAGGTAGCGGCGGCGGTGCCCGCCGACGCACCGATCAGCGCGGTCGCAGTGAGCGCGACGGCCAGCAGGCGGCGGATCCGCCGGCGGTACACGAGCAGGCAGAGCAGGATCGCCCCGGCGAGTGCGCACAGGGCGGAGCGGATGACCAGGGCGCGAATCGCGGCTTTGACGTCGGAGCTGATCCATTGCTGCAGGCCCTCGAAGGCCGCCGGGTCATCGACCAGGCGCTGGGCGTCGGCGATGTTGAGCCCGTCGACCTCGACGGTGACCCGGATCGGGCCGTCGTGGGTGTCCATTTGCAGCGAACCGAGGGGGCCGACCTTCACCAGGGTGTCACCGCCCCAGGACAGGTGCGCGTGCATGGTGGTGTCCACCGGGCCGACCGGGCCGGACACGCGGGCGCCCACCAGGAGCCCGAGCCAGGCCCCGAGCATGGCGACGGCAAGGATCCCGGCGAGCCTGAGGTAGGCGACGCGGCGGACTCTCGCCCAGCAGCGGCGCCGGGCGAGTTCCAGGCGGCGGCGGGCCGCAGCCCGCGCAGTGCGGCGCTCGAGCATGTCCTTCGCCCCCTCCCGGACCGGCGCTGGCATGGGATGTGTGGGGCCGGGGATCAATGCGGCCCGACTCCTCGACGGTAAGCGATCTTGCGCGGGGGCGGCGGGGAATCGCGAAGATGGCGACCCTGCCGCGCACCCCAGCGGTGGCGGGTGCGGACAATGGCCGGGTGTTGGACATCCCGGCTGCGGAGTTCGAGTTGCTCGTCGCAGAGGCTCTCGACCTGGTTCCCGAGGAGTTGGCGGCGTTGATGACCAACGTCGCGATCTTCGTCGAGGACGACCCGCCAGCCGATGATCCGGACCTGCTGGGTCTCTACGACGGCGTCCCGCTGACCGAACGCGACGGGTGGTACACCGGCGTCCTACCCGACCGGATCACGATTTACCGCAATCCGACCCTGGCGATCTGCGAGACCCGCGAGGACGTCATCGCCGAGGTCGAGATCACCGTGGTGCACGAGATCGCCCATCACTTCGGCATCGACGACGAGCGCCTGCACGAACTCGGCTACGACTGAGCGAGCGCGCCCCGTCAGACCTTGATCACCACGGTGCCGCCGACCTTGTCGTGCCAGCCCTGCTTGCGGCCCGAACCGTCGAACAGCGGCGAGAGCGCGACCAGGATGCCGCCGATGTAGAAGGCGAACCAGGAAAATCCGTAGAGCGCGGCGCGTTTGCCGGCCGCCTCCTGTGTGGGAACCGCGCCGTTCGCGAGGTTGACCACGCGCAGCCCGAGCGCCTTCTTGCCGACCGTCTGGCCGCGCCCCGAGATCATCACGGTGTCGTAGACGACGTACGCCACGACATTGATCACCAGCATCAGCAGGGCCACGCCAAGTGCTCCGGAGTTGAAGTTGACGATCGACGTCGTGATCCATACCGGGGCGAGCACGAGCCCATCCACGATTCGGGCAAGCAAACGGCTGCCCATTGAGGCGACCTCGACACCGGGCGGCAGCCCGGGGACCGGCGGGGGCGCGGGCGGGCCCCCGCCCCCGGGGGCCAAATCCCCGCGCGCGGTTTCCCCGCGGCGCCTTTGACTTTTATCTTTGTTCATCTGGGGTTTTAAGCCCCGCGACAGATACCCGGGCAGCG
>JBQTII010000123.1:0-43561 GCA_052388275.1 Sporichthyaceae bacterium | reverse complement strand
TGTTGATTCGATGAAGGAGCGGGGCCTCCGCTCCTGGTGAGTCCTCCGGCGGATGCTGGGGGTGCTCATCCCACGCAGTCGAGGAGGCCCCTTGTGAGCGAAGACTACGCAGGTCGTCAGTTCGTCGGGATCGATCTGCACCGGCGTCGGTCGGTGCTGGTGCGCATGACCGAGTCGGGCGAGACGTTGGAGACCACGCGGATCAGCAACGATCCGGAGTATCTGAAGGGTGTGATGGCGCGGGCCGGTGAGGCCCCGGAGGTGGTGCTGGAGGCGTGTTACGGCTGGTATTGGGCCGCGGACACCCTGGCCGAGCTGGGTGCGACGGTGCACCTGGCGCATCCGCTGGGGATCAAGGGATTCACCCATCGGCGAGTGAAGAACGACGAACGCGATGCCGCCGATCTGGCCGACCTGCTGCGGATGGGGCGCCTGCCCGAGGCCTGGATCGCTCCGCCGGCCACACGGGAACTGCGCGAATTGGTGCGCCATCGGGCCAAACTGGTCGGGCTGCGCACCAACCTCAAGTGCCAGGTCCACGCCGTGTTGGCCGCGGCCGGGTCCAGGTGGTCATGACCGACCTGTTCGGCCTCGCCGGGCAGTCGCTGCTGGACCGGGTGGCGCTGCCCGCCGCGATGCGGGCGAAGGTCGAGTCCTGCCGAGGGCTGATCGCCGCCCTCGACGTCGAGATCGACCACTTCGCCGCGCTCAGCGCTGCCCGGCTGAAAAAGGATCCCGGCTGGATCGCGGTGCAGACCATCCCCGGCGTCGGCCCGATCCTCGGCGCGGTGTTTTGCGCCGAGATCGGCGAGGTCACCCGCTTCGACGGAGCGGCGCAGCTGACCAGTTGGGCCGGGCTCACCCCCAAGCATCGGGAATCGGACAAGCAGGTTCACCGCGGCCGGATCACCAAACAGGGCAGCAAACTGGTTCGCTGGGCGGCGGTCGAGGCCGTGCAACGCGGTGGCGCCGACAACCCGATCGGCGCCTACCGCGAACGTATCGCCGCGCGCCGCCCGCAGGCCCGCAACCAGGCCAAGGTCGCCGCCGCGCGGCTGTTGGTCGAATGCGTCTACTACGCCCTGCGCGACCATCACGTCCGCCGCCTCGACCCCGCTCGACGGGCCCCGGCGGCATGAAATGCAACCCCACCCCGCAAGCCGGGCGCAGCAGCGCGGTCGCCGCTCGTCTGACTCCCCGTAAGGGCGAGTCGTCCTGTTGATTGACCCCTGCTGCACCCTCACGGCGAGTACGCAACGCATCATGCTGCCGCGCGCGGCGAAGGGATGACCGACCTCCCCCCAGGGGGCAGATCTCCACACCCGAAGGCTCCACCAACGACGCACACCGACTCGCCGAACCGAACCCGGAGAGGGGACTCCTCAAGCCACTGAACGTTTCACCCCGCCGAGAACATCTTGCGCCGCCCAGCGGTGCCGGCCTCAAGGCCCTACGGCCGCTACGCGGTCGGGCTACGCCCGAGCCATGACCCCCACACCGTCGCTGCAGCGCGCCAAAGAACCAGCGGGAGCACCCCCAAACAAAGGGAACACGGGCTTGACACGACCCCACTCCTTCAGGGATGACGAGCGAAGCGAGGATCATTGCGAATAACCCCGCTCACAACGCTGATGGGCGGGCCGGATCGGCGAAGTTGACGCCGACGGCCTCGAAGCGGGCCTCCAGCCCGTCTACTCCGTCCAGGGCGACACAGGCAGCCTCGGCCTCGGTGATCGGCATCAGCCACAGCACCCGCGCGCTGAACTGGGCGGCGCTGGTACGCCAGCGGCAGTACTCAAGCTCCGGACCGTACGGGTAAGGCAAGGTGACCAGCAGTCGGTCGCAGGCGGACCCAGGCAGCCAGGGCCGCCAGAGCGGAACGACGGAGCCGCGATCCAGGCGGGTGTCCGGGGTAGCGCAGTGCGCCAACGCCACCGCGGCAAGGGAGTCCAGATGCGCGACGTCGGCCGCGCGGGCGGCGAGGATGAATTCGGTGCCGACGCCGAGGGACTGCACGGCCTCCCAGCAGCCGAGGGTGGCGTAACTGACGACGTCGACCCGCTTGCCTGCGGGGACCTCGAGCATCCGCAGGCCCGGAATCCGGTCGGCGGCCAGCGCCGGAACGTCGACCTCGAACATCTCGTGACCGCGGAAGAAATCGCGGTAGTGCTTGCCGATGATGTCGGCAGGGCTCTTAGCCACTATCCCTCCAGGTCCGCGGCCGCGAGTTGCCCGCAGGCGCCGTCGATCTCCCGGCCGCGGGTGTCACGCACCGTGGTGGAGATCCCCCGCGCTTCCAGCCGCCGCACGAAGGTCTTCTCGTCGCGCTCGCGCGAGGCGGTCCACTGCGAGCCCGGCGTCGGGTTCAGCGGGATCAGGTTGACGTGTACCCAGCCCCCACGGCCGGCCGCGTTCAGCACCCGCGCCAGCTCCTCGGCCCGCTCGGCCTGGTCGTTGACGTCGCGGATCAGCGCGTACTCGATCGAGACCCGCCGGCCGGTGATCCGGTAGTACTCGGCCGCCGCTGCGACGACCTCAGATACCGGCCATCGGGTGTTGATGGGGACGAGGGTGTCGCGCAGCTCGTCGTCCGGCGCGTGCAGCGAGAGCGCGAGGGTGACGCCCATCCCGGACGCGGCCAGTTTGCCGATCGCCGGCACCAGCCCGACGGTCGAGACGGTCACCGAGCGCCGGGAGATGCCCAGGCCCTCGGGCGCCGGCTCGATCAGGCGGGAGAGGGCAGCAGCAGTGGCGGAGTAGTTCGCCAGCGGCTCGCCCATGCCCATGAACACCACGTTGGAGACCCGCCCGGGACCGCCGGCGACGACGCCGTCCGCAAGCGCGCGCTCAGCCGCGACGACCTGGCCGACGATCTCCGCGGTGGACATGTTGCGGGTGAGCCCGGCCTGCCCGGTCGCACAGAACGGGCAGTTCATCCCGCAGCCGGCCTGCGAGGACACGCACACCGTCACCCGGTCCGGGTACCGCATGAGGACCGACTCGACCAGCGCCCCGTCGAACAGGCGCCACAGGGTCTTGCGCGTGGTGCCGGCGTCGCACTCGATGTGGCGAACGGGGTGCAGCAGTTGGGGGAAGAGCTCGGTCGCGAGGTCGGCCCGCGCGCCCGCGGGGATGTCCGTCCAGGACGCCGGATCCTCGTTGTAGCGGGTGAAGTAGTGCGTCGAGAGCTGCCCGGCGCGGAACGCCCTGTGGCCCAGCGCTTCGACCGCCTCCCGGCGGGCCGGGCCGGCGAGGTCGGCGAGATGCCGCGGCGGTTTGGCGCGGCGCGGGGCGATGAAGGTCAGTTCTCCGGGGACAGGCATCAGGTGGCCATTCTCGCAGGCGCCGGTTCGGGCTCGAACGCGTAGACGCGATACCGTCAAGGTCTACGCGACTGGCGCATTCAGGCGGATTCAACCGCCGGGGAGCTTGCAGTGCGGAGCCGTGCGCCTGGGCTCCGCGACCACCGAGTAGTGCCGTGCGCGGCACGCTGGAGGACCTCGTGGCCCACAACGATCCCGCGCTGAGCATCGCCGACCCACAGATCGCCGCCCTGATCGCCGACGAGGAGCGCCGGCAGGCCGACACGATCAAGCTGATCGCGTCCGAGAACTACGTGTCCAAAGCCGTCCTTGAGGCCACCGGCAGCGTGCTGACCAACAAGTACTCCGAGGGTTACCCCGGCAAGCGTTACTACGAGGGTCAGCAGGTCATCGACCAGGTCGAGACCCTCGCGATCGAGCGCGCCAAGGCGCTGTTCGGCGTCGAGCACGCCAACGTGCAGCCTTACTCCGGCTCGCCGGCCAACCTCGCGATCTACCTGGCCTTTCTGAAGCCGGGCGAGAAGGTCATGGGCATGGCGCTGCCGATGGGCGGACACCTGACCCACGGCTGGCCGGTCTCGGCCACTGGCACCTGGTTCACCCCGGTCACCTACGGCGTGCGGCGCGACACCGGACGAATCGACCTGGACCAGGTTCGCGACGTGGCCCTCGCCGAGCGCCCGAAACTGATCTTCTGCGGCGGCACCGCAGTGCCGCGCATCATCGACTTCCCCGCGTTCGCGGCGATCGCGAAGGAGGTCGGCGCCGTGCTGGTCGCCGACATCGCGCACATCGCCGGTCTGGTGGCCGGCGGCGCCCACCCCTCACCGGTCGGGCACGCCGACGTCATCTCCACCACCACGCACAAGACCCTGCGCGGGCCCCGTGGCGCCATGTTGATGTGCAACGCCGAGCACGCCAAGGCGATCGACAAGGCCGTGTTCCCCGGCCTGCAGGGCGGCCCGCACAACCACACCACCGCCGGGATCGCCGTCGCGCTCAAAGAGGCCGCAACGGCGGACTTCCGCACCTACGCCGCGCTAATCGTGACCAACGCCCAGGCCCTGGCCGCCGGGCTCGCCGCCCGCGGCTTCGGCGTCGTCTCCGGCGGCACCGACAACCACCTGGTGCTGGTCGACCTGACCAGCAAGGGGATCGGCGGCAAACCGGCGGCCCAGGCGCTGGACCGCGCGGGACTGGAGACCAACTACAACACCGTCCCCTACGACACCCGAAAGCCGTTCGACCCCTCCGGTATCCGGATCGGCACCTCCGCGGTCACCTCCCGCGGCATGGGCCCAACCGAGATGGACCAGGTCGCCGCCTGGTTCGACGAGGTCGTCACCGCCGCCGCGAAGGGTGACGAGGCCACCGTCGAGCGCGTGCACAAGGAGGTCCTCGCGCTCACGGCCGCCTTCCCCGCCCCCGGTCTGGGCTAGGGCTGCGTCAAGAGAGCATCAGCCTTTGAGGGGCGCGATCCGCCAGAGCGTCGGGACCAGCGCGTAACGGTTCAGCCAGTGGGCGCGACCGTCGCGATTGGTGCGGCCCTCGGCCTTGAACTTCGGAATGCCGTAGCGCGTGAGGTCGTGCCGCGGGTGGCGGGCCACCACTGCCGCGACGTAGTCGCGCGTCAACTCGTCCATCCGCAGCCCGAGCACGTCGACCAGCGCACCGGCGCTGACGAAGCCGCCTTCCCCCGCGATGTTGCTGCCGGCGCCCAGGTTGAGGTGTCCGCTGATCTCGGCGCCGATCCGCCGCGCCCGCTCGGGCTCCACATCTCGCTCCAGCGCGAACCTCTCCGCCCGCTCCGCACCGACGACCGCGAAGCAGCGTCCCGCTGTCGGTGACTCCAGCCCGATCTCGTGCAGCAGACTCGCGACGTAGACCAGCTCGTCATCGACGGCCGTGCCCTCAGCTTCGGCCAGGGCGCGGCCGAATAAGTAGGTCCGGTAACAGTGGTGCAGGAACGCCGGACTCATTAATTCCTGCGCTTCCGCTTCGGCGTCCCGGGCCAGCCGGGAGTCCGGCACCTTCAGGTTGTCGAGGTCCAACGCGCCCGTGCCGCGCCGATGCAGCGCGAGGCGGACCCGGTCGACCGAATAGTCCGCGACCGTCCGCAGCAGTGGGCCGGCCAGTGCCCGCTTCTGTCGGCCGCTGAGGACTCCACCCGTCTCGGTCGCCCAGCTGTAATCGGGCCTCGCGCTCGCGCCCATGCCATATCCCACTCTCTCGGATGATCTCGGGCCATTGTGGCGGTGGGGCAGGCGCGCCGCCAGGGCAGCGATGATCAGCGAGAGCCCGGATCGACCATCAGCGTCAGTAGGAGCCAGGCGATCGGGGCGGCGACCAGCAGGGAATCGAGGCGGTCCATCAGGCCGCCGTGGCCCGGGAGCAGATTGCCCATGTCCTTCACGCCGATGTCGCGCTTGATCACCGACTCCCCCAGGTCGCCGACGGTGGCCGCGACCGCCAGGCACAGGCCCAGAATGACGCCCTTCCAGGCGGCGTCATCCATCAGCCACGCCAGGCACGCGGCCCCGCCGGCCGCGCAGGCCAGCAGCGATCCCGCCATGCCCTCCCAGGATTTCTTCGGGCTGATCCGCGGCGCCATCGGGTGTTTGCCGAACAGCACCCCCGCGGCGTAACCGCCGACGTCGTTACAGACGATCACGATGACGAAGGTGGCCACCCGCTCTGCCCCGTCATCGGGCGAGCTCATCAGCACCGCGAAAGCGGCCAGGAACGGCACGTACACGGTGACGAAGATTCCCGCCGTGACATCGCGTACGAAACCGGCCGGCCCGTCCGGCATCCGCCAGGCGAGCACGCCGAGGATCGTCAGCGCCAGGCCCACGACGAGGGACTCGGTGCCGCCTTCGTAGGCGGCGATCAGCATCGCGACCGAGCCGATGGCGATCGGCACGACTGGGGGTTTGATCCCCTTGGTCGCCAGGGCCCCGGCGAGCTCCCACAACGCGACCAGGACCGCGATCGCGACAACCCCGACGAACAGGGCGCGCTCGATCAGCAGCGACGCGGCGACGGTGCCGCCGAGGCCGACGCCGACGCCGATCGCGGCGGGGAGATTGCGCCCGGCGCGGCTCTTGCGCTCCGCGGGTGCGTCGGACTCACGAGGACTCGGCGGTGTACTCACAGAGCCCTCGCGGGCTCTCTCCTACGCTGTGACGGCGCAAACCGGGACAATTCGACGCCCGAAACTGCGCCACGCGTAGGAGAGAGCCCTCCCAGCTCATTCATGAGCGCAGAAGGCACTCCCATGCGCTGCGACGGGACAAACCAGGGCATTCCGACACGCGAATCGACTCCACACGTAGGAGAGAGCCACCCCAGCTCATTCATGAGCGCAGAGAGTGCCATCAGACCTCGAGGAGCTCGGATTCCTTGTGCTTGAGCAGGTCGTCGACGGCGGCGACGTGCTTGTGCGTGACGTCGTCGAGGTGCTTCTCCCCGCGCCGCACGTCGTCCTCGCCCGCCTCCTTGTCCTTGATCATCTTCTCCAGCGTGTCCTTGGCATGGCGCCGGATATTGCGGATCGAGATCCTCGCGTCCTCGGCCTTGTGCCGCGCCACCTTGATGTACTCCTTGCGCCGCTCCTCGGTCAGGATCGGCAGCGGGACACGGATGATGGAGCCGTCGTTGCTCGGGTTGACACCGAGGTCGGAGTCGCGGATGGCGCGTTCGATCGCCCCCAGCGAGCCCTTGTCATACGGGCTGACGATGACCATGCGGGCCTCGGGCGTGGTGAATGAGGCGAGCTGGTTCACCGGGGTAAGGGCGCCGTAGTAGTCCACGACGATCTTGGCGAACATCGCCGGGTTCGCGCGTCCGGTGCGAATGGCGGCGAAGTCCTCCTTGGCCACCTCGAGTGCCTTCTCCATCTTCTCCTCGGCCTCGAGCAGGGTGTCGTCGATCATCACTCGCTCCTCATCCGTGCGGCCGGCGCCTTGAAGCCGTGATTGAAATGCCCGGGGCCGATCACTGTTCCGATGCTCTCACCACGGACCGCACGGCCAATGTTGCCCTCGGGAAGCAGGTCGAAGACCACGATCGGGAGGTCGTTGTCGCGACACAAGCTGATCGCGGTCGCATCTGCGACCTGCAATCCGCGGGCCAGGAACTCGGAGTAGCTCAGCTCGTCGAAACGCCGGGCGTCGGGGTGCACGTTCGGGTCGGCGTCGTAGACCCCGTCGGTGCCCTGCTTGCCCATCAGGACCGCCTGCGCCCCGACTTCGAGAGCACGCTGGGCGGCGGTGGTGTCGGTGGAGAAGAACGGCTGCCCCAGGCCGGCGCCGAAGATCATGATGCGCCCCTTCTCCAGGTGACGCACCGCACGGCGCGGGATGTAGGGCTCGGCGACCTGGCCCATCGTGATCGCGGTTTGCACGCGAGTCTCCACCCCGGCCTTCTCGATGAAGTCCTGCAGCGCCAGGCAGTTCATCACGGTGCCGAGCATGCCCATGTAGTCCGCCCGGCCGCGGTCCATCCCGGCCTGGGAGAGTTCGCGGCCGCGGAAGTAGTTCCCGCCAC
The DNA here is from genome assembly GCA_052388275.1 of Sporichthyaceae bacterium. Lineage (GTDB taxonomy): Bacteria > Actinomycetota > Actinomycetes > Sporichthyales > Sporichthyaceae > JBQTII01. The sequence continues at coordinate 35,690 of JBQTII010000123.1, read as the reverse complement.
CGACCACGATCGCGATCTGCACACCGCTGGCCTTGGCGACCTCGGCGATCTGACGGGCAATCAGGGCAACGACGGACGGGTCGACGCCGATGCCCTTCTCCCCGGCCAGGACCTCACCGGAGAGCTTGAGCATCACCCGAGGGAACGCAGGGGCGCCGCCCACCTCACCTACGTCCACGCCTACTCCTTCGACCTCGGTGCGGATCTGGGCGGTGCGCGAGCAGTCAGATGCCGCCGACCTCAAGGCGGGCGAACGCGGAGATGCTCACACCGGCCTCGTCGAGAACGGCCCGCACGGTCTTCTTGCTGTCCTGCACGGAGGACTGCTCCAAAAGCACGACGTCCTTGAAGAATCCCTGCACGCGCCCCTCGGTGATCTTGCCCAGGGCGGCTTCGGGCTTGCCCTCCTCGCGGGCGGTGGCCTCCGCGATCCTGCGCTCGTGCTCGACCACGTCGGCGGGCACCTCGTCGCGGGTCACGTACTGGGCCTTCATCGCCGCGATCTGCATGGCGGCACCACGGGCCGCCGCCAGGTCATCGCCGCTGTAGGCCACGAGGACCCCGACCTGCGGGGGAAGATCCGCGCTGCGCTTGTGCATATAGGTGGCGACAGTGCCCTCGAAGCGAGCCGCCTTGCCCAGTTCGAGCTTCTCGCCGATCACCGCGCCGGTGGCGATGATCGTGTCGGCCACGGTGCGGCCGTCGGCCAGCGTCGAGGTCAGCAGCGCCTCCCGCTCGGTCACCCCAGAGCTGTCCACGAGCGCGACGATCTGCCCAGCGAGTTCCTGAAAGGCGAGGTTCTTCGCGACGAAGTCGGTCTCACAGTTGAGTTCGACGATCGAGTTGCCGGCGGAGGCGACCAGGCCGTTGCTGGCAGTGCGCTCGGCGCTGCGCTTGGCGGCCTTGGCCGCGCCCTTGGTGCGGAGCAGATCGACGGCAGCGTCGAACTCGCCGCTGGTCTCCTCCAGCGCCTTCTTGCAGTCCATCATTCCGGCGCCGGTGAGCTCCCGGAGCTTCTTGACGTCCGCGGCGGTGAAGTCAGCCATCGTGTGGTGCCGTCCCGTTCTGTAGAGGAGTAACGAAGCAGTGAGGATCAGTCAGATACAGGGCCGGGGTGGGCCGCGTAACTGCACGACCCACCCACCCGGTCGCGCTAGAGCTCGGCTGCGGCCACCTCGGCGAGCGCGTCCGGTGCGGACACCGCAGCAACTGCGCCTTCGTCGGCAGGTGCCTCGCTCGGGGCAGTCTGTGCGGGGTCGGATTCCGCTACCGGAGCTGACCCGGAATCTCCAGAGACGTCAGTAGCCAGCAGCTCGGCTTCCCATTCGGCCAGCGGCTCGTCGGTGGCGAGCTGACCGCTGCCCTGCTCCTCGCGTGCACCCGAGCGTGCCTTCAGTCCCTCGGCGACGGCATCGGCCACCACCCGGGTCAGCAGGCCGATCGAGCGGATCGCGTCATCGTTGCCGGGAATCTTGTAGTCGACCTCGTCCGGGTCACAGTTCGTGTCGAGGATGGCCACGATCGGGATGCGCAGCTTGCGTGCCTCGCCGACCGCGATGTGCTCCTTCTTGGTGTCCACGATCCAGATGGCGCTCGGGACGCGGGTCATGTCCCGAATCCCCCCGAGGGTCTTGCTGAGCTTGTCCTTCTCCAGCTTGAGGAAGAGCAGCTCCTTCTTGGTCATACCGGAGCCGGCCACGTCGTCGAAGTCGAGCAGCTCTAGTTCCTTGAGCCGGACCAACCGCTTGTGCACGGTCTGGAAGTTGGTCAACATGCCGCCGAGCCAACGCTCGTTGACGTAGGGCATCCCGACCCGGGTCGCCTGCTCGGCGATCGGCTCCTGAGCCTGCTTCTTGGTCCCGACGAACATCACCGAGCCGCCGTGCGCGACGGTGGCCTTGATGAACTCGAACGCGCGGTCGATGTAGGAGAGCGACTGCTGCAGATCGATGATGTAGATGCCATTGCGCTCGGTGAAGATGTAGCGCTTCATCTTGGGGTTCCAGCGACGAGTCTGGTGTCCGAAGTGAACACCGCTCTCGAGCAACTGGCGCATCGTGACGACGGCCATGGGTGGATCTCTCCTCGCGACCCCGTTGAGCCGGGGTCGATGTCTGTGCCCGCCGCGGTGACGGACCTCGGTTGTGGCGCGGGAGCCGGTCGGTTCCCACCCTGACGCCCTGGGCGCGCCGAACGCTCACCGCAGAGTGAACGACCGAGGGCGCGCGCACCGACCGCCAGGAGGCGGCCGCAGGGCGTGCGAAGTCGACCCGTCGCCGGGTCGCCGCCCGGAAGTCTAACGCAGTCACCGGACGCCCTCGACGACGCGGTCACTGTCCACAGGCACTGGCGGACCGTCATCTTGTCCACACATTGCGCAGCGCCACTTTTGCCGGGACCGCTCAGGACTCAGGCTTTCTCACATGATCATCGCGATCCTCCTCCCCGCCCTGCTGCTCGGCCTGGCGACCCCGTCCCGAGCGGCCGCGCCCGAGCGCTGGGAACCCCCACTGCCGGGGCCACCCAGCGTGGTCCGGGGTTTCACCGCCCCTGCCGGGCCCTACGGAGCCGGACATCGCGGGGTGGACCTCCTCGCCCGCCCGGGCGGGCTTGTGCGGGCCCCCGCGCCGGGCCGGATCACCTTCGCCGGGCAGGTCGCCGGGCGGGGCGTGCTGGTCCTGACCCACCGAGGCGGATTGCGCTCCAGCTTCGAGCCGGTGCTCGCCCTCCTGCACGCGGGCACGCGAGTCGAGCAGGGAGCCGGCATCGCCGTGGTGGCCGGGCAGAGCCATTGCGCGCCCGCATCGTGCCTGCACTGGGGGCTGCGCCGAGGTGAGCGCTACCTGGACCCGATGCTCAAGCTGACCCCGCGGCCGCGGGTGATGCTGCTGCCAGTGCCCCGCGGCGAGGGTGCCCCAGCCTGGGAAGCGCACCCCGTGGCAGCCGAGGCCGGGCAGCGCCCGGGCTCAAGCGGATCAGCGAGCGTCGCTGGTGCGGGGATCGCCCTCGCCGCAGTTCTCAGTGTCGCGCGCAGGCCAGGGCGCCGCGCAGGGCGACCATCGCCTTGGTATGGATCTGGCACACCCGGCTTTCGGAGACTCCGAGGTCGAGTCCGATCTGGGCGAGAGTCTGGCCTTCGCCGTAATAGAGCGCGATCACCCGCTGCTCGCGCTCGGTGAGGGCGGACAGGGCCTCGGCGAGCATGTGCCGCAGTTCCTGGGACTCGAACACGGCGACGGGATCCGCAGCCCCCGCGTCGGCCAGGGTCTCCCCGAGGCTCATCACTCCGGGGGTGTCCGCGCCCTCGCCGAGCAACTCATCGAGAGCGAGCACGTTCGCCAGAGCCACCTGGCTGAAGGTGGTCTGCAGTTCCTCGACGGTGATCGTGAGCTCGGCGGCCAACTCCGATTCGGTCGGGGCCCGGTGCAGCCTCGCTTCCAGCCGGGCGTAGGCCTGCTCGAGCGCCCGGGCCTTGGCGCGCACCGAGCGAGGGATCCAGTCCTGGGCTCGCAGTTCGTCGAGGATCGCCCCACGGATCCGGCGAATGGCGTACGGCTCGAAGCGCACACCACGATCAGGGTCGTACTTCTCAATGGCGTCGATCAGCCCGAACACGCCGTAGGAGATGCAGTCACCGACGTCGACGCTGGTGGGCAGTCCGGCGCTCACGCGCGCTGCCACGCCGCGCACCAGCGGGCTGTACTCCAGGATCAGCTGATCACGCAGCGCGGTGTCCCTGGCCACGCGGTAGCGCTGCCAGCGGGCATCGATTGCCTGCTCCCCGCCTTGGGCGGGCACCCGCGCCGACGCAGCCTCGCCCGTGGGGGCGAGGCCGGCCTCAGGCCCGAGGGTGCGCTTGCTCATACGAAGCCCTCAGTCGCTCGACCGATACGTGGGTGTAGATCTGGGTCGTCGTGAGCGTAGCGTGACCGAGCAACTCCTGAACGCTGCGAAGGTCCGCCCCGCCGTGCAGCAAATGTGTGGCTGCGGTGTGCCGAAGGGCATGGGGGCTCAGCTTGCCCGCTCCCTCGATTCCCGTCAGGTGAGCAGCCATCAGTGTGCGCACCGCGCGCTGGTCCAGCCTTCGGCCGCGCAAGCCGAGGAAGAGCGCCCCCCCGCAGTGCGCGCCGGCCAGCGCAGGTCGACCGCGGGAGAGCCAGGCATCGATCGCGGCGAAGGCCGGTGCCCCGATCGGCACGGTGCGTTCCTTGTTCCCCTTGCCGACGACGCGCACCGTGCGACGCGCCCGGTCCAGGTCGTCGATGTCGAGTGCCACCAGTTCACCGACTCGCAGCCCGCCTGCGTAGAGCAACTCCAGGACGGCGCGGTCCCGCACGCCGATGGGACCCGACTCCGGGTCCGGGACCAGCATCAAGGCCTCCGCCTGCGCGTGCGTCAGCACGCCGGGCAGGCGCCGGCGCACCTTGGGGCTCAGCAGCCCCGCGCCGACGTCCGTACGGGCTCGCCCGGTTTGCGCCACGAAGGCAGTGAACACCCGCGCAGTGGCCGCCCGCCGGGCAATCGTGGAATCGGCGTGCCGAGTACTGCGCTCACTCGCCAGCCAACGCCGCAGCACCGCCAGGGTCAACTCCTGCGGATCTCGCACCCCGCAGCGGGCGGCGTGCCCCAGCAGGCGGTCGACGTCGCCCAGGTAGGCCCGCACCGTGTGGGGGGAGAGTCCGCACTCCGCGCGCAAGTGCGTGGCGAAGGCGTCCCGGGCCCGCGCCAGTTCGGGCGCCGGCACCCCCGGGTCGAGGTTCGGTACTGCCATGGGAGAAACGTCGCGGCCCCCGCCTCGTGGTGCAAGCATCGCCGCGCCGCAATGGGGGAACGAACCCGCCACAGCGGCACCAATCGGGCGCCCTGCCTGTCCTGGCCCGCCCTAACCCGCCGCTCGGCGCTCGGCCCTGGCCAGCCGCCATCCCCCGTCGACCCGTTCCACCAGAGCCAGCGCCGCGAGTTCTCCCAGGGCCGCGCTGATGGCCGGCACGGACAAGCCCACCTCACCTACCAGCTCACTGACGGACATCGCCCGGCGGGCGGGCAGTGCCTCCAGCACCTCACGGGCCGGCGCAGCCAGTGCGTCGCGCGGGCGGGAGGGCCTGGCTCGCTCCGGCGCGAGGTCGGACCCCAGGGCACCCACCGCCTCGATCACCTCGGCCGGGCGAGTGACCGCCACTGCGTGGGAACTGCGCAGCAACTCGTTGCTGCCGATCGACATCGCGGAGGTGATCGGACCCGGCACTGCCATCAGCACCCGTCCCAGTTGGTCCGCCCAGCGCGCCGTTGTCCCGGCTCCGCTGCGTACGGCGGCCTCGACCACGACGGTGCCCCGCGTCAGTGCGGCGATCACCCGGGTGCGGGTCAGGAAGCGAGGGCGCACTGGCGGCGCACCGATCGGGGCTTCGCTGAGCAGCAGGCCGGTCTCCGCGATGCGGGCGATCAGCGCACCGTTGCTCGGCGGGTAAGGCTGGTCCACCCCGCCCGCGAGCACCCCGAGCGTGATCCCGTCGGCCCCGAGAGCGCCGCGGTGGGCAGCGGCGTCGATGCCCAGCGCGCATCCGGACACCACCGACCATCCGTCCTGCGCCAGGGCGCTCGCGAAGCCAGCGCCCACGTGGGTTCCGTAGGCGGTGGCGGCGCGGGCACCGACGATGGACACCGAACGCAGCAGCGCCGGGCGCAGGTCGAGGTCCCCCCGCACCCACAGCCCGAAGGGGCGCGCGTGGTCCAGATCATCGAGCTGGGTGGGCCAGTCGAGCTCGCCCGGGCACAGATACCGGGCCCCGGCCGCGACACCCCGCGCTAGTTCCTGGGCGCCCGAGGACCCCTGGAGCCGGATCCGCAGCTGCGCCGACCCCGGGACCTCCACCGACCCGGCGGCTATCCGCTCGAGCACCTCGACCGCGCCCCATCGCGCCAGCACAGCGCCCAGCTTCGGCTCCCCCGGTTCGGCGATCCGCGCCAGCAGCGCCCGCGCCCCCCGTTCCTCCTCGCTCACCGTTCGCATCACTGCGCCCACCCCCCGGCGATTCCCGTCCGCAGCATCAGGGCCGTATGAACCTCGTGGCGACCGGGCTGGTCCACATCCGCAAGATCGGCGACGCTCCACGCCAGGCGCAGCACCCGATCGACGCCACGTGCGGTCAGCGTGCCCTTGTCAAGCGCTTCTTCGAGGACGGAAATAGCCGCAGGTGCCACCCGTAATCCGGCCCGCAGCGCGCGGCCCGGCACCATCGCGTTTGTCCTCCATGGCGTATCGGCCAACCTGCGCGCAGCCCGCTCGCGGGCCGCGAGCACCCGATCCGCCACCGTCGCGGTGGATTCGGACTCCCCCGCGGCGAGCAACTCCCGGCGGGTGGGCCGTTCGACGAGTACCTGGATGTCGATCCGATCCAGCAACGGGCGCGAGAGCCGGCCGAGATAACGGCGGCGCACCGTCGATGAGCAGGTGCAGGTGCGGGTGTCGCTCGCCGCGCACGGACAGGGGTTGGCGGCCAGCACGAGCGAGAACCGGGCAGGGAACCGGGCGGTGATTCCGGCGCGCGCGATCAGCACTTCGCCTACTTCCAGGGGCTCGCGCAGCGCATCCAACACACCTGGCCGGTATTCGGTTGCCTCATCGACGAACAACACACCGCCGTGGGCGAGGGAGGCGGCACCCGGCCGGATCTCCCTGGACCCCCCACCCACGATGGCTGCCTGCGTGGCGGAATGGTGCGGGCGGCAGTAGGGAGGCTCGGTGATCAACGGAGTTCCGGGGGGCAGCAACCCGGCAACGGAATGGATCTGGGTGGTTTCCAGCGCCTGATCTGGCGACAACGGCGGCAGCAGGCCGGGTAGCCGCTCAGCCAGCATCGTCTTGCCCGCACCCGGACCACCGTGCAGGAACAGGTGGTGGCTGCCCGCCGCGGCGACCTCCAGCGCCCACCGCGCCTCGGCTTGGCCGCGCACCTCGGCAAGGTCGCGGGCATGAGTATCGACCGTGGTGGTCGGCCGCGGCGCCCGGACCTCGGGCGGGTACTCCGGCGAAACCTCCGGGTCTTCGGGCACCTCCGCCCCGCGCAGCAGAGCCAGCAGCTGGCGCAGCGATCGGACCCCCAAGACCTCGATCCCCTCCACCAGTGCGGCCTCGGGCGCGTGGGGCTCCGGGACGACGACCCGGGTGAATCCGGCGCGGGCAGCCGCAACCACGGCCGGCAGGACTCCGCGGGTGGTCCGCAGGCCACCGTCGAGACCGAGTTCACCGATCAGCACCCGCGAGGCGACCTCCGCTGCGGGCACCCGGCCCGCCGCCGCCAGCACCACGGCCGCCAGCGCCAGGTCGAACCCACTGCCCTGCTTGCGCAGATCGGCCGGCGACAACGACACCGTCACCTTCTGCGTGGGCCACTGCTCACCGCAGTTCACCACCGCCGCCTTGACCCGGTCTCGGGCCTCGGACAGGGCTGTGTCGGGCAACCCGATCAGCGCGAAGGCGGGCAGTCCGCCGCCGATGTGGGCTTCGACGCTGACGAGCTGCCCGCTCAACCCGGCCAGTGCCACCGCCCACCCGCGAGCGAGCCCCATCACACGCCCCGCAGGTGTTCCAGGCGCAGGTCGCCGCCGCCGGCCCAGACACCCACCACGTCGATCCGAATCTCGCGGGGTGCTCCCGTCAGCATCGCCGGACCCCGCTCGTCGATCCAGTGCGCGGCCAGGCGCCGCAGCCGGGCCAACTTGGCCGGGGTCACCGCCAGCAGCGGACCACCGAACGTGTCATCGCGACGGGTCTTCACCTCGCACACGATGAGCGCACGACCCTCGGTCGCGACAATGTCGATCTCGCCGGCCCGGCACCGCCAGTTGCGCTCCAGCACCACCAGCCCGGCACCGCGCAGGTAGCGCACGGCCAGGTCCTCCCCGTACCGCCCCAACTCGTCCTTCGCCCCCACGGCGACCACCTCCGCACCCGATCCTGCGAATCAGGGCTGCGTCGCAGAAGGGGTCGGGGTGAATCTGTGGACGAGATCGCGGCACTGACCGGCCTGTGGAAAACCCCTGTCGTGCCCCACGGACCCAACCCAACGGGCCGTCATCCGCTCCGTACGCCTATCAGCCCGCGGGCAGGCTGATAGGCGTACGGAAGTGATGACAGGCGAAGAGGGTTGTTCGGGTTCAGGCGTCCGGGGGGGTGAGGTCGGCCTTGGCGAGTTCCTCGACGTTGACGTCCTTGAACGTGACGACTTTGACGTTCTTGACGAAGCGCGCCGGGCGGTACATGTCCCAGACCCAGGCGTCGGTCATCGTCACCTCGAAGTAGGTCTCCCCGGTGTCGGTGCGCACCTGCAGATCCACCTTGTTGGTCAGGTAGAAGCGCCGCTCGGTCTCCACGACGTAGGCGAAGAGCCCGACGACGTCGCGATACTCGCGATAGAGCGCAAGCTCCATCTCACTCTCGTAGTTCTCCAGGTCCTCAGCGCTCACGGTCGTCATTGTCTCCGAGACCCAGGGGCTGCGGGTGCACACCCGCCGGGACACAGGCGGCGACATTGACATAGGAATGCCGATGCTGCGCGCAGGGACCGTGCGCCGCGAGCGCGAGATTGTGCTCCACAGTGACGTACCCCTTGTGGGCATCAAAGCCGTACCTCGGGTACGTCTCGTGCAACACCGTCATCATCCGGTCGCGGGTCACCTTGGCCACCACCGAGGCCGCCGCGATGCACGCCGCTACCCGGTCGCCCTTCCACATCGCCAGCGCCGGGCTGTCCAGACCGGCAACCGGGAAGCCATCGGTGAGCACGTAGGCCGGGCGGGTCGACAACTTCGCCAGCGCACGGCGCAGAGCCGCGATGTTGGCGCGGTGCAGCCCGAGGCGGTCGATGTCTGCCGGGGAGATGACCGCAACGCCGACCGCCTGCGCGCGCGCGAGCACCTCGACGTACACGCGTTCCCGTGCCGGTGGACTCAGGAGTTTCGAATCCGCCAGCCCGGGGATCTCCCCGCGCCGCCCCGGGACGAGTATGACGGCGGCAGCGACGAGCGGGCCCGCGCAGGCGCCCCTTCCGGCTTCGTCCGCGCCGGCGACCGGGCTGAGCCCGCTGCGGGCGAGCGCACGTTCGTAGCCGTACAGACCGCTGTCACAGCGCACCGTCTGACCGCGGGGCAACATCCGCACACCGTATCGAGGCGGGCGCGGGAATCAGGCGGAGCGCGGGGGGTCGGCCAGGGCTTCCGGCACGACGTAGCCGTAGCGGCGCCGGGCGATGATGAGGGGCACCAGTACGGCCACGCCGAGCGCCGAACCGCCCAGCGGGATGGCGTCGAGTTCGTCGCGCTTGAAGGTCGCCGGCACCCCGAGGGTGCTGAAGCGATCGAGCGGCCAGACCAGGACGAATGCGCGACCGACCACGTTGTCCTTGGGAATGGTCCCGTTCCCGACGTCGTCCATGTGCACGCGTGAGTCGGCGGACAGCGAGCGGTGATCGCCCATCACCCAGAGCCGGTTCGGCGGGACGGTCACGCTGAACGAGCGATCCGAGGCCTTGTCGCCCGGGAAGATGTACGGCTCATCCAGCGGCACCCCGTTGACGGTCAGCTTGCCGTCGCTACAGCAGACGATCTTGTCCCCGCCCACGCCGATGACCCGCTTGATGAGGTCCTTCTCCGACGAGGAGGGCAGCAGACCGACGAAGACGAAGACGTCCTTGAGCCCCTTGAGGATCGGGTTGTGAGACTCGTTCTTGGCCGTGTCGGGCAGCCAGCCACCGGGGTCGCGGAACACGACGACCTGGCCACGTTTGACGTCCCCGAAGTTGGCGGCGAACTTATTGACCAGCACCCGGTCACCCTTGAGCAGGGTGTTCTCCATCGAATCCGACGGGATGAAGAACGCCTGGACCAGGAAGGTCTTGATCAGCAGCGCCAGGCCGAGCGCGACGAACACCAGCACGGGCAGTTCGCGCAGCAGAGAGGAGCCCTGCCCGACGGGTCGGCGGTCGGGGTCTGAGTCCGGGGGCAGTTCCTCTTCCGGGCGGCGAATCGAACGGCGCTGGGTCGGGCGCGGCGGCAGGGGTGCCGCCGGCGACGCGTGCGGCGCGGAGCCCTCGCCGCCCGCACTGGTGCCCAGCGGATCCGGCCCGGGCTCCGAAGGCTCCGCAGGCCCAGCAGGATCAGTCACGCTGGGAGGCTCCATTCGTGGTCAGGTTGGCGAAGCTTGGCGGAATCGGCAGTCGGGTCCAGCGGCCAGGTGGCCAGACGATCGCGACGGCACGGCCCACGATCTTGTCCACCGGAACAGTACCGCCGCCGGGGGCCCCTAGGTGGGCACGCGAATCGGCCGAACGGCTTCGATGATCACCCATCACCCAGATCCGGCCGGGAGGAACCTCGATGTCGAACTTCTCGGTCGAGGGCAAATCGACCCCGAACAGATAGGGCTCCTCCAGCGATGTCCCATTGACCTGCAGCTTGCCCGCGCTGTCGCAGCACACCACCCGATCGCCGGGGATGCCGATCACCCGCTTGACGAAGTGCTCGTCGTCGCCGCCGAAGCCGAGTGCGCCCATCAGGCGATCAACGAGCCCGGCGGATCCGGTGTCGGCGAGAAAGCTGCCCCGGCCGTCGAATACGACTACCTGCCCGCGCTGGATCTCGCCCAGGGCGTAGGACAACTTGTTGACCAGCACCCGGTCGTTGACCTCGAGTGTCGGCTGCATCGAGGGCGAGGGGATGGAGAAGGCCTGAAACATCGCCCCACGCACGACGAGCATCAGTGCGAGGACGCCGAGGATGGCCGCAGCCTGGACTCGGCGCAGCCTGCGGCGCCGAGCTACGCGCAGCAGCGCCCGGGTGGTGGGCGCGGCGCCGGGCTCAGCCGGGCGGGTGCGCCGGTGCGAACGGGGCAGCTCGGCCAACATCTGATCCAGGCGGACGACGCCCGCCTCGCTCGTCGCCGTCTCGCTCGCAGACTCCCCCGCTTGCTCAGAGTTCATGACGTCATGAGATTAGCCGCCGGGCAATAGGGCCGACGGGCATCGCGCGTTGCTGGTAGCGAGGTGTCGGCCCGCTCGGGCAGGACTGATTCAGCGCGCCGGGATGGCGTCGCGCTTCTCCTTGATCTTGGCCTTCTTGCCACGCAGGTCGCGCAGGTAGTACAGCTTCGCGCGCCGGACATCGCCCCTGGTCACGACCTCGATCTTGTCGATCGAGGGGGTGTGCACGGGGAAGGTCCGCTCGACGCCAACCTGGAAGCTGACCTTGCGGACGGTGAAGCTCTCGCGCAGGCCGCTGCCCTGGCGGCGGATGACCACACCCTGGAAGACCTGGATGCGGGAGCGGTTGCCCTCAACGACCCGCACCGAGATCTTCAAAGTGTCGCCGGGACGGAAGGCCGGGATGTCCGAACGCAGGTAGGCGGCATCGACGTCGTCGAGGATGTGCATGGCGTGTCGCTTCCTTCTGCCGCGGCGCGCGCACGCGCCGGGTGGGCGGACCCGGGTGTTCGGGTGGGGTTGACCGCAATCCACGAGTAACCAGTCCGGCACCCGGTGCAGCGGTCGATCAGCCGCTCAGTCTGCCACATCGAGCGGGGCCCGAGACAATCGGCCGTCGGCTCCGGGCCGCCAGCCCAGCCGCGCGAGCGTCGCCAGATCCCCCTGGTCGCAGTCCTGCATTCGCAGTTGGCGCACCAGATCCGGGCGGCGGGTCGCCGTGCGCCGCAGCGCCTCATCCCGGCGCCAGCGCGCGATGACCCCATGGTCACCACTGAGCAGGACGGCCGGCACGTCCAGGCCGCGCCAGCTCGCGGGCTTGGTGAAGACCGGGTACTCCAGAAGGCCATCGCCGTGGGACTCCTCCCTCAGCGATGCCGGGTTGCCCAGGACGCCCGGGAGCAGCCGCGCGAGGGCCTCGACGATGACCAACACGGCGACCTCGCCCCCGGCCAGGACGTAGTCGCCGAGGGAGATCTCCAGCACCGACTCGACCTGCACCCGGGTGGCGGCATCGGCCGCAACGCGGGCATCGATGCCTTCGTAGCGGCCGCAGGCGAAGAGCAGCCAGGGGGCTGCTGCGAGCTCCGCGGCGAGTTCCTGGGTGAACCGGCGCCCGGCCGGACTCGGCACGATCACCCGCGCCCGAGCATCTCGCGGGCCCTGCCCCAGCACGGCGTCGAGCGCCTCACCCCACGGCTTCGGACACATCACCATCCCGGCGCCGCCGCCGTAGGGGGTGTCGTCCACGGTGCGGTGCACGTCGGTGGTCCAGGTCCGCAGATCGTGCGCCACCACCTCGAGCAGGCCGGCGCGCCGGGCCCGCCCAACGATCGAGAGCTCCAGGGGCGCCAGATAGTCGGGGAAGATGCCGATGACGTCGATGCGCATCAGGAAGGCACCGCGGCCGGCGGATCGGGATCGGGATCGTCGAGTTCGAGTAGCCCGGGCGGTGGGTTCACCCGGACGAACCCGCCGGTCAGGTCCACCTCCGGGACGATCTGCGCGACGAACGGGATCAGGACCTCAGCGCCGCGGGTGCGCCGGACCACGAGGACATCCTGCGCGGGCAGGTGCAGCACCGCCGTGACGTCGCCGATCGCGGTGCCGTCCAGAGCGAGCACCCGCAGCCCGAGGAGCTGATGGTCGTAGAACTCCTCGTCATCCCCGGTGGATTCATCCGCGGCGACGCTCACCACGACAAGCACATTGCGCAGCGCCTCGGCGGCGCAGCGGTCGCGGACGCCGGCGAAGGACAGCAGCAGCCGGCCGCTATGCCAGTGGGCATGCTCCACGGTCAGCGGGCCGGTGGCGGCCGGCTCCGTACGCAGCACGGCCCCGGCGGCGAACCGCACCTCGGGGGCGTCCGTGCGAACCTCGACGGTGTCCTCACAGCGGATCCCGTGTGGCTTACCGATCCGGCCGACGACCAATTCGACCATCGACGGCTTATCTGCCCCGGTGATCGACCAGATCGACGCGCACATGCTTGCCACCGAGCGCGCTGACCACCGTGCGCAGGGCGGTGGCGGTGCGGCCGGAGCGGCCGATGACCTTCCCGAGGTCATCGGGGTGGACCCGGACCTCAAGCACGTTGCCGGTCCGCCGCGAACGCTCGCGCACCTCCACGTCGTCGGGGAACTCTACGATGCCGCGGACCAGGTGCTCTAACGCCTCTTCGAGCACCGATCAGACCTCGGCGGGCACGGCGGGCACGGCGGGCACGGCGGGATCCTCGGCGAGCGCGTCGGTCGCGGCGGGCTCCTCGGCGGCTGCAGCCGGCGCGGCGGGAGCCTGCGTAGCGGGGGCCTCGGCGGACTCGGCGGCTGGTTCCGGCGCGGCGGCAACGGGCGGCGCGGCCTTCGCCTTCGCCTTGGCGGCGCTCGCTGCCCCGGTGTCCAGCCCAGTGGCAACGAAGGAGACCGTGCCCTGCTTGACCTTCGGCTCGGCGAGCCGAAGGGTGCCCTCGGCGCCGGGCAGGCCCTTGAACTTCTGCCAGTCGCCCGTCACCTTGAACAGGGCCAGGACGGCCTCGGTGGGCTGGGCACCCACACCCAGCCAGTACTGCGCCCGCTCGGAGTTGATCTCGATGATCGAGGGGTCATAGGTCGGCTGGTACTTGCCGATCTCCTCGATCGCCCGGCCGTCGCGCTTGGTGCGCGAATCGGCGACGACGACGCGGTAGTGCGGCGAGCGCATCTTGCCCATGCGCTTGAGCTTGATCTTGACGGCCACGGTGCTTTCGAACTCCTACCTCTGCCCACACAGGGCAACGATCGATGGGTACTGCGCCCGGGTGGGGTTCCGGAGGCCGTGGGCCCGATTCTCGCCGGGGTGGGGTAGAGGGCCCAGTCCTGGCGATGCAGCGACCGAGTATGCCAGAGGAACCCCCTTGACCGGACGTCCGAGGGGGTGGTCGCTATAGCCGCCGCTTCCTCGGACGCCGGGAGGTGCTCAGGCCATCACGCGGCCGCGCAGCAGAATCCGCGCCGGGTTGCCGAGCACCGCGAGGTCCGAGCGCGGGTCGGCCTCGAAGACCAGCAGGTCAGCGGGATCGCCCTCGTTCAGGTTCGGCCGCCCCAGGTAGTTGCGCGCCCGCCAGCAGGCCCCGCCCAGCACGTACTCCAGGGGGAGACCGGCGCGGTGCAGGGCGGCGATCTCGTCCACGATCCGCCCGTGCTCGATGACCCCGCCGGCGTCGCTGCCGACGAAGATCGGCACCCCGGCCTCGTGCGCCTGCGCCACCCGCGCGCCCGCGCCGGTGTGCAACTCGCGCAGGTGCGCGGCGTAGGCGGGGTACTTGGCCTCGCCGCCGGCCGCGATGGAGGGGAAGTTCTCCTCGACGTTGAGCAGCGTCGGCACCAGCGCGGTGCCGGAGGCAGCCATGGCCTCGATCAGGTCGGAGTCCATGCCGGTGCCGTGCTCGATGCAGTCGAACCCGGCGGCCAGCGCCGCCGCCAGCCCGTCCCAGGAGAAGACGTGGGTGGTGGCCCGCACGCCGTGCTCGTGCGCCGCAGCGACCGCGGCAGTCAGAGCTCCCAGCGGCCACAGGGGGGACAGGTCGCCTTCGGTACGGTCGATCCAGTCCCCGACGATCTTGACCCAGCCGTCGCCGCGCTTGGCCTGCTCCGCGACCGCGTCGACCAGCTCGGCGGGTTCGACCTCGACGCCGAAGTCGCGCATGTAGCGCAGCGGGCGGGCGATGTGCCGCCCGGCACGGATGACGCGCGGCAGGTCCGCGCGGTCGTCGATCCAGCGGGTGTCCCCGGGGGCGCCGCAGTCGCGCGCGAGCAGCACCCCGCTGTCGCGGGTCGCCACGGCCTGGGCCTCGGTGGTGGCGCGGTCCACCTCTCCGCGCGCGCCCAGGCCGATGTGGCAGTGCATGTCCACGAACCCCGGCGTGATCCAGCCCGTGGCGATGGTGCTCGCGTCGCCCTGCGGCTCGTAGGTGATCAGCCCGTCGCGGATCCACAGGTCGATGGGTTCCTCGTCGGGCAGGCGAATGCCGCGAACGTGCAGGACGTCAGCCATGAGGTCAGCGCGCTCCGGGTCCGAGTAGGTCAGTGAAATCTGACGGGAGGTCGAAATTCATCGCGGGCCCCTCGTCGGCGCTGGCCTGCGCGGCCGCGAGCTCCTGGGCGCGCTTGGCCGGGTTGCCGCTCTTGCCGCCCTTGGCCTTGACCGGCTTGGCCATCTTGCCCCGGGATTTCTTACCCCCACCGCCGAAGCCGGGCATCCCCCCGCCGGGGCCGCCGCCCATGCCCATCAGGCCTTTCATGCCCCCACCGGCCATCTGCGTCATCATCTTGCGAGCCTCGAAGAAGCGGTCGACGAGCTTGTTGATCTCACTGGGCTCGACCCCGGAACCGTTGGCGATTCGGGTGCGCCGCGAGTGATTGAGGATTTTCGGGTCGGCGCGCTCGGCCGGAGTCATGCCGTTGATGATCGCCACGACCCGGTCCAGATCGGAATCATCGACCTGGGAGAGCTGCTCCTTGAAGTCGCCCATCCCGGGCAGCATCCCGAAGATCTTCGTCAGCGAGCCCATCTTGCGGACCTGCAGCATCTGGGACTTGAAGTCTTCGAGGGTGAACTCGTTGCCCTTGCCGCCCTTCATGAGCTTCTCGGCCATCTTGGCCGTCTGCTCGGCGTCGAAGGTCTTCTCGGCCTGCTCGATCAGGGTGAGCATGTCGCCCATGCCGAGGATGCGCGAGGCCATCCGCTCCGGGTGGAAGGCGTCGAAGTCGGCGAGCTTCTCCCCGTTCGAGGCGAACATGATCTGACGCCCGGTCACTTTTGCGACCGAGAGCGCCGCGCCGCCGCGGGCATCACCGTCCAGCTTGGTGAGCACGACGCCGTCGAAGCCGACGCCGCCGGCGAACGCCTGCGCGGTGGTGACTGCGTCCTGGCCGATCATCGCGTCGACGACGAACAGGATTTCGTCGGGGTTGACCGCATCGCGGATGTTGGCGGCCTGCGCCATCATCTCCGCGTCCACGCCCAGGCGCCCGGCGGTGTCGACGATGACGATGTCGTGCTGGCGACGCCGGGCCTCCTCGATGGAATCCTTGGCAACCTGCACCGGATCCCCGACGCCACTGCCGGGCTGCGGGGCGTAGACCACGACCCCGGCTCGCTCCCCCACGACCTGCAGTTGCTGCACGGCATTCGGGCGTTGCAGGTCCGCGGCGACCAGCATCGGGGCGTGGCCCTGCTCGGCCAAGTGCTTGGCGAGCTTGCCCGCCAGCGTGGTCTTGCCCGCACCCTGCAGGCCGCAGAGCATCAGCACGGTCGGGGAGGTCTTCGCGAACCGCAGCCGCCGGGTCTGCCCGCCCAGGATCGCGACCAGTTCCTCGTTCACGATCTTGATGACCTGTTGCGCCGGGTTCAGCGCCCCGCTGACCTCGGCGCCGCGGGCCCGTTCCTTGACCGCCGCGATGAAGTCCTTGACGACCGGCAGCGCGACGTCCGCCTCGAGCAGCGCGACCCGGATCTCGCGCGCGGTGGCATCGATATCCGCGTCGGTCAGCCGGCCCTTGCCGCGCAGGCTCTTCAGCGATGCGGCGAGGCGGTCGGAGAGGGTGTCGAACACGGCAGGAGGGGTCCTCACGAGCGGTGCTTCGGGTCGGTCGGGGCAGCGGCCAGCCTACGTGTCAGTCCAGGGCGGCGAGGACGGCGGCGCAAACGGCGGTGGCACGGAGGTCGGTCAGCGCGCCTCCGGTCACCGGGTCGGCGAGGTAGAAGACGTCGACGGCCTCCGCGCCCCAGGTGCTGACCTTCGCCGAGCGGATGTCGACCTGCGCAGCGGCCAGGGCAGTGCCCACTTTGTGCAGCAGGCCAGGAGCATCGTGGGCCCGGACCTCAAGCACCGTCGAGGCCGCGGAGGCGCCCGCGATCACGGCCACCCGCGGGGGCGGCACCTCGATCGCGGTGCGCGCCACCTGGGACTGCGCGCGGCGGGCGAGGCGCTCGGCGACGTTCAGCGACCCGTCCAGGGCGCGCACCAGGTCCCCGCGCAGGATGGCCGCGTCGGGCGGCGACCCGAAGTCGGGGTTCACCGTCCACACGGTGACCGCGGCCGTGCCGATGGTCTCGGTGACGGCGGAGTGCACGCCGAGGCGGTGCACCCCGAACACCCCGGCCACGGTTCCGAGCAGACCCAGGCGGTCCGGAGAGACCACGGTGACGATGGTGCCGCCGGCCTGTGCGCCGATGTGCACCTCGATGACCCCCTCGCGAGCAAGCGCTCGGTATTCGGCGGCGAGCCCGCCGGTGGTAGGCGCCGGGCGGCCGGCCAGCACGGCGCGGGTGCGCTCGATGAGCTCGGAGATCAGATCCGCGCGCCACGGGGTCCAGGCCGCGGGCCCGGTGGCGAGGGCGTCGGCTTCGGTCAACGCGGCCAGCAGGTCCAGGAACTCCACGTCCCCGACGGCCTTGGCGACGTGTTCCAACGTCGCGGGATCGTCCAGGTCGCGTCGGGTCGCAATGTCCGGCAACAGCAGGTGATGGGTCACCAGGGCCGCCAGGACGTCGACGTCGGCCTCCGCGAAACCCATCCGCGGGGCAAGATCACGCACCACCGTCACCCCGGTGACGCTGTGATCACCCGGCCACCCCTTGCCGATGTCGTGCATGAGCGCACCGACCAGCAGCAGGTCCGGGCGGGACACCCGGCGGGTGAACGCCGCCGCGTTGGCCGCCGCCTCGACCAGGTGGCGGTCGACGGTGAAGCGGTGCACCGCATTGCGCTGGGGCCGGCAGCTGACCCGGGCCCAGTCCGGAATCAAGGTGGTGATCACCCCGGCCAGGTCGAGGGATTCCCACACCGCGACGGCCGGGCGGCCGGCCCCGAGCAACTTCACCAGCTCGTCGCGGGCGGCGGCCGGCCACGGTTCGGGCAGCCGGCGCGCGGTCTGGGCAAAGCGCTCGACGGTGCCGGGTGAGAGCGGGATCCCGGCCTGCGCGGCCGCGGCTGCGGCGCGCAGCACCAAGACCGGATCCTTGACGGGATCAGCGTCGCGGGCGAGGACCGCCTCCCCCTCGGACTGCACGACGCCGTCCGCGAGCGGGGTACGCGGCTCGGGCTCGCGGCCGCCGCGGGTGATCCGGAACCGGCGCGAGCGGGCAGCCAGTACCTGGTCGACCCGGCGCCAGGTGATGTCGCCGGCGTAGGCGATCGTGCGCCCGACCTCGGCGAGCGAGCGCATCAACGCAAGCGCGTCGAGCATGCCCAGCTCCGCGGCGACCGCCTCCTGTTCCTGGAGCACGAGGCGGTCGGTACCGCGGCCGGTGACGGTGTGCAGCGCATCGCGCACGTCGAGCAGTCGATCGTGCGCGCCGGCAATCCGCGCGTGCGGGACGTCGGCGACCCAGGACGCCGCGACGGCCCGCAGCATCACCAGATCCCGCAGGGCCCCGCGACTCTCCTTGAGGTCAGGTTCGAGCAGGAACGCGAGCTCGCCGTTGGTGGTGTCGCGCTCGCGCGCGGAGGCGTGCAGCTCCGGTAGGCGCGAGGGAGCCGCGCTGCGCCAGTCCGAGAGCACCACACTGCGCAGCTGGTCGGTAAGACCCGAGTCCCCGGCGATGTGGCGCATGTCCAGCAGCCCCAGCATGGCCTTGAGGTCGACGCCGGCGACCGAGCGGGCCTCGGGCACGGTGCGCACCGAGTGGTCGAGCCTTACCCCCGAGTCCCAGATCGGGTACCAGATCCGCTCGGCCACCGCGCCGATGTCCCGCCGCCGGGTATGCAACAGCAGGACGTCCAGGTCCGAACCCGCCACCAGTTCCCCGCGCCCGTACCCGCCGACGGCCACCAGCGCGACCTGCGCCTCGTCGCCCCCGCTCGCAGCCCGCAGCAGGTCGGCGAGCCAGGCATCCGCGGCGCTGCGCAGCGCCGCCCGCCGCTCGGGGCCATACGGCGTCTTGGCCGCCAGCAGCGCCGCGCGTTCCTGCGCGTACGTCATCGCCGCACCCCCGCCTGTTGACCTGGAGATCAGGCTAGTAGAGCGTCGCATCTAAAGTTGTTGGTATAGGCGATGCAGTTTGATGCGGGCATCGGTGGTGGTGAACTGCCAGCGGACCTGTCGCTCGTCTGCGTTGGTGGCGGCCTACCAGGCGGCGAGTTCGGTGTTGAGCAGGTCGATGTCGTGGATGCGCCGGTCGAGGCATTGGCGGGACAGGCGCGAGAGTTCGATCTCGGCGATGTTGAGCCAGGAGCCGTGCTTGGGGGTGTAGTGGATCTCCAGGCGTCGGGCGAGGTCGCGGGCCCTGCCGGGTTCGAATGCCTCGTAGAGCGAGCCGAGGGTGTGGGTGTTCAGGTTGTCCATCACGAGCACGACGCGTTCGGCGTTCGGGTAATCGGTGTTGAGTAGCTGGTCGATCTCGGCGGCCCAGTCCACGCGGGTGCGTCGCGGGCGGGCGTTGACCCGGCGCCTGCCTGCGAGCGGTTCGACCCAGACGAAGATCGAGCAGGTCCCGTGCCGGACGTACTCGGAGTCCTGCTTGAGGTCCTGACCGGGACGGGCGGGATCGGGGCGCGGGCGTGGTCGAGCAACTGGTACGGCTTCTCGTCCATGCACACCACCGGCACCCGCGGGTCGTAGGGCCGGTGCTAGACCTCCAAGACGTCCTCCATGCGGGCCACGAACTCGCCGTTGGATTCGGGCGGGATCGTCCAGCACTTCTTCAGGTGAGGGCGAAGCCCCCTTTTTTGAGGACCCTGCCGATCGTGGCGTGGTCCAATGCCGGGATCCCGTCGGTGAGCACCACGTGTTTCTCCAGCAACCGCAACGACCACCGCTCGTAACCGACCGGTGGCCTGGTGCATGCCAGCGCGATCACCCGCGCCTCGACGTCCCCGGTCACCTTCGGCGCCACCGGCGGACTGGCCCGTTTCCGACGCCCAATCACTTTCTCGACGTCTCCGCCCGCTTCGGCGAACCGCTTCGCGACCAGATACACCGTGCCCGGCGAGACCCCGACCCGCTCGGCCACCACCCACCGATCCGAGGCGGGCCCCGCGGCCTCGTCCAACTCCAACAGAATCCTGGCCCGGGCGATCATCCGCGCTGGATGCGTTCCCCGCGACACCACCGCGGCCAGCATCGCCCGGTCGCCGGCGCTCAGCGTGACAACGTGTTCCTTCGGCCTGGGCACAGCGAGACTCCTCCCAATCGAGAGTATCGATCAAGAACAGTCGACCAGCAATACCAACTAAATTAGCTACGACACGCTACTAGCCTCCACATTTCATCCGGCGGGCTCGGCGTCTGCACGTTAAACACGGAAGTGCCTGTCCAGCAAGGGAAACTTGGGCTTGCGAAGGTCCAAGGTCACCGAGTTGGAAGGCACTCCGTAGGTGAAGAGTAACGCCCCTGGTTCGCGTGTCGGGTTCAGCGCCGGCAGCGAGTCGTTGATCTCCTCTTCTGGGGCGGTGCTGCTGCTGCGCACGGCCGCGCTCTCGGGTCTGGATTCGGGTTTGTCGACCGCGCTGCGGGCGTGGCGGCCCGGCGGTGCGGTCCACGACCCAGGCAAGACGGTGCTCGACCTCGCGGTCGCGATCGCGTTGGGCGGGGACTGCCTGGCCGATGTGGCGCTGGTGCGCGCCCAGCCGGGACTGTTCGGCCTGGTCGCCTCCGACCCGACGGTCTGCCGTTTGCTCGACCGGTTGGGCGCTGACCCGGACGCGGCGGTGGCCGCGATCCGCACGGCGCGGGCCGCGGCCCGCGAGCGGGTGTGGGCCCGGCGCTGCCCGGTGCCCGAGGACGGTCACGTGGCGGTGGACATCGACGCCTCCCTGATCGGTGCGCACTCGGAGAAGGAACACGCCGCACCCACTTACAAGCGCGGGTTCGGGTTCCACCCGATGCTGGCCTTCGTGGACCACCCCGACGGCACCGGCGAACCGTTGGCCGCGATGCTGCGCCCAGGCAACGCCGGCGCGAATGACGCCGCCGACCAGATCACGGTCCTGGACGCAGCGCTCGCGCAACTTCCCGAATCGGTCCGCGACCGGGTCCTGGTCCGCGGGGACTCCGCGGCCGGGGTGAAGGAGTTCCTGGCCCACGTGCACGGCCTCGGGCTGCGCTTCAGCGTGGGGATGGGCATCCGTGGCCCGATCCTGGCGGCCCTGGACCGCGTGCCGGAGCAGGCCTGGCGCGCCGCCTACGACGCCGACGGCCAACACCGCCCCGGCGCGCAGGTCGCCGAACTCACCGCGTGGCTGCCCGAGTCCTTCACCGGCTGGCCACCGGGCACCCGGATGATCGCGCGCCGGGAGGAACCCCACCCCGGGGCGCAACTGCGCATCACCGACCACAACGGGTGGCGCCTGACCGCGTTCGCCACCAACACCGCGCGCCGCGAGGGGTGGACCCTGGCCGAACTCGAGGTGCGCCACCGCCTGCACGCCCGCGTCGAGGGCCGCATCCGCGCCGCGAAGGACACCGGCCTGACCAACCTGCCCCTGCACGCCTTCGACCGCAACAGGCTCTGGCTCGAGATCGTCCAGCTTGCCCACGAACTCACCGTCTGGACCCAGGTCCTGGGCCTGCACGACCAACCCGCACGGTCCTGGGAACCCAAACGCCTCCGACTGCGCCTGTTCGCCGTCGCCGGGCGCATCCTGACCAGCGGCCGGCGGACCACCCTGCGCATCAGTGAGCGATGGCCCTGGGCCGACCAGCTCACCGGCGCGCACGCGGCGCTGGCCGCCTACCCCTGAACCAGCACCCCGCCCCAACGATCAGGACCCCGGAGAACCGGCGAGCAGCGCGCATTCCGACATCGCCGACGAACTCGTCCACGCCCGCCGAGCGATGGACGCGATCGACCCCTTCAGGAGCAGGCGGTTCCCGGGGCGCACATGCTCGCACCTTCCGCGTGCTCGGGGCCTTGCAGCGGTGCACTTGCGGATTCGGCGATCAGCTGACCGAGCAGAGCGCCCAACACCAAGTCGTCCACTGCCCCGAACGACGTGTGGCGTAACCGGCCCTCCCTATCGACGAGCACTGTTGACGGTGTGCCTTGCAGGCCGTATCGCTTCATAGTCAGGGGCTGCGTGCCGCCGTCGTGCCGGTCGATGCCGACGGGGAACGTGTATTTGTACTCGGTGAGAAAGACCGCGAGCGCGGCCGGCCCCATCACCTCGTGGTGCTCGAAAACCGTGTGGAGGCCCAGCACCGTCACCCCGGCCCGTTCAAATCCCTGGTGCACCCGCTGGGCCTGGGGCAGGCCGTAATCCACACACCCCGGGCACAACATCTGAAACGTCTTGATCAGCAGCACGCGGCCGCGCAGGTCGGCCAGCGACTGTTCCGGCCCGTTCAGCCATTCGCTGACCTCGAGCTCGGGCGCAAGTGGAGAGGTTGGCATGGCGACAACATACGACGCCCGCAGAACGATTGCCGAGGGGTCAAGGCCTGACGGTTGGGTGCCAGATGTGGAGCCCGCCGTCCAAAGCCGCGGACCCACGCCGTCGTGGCAACCCGCCAAATGCGCGCGGTCGTGGGGTTGATGCATGGGGTACGACACACGATGCAGCAGGGACGCGGGGCTACCGCGACGACCGCCCACGCCCGACCCGTTTCCCAGACGGGGCAACGATGGCGGTGCAGCGGATGGGGTCGAAGATGGGTCGCAGGGTTCCTACCTGCATGCCGGAGTCGAGGCCGTCGAGAACGCCCTGGATAAGTCCTTCGTGCATGCCGCACACCAGCGCGGGGTGGCGGCGGGCCACTTCGAGAAACGGACAGTGCCGCAGGGTGATTGTCAGCTCCGCACCAGCCGTGGAGATGTCGGGTGCGAAGCCGATCGAGTCCAGCACGGCGTGCAGGTGCAAGGCAGCCTCGGAAGATCGCGTGCCGTTACCGGCCGCTATGCCCTCCGTCAACAGTTGTCCGCCCCACCTGCGACCGGTGAGCTCGACGATGGCGGGATCCTTCGCCGCGGTTGTCGCCTGGGCAAGCATCTGGGCGAGCAGAAGGTAGCTACGCCCACCGGGCGCCTCGGTCCGGGCGCGGTAGAGCACTCGCGGTCGCCCAGGTCCCGTGCGCTGCTCCGTGGTCTGCGCCGCCAGCCCGTCCTCGACCAGGTGCCGCAGGTGAAAGCGCACCGTGTTGGTGTGCAACCCCACGGCGGCGGCTACCCGCTCGGCCGGCACCGGTTCCGCAGCTGCCCGCAGAGCGTTGAGCACTGCGCCACGCCGTTCACTGACCCGGGCGCCGAAGGGCGGATCCGTGCGCACGGGTCCCCCTCCGTCGGACAACTCGATCGGCCGACACGCGCCACGAGCTAAATCCTATAAAGTCTCGTATAAAGAGCTGTCCAATCATACTCCAAACCCGACCGACGCGACGGGTACCGGAGACCGGCGAATCGGCGGGTGGGCGATGGAACGGGATCTGATCAAGGAGAGCTTCGCGGTCGTTGAACCACAGGCCGAGCGGGTCGCCGCCTACTTCTACGCCCGGTTGTTCCTGGAAAGTCCGGAGCTGCGCCAGCTGTTCCCGCCGGCGATGGATGCCCAGCGCAGCCGCCTGTTCGGCGCGGTCGTGCAGATCGTGCAGGGCGCCGACCAGCCGGAGTTCCTGACCGCGTTCCTCAACGGTCTGGGCCGCGACCACCGCAAGTTCGGGGTCAAAGCGGTCCACTACGAGGCGCTCGGGCGGGCCCTGCTGGCCGCCATCGCACGCTACGCCGGGCCGGCGTGGACGCCCGAGGTGGAGGCGGCCTGGGTGGCCTCCTACGCACGGGTCGCCCGCACCATGATCGAGGCTGCCCGCCGCGCGGCCTTGGACACCCCGGACTGGTGGCTGGCCGAGATCGTCGATCATGAGCTGCGCGGCCCGGACATCGCCGTCCTGCGGCTCCGTCCGGACTCCCCTTTCCCCTACGAGGCCGGGCAGTATTGCTCGATCGAGACCCCGTGGTGGCCGCGGGTGTGGCGGTCGTATTCGATGGCGAACGCCCCGCGCCGGGACAATCTGATCGACCTGCACGTGCGCAAGATCGACGCCGGCTGGGTGAGCACCGCGCTGGTGCGCCGCGCCCGGCCCGGCGACGTGGTTCGGCTCGGGCATCCGACCGGCACCATGGTCGCCGACCGGACCTCGAACCGTGACCTGTTGCTCCTGGCCGGCGGGACAGGCCTGGCGCCGATGCGCGCCATTGTCGAGGACATGGCGCGATGGAACTGGTACCGCCGGGTGCATCTGTTCGTCGGCGGCCGGCACTTCGAGGACAACTATGACCTTTCGGCGCTTTACGCGCTCACCCGCCAGCACGAATGGCTGACCGTGGTACCCGCGGTCTCGCACGATCCGGAGTACCCGGGTGAGAGGGGCACCATCGTCGATGTTGCGCTGCGCCATGGAGACTGGGCCAACCACGACGTCTTCGTTTCGGGATCGGCAGCCATGGTGCGCGCGTCCATCGACCGCCTGCTGATCAGCGGTGTCAGGCTCGCGCAGATCAGGTTCGACAGCTTCGGCGACCTGCGCTGACCGATCAACAGTCAACCGGTGAGCAAGAGCACACCGGCGGTGAGCAAGGCGGCGACCTTTGCCACTTCTGCCGCGATATAGGCGAGGTGGGCGTGCGAGCGTAGGACCTCGGCGCCGGTCAGCACGAGGTCGGAGCGGCGGTGTAACCGCGGCCGGATGGCGATCAGTTGAAGGGCAAGGATCAGCGGCGCGGCGGCGGCCGCCGCCGCTCCCCGCGGCGAAAGTGAGCCGAGCGCGAGCACGCACAACACAACGGCGGCCAGGACCAGCTCGACGGCATTGAGCGCCCGGAACACGAGGCGACCGATCCCCAGCCCGATGCGCAGATCCACACCCGGCGCTCGGAACTTGAGCGGCGCCTCCAGGAACGAGATCGCGATCACCATGCCGAGCCAGACGAACGACGTCGCGACCGCCGTCCCGGTACCCGCCGACATCACGTCTGTCCACCGAACGCCTGTCCACCGAACGACATGGCGGTCAACACCCGCCGCCGTCGGAACGCACATCGCCCAGGACCAAAGCCTGGCGCCGCTGATGCACAGTCAGGTAACTGACGCCATCAGGTCCAGCGGTGAATCCCCGCCTGGATCGGCGAGGTAACCACACCAACGAGCCGGCTGGCGCGTCGAATCCGTCCGTGTCGGTGGCGATCCGCGCAGATCCGCGCAGAACAAGGACGAGGACGTCGATCTCCGGTCCATCGTGCGCGGTGATGGCGTTCCCCGGGCAGAGGTGGATGATGTTGGCGTCGAGGTCCCGTTGCGGCACCGCCAGCCGCCAGATCGCTCCGGCCGTCCCACTGAGGTGTGTGGCGGCGACGACCTCGCCCACATCGGTGAGGGTGAGCGGGAACGCAATCGCCTCCGGCTCAGGCATGCGGCCGTCTCCGCTCGGCGCCAGGGGGATGACGAGCATTCTGCTCTCATTCATGGTGTCTACCCCACTTTCTAGGGTTCAGGCGACATCGCGGATGTGACGGGATTACGGCTACCACGCTGGCAGGACGCCCCGGTCTCTGTGCGCGATCTCCCGGCCTCCTCAGTGCACCGACCTGGCGCTCACCAGCGGCGTTGTGGTCACTGCGCCTACGCGCAGCCCGGCGTACACGAGGAGAGCGACGGTATCTCGGCACTCGGAGGGACCAGCCAAGGACCCGGCAGTGAAAACAATTTGACTAGTAATAATCGTTACAACATGGCCAGTATGTCGTTGTCCAGGTTGCAACACGGCTCCCTCGCCCGAGTGAGTCGCGTACTCCTGTAGCTCGCCCGTGGTTCATCCCCCCAGCCACCGGCGCTCTGCTGCGGGCCCCGAACCGGCTTCCATGCAGGGCCGGAGTGAAGGAAAGCCCATGACCACAACCCCAAGCCTCGATCCGCAGACCGCGGATTCGGAGGTCTCCGGCGTAAGCCGACGCCGTTTCGTTGGCTTCGTACTGGCCGGTTCGACCCTCGCCGTCGGTGCGCGCTATGCCCCCGAACCGGGGACCGTCTATGCCGCGGAGGGCGTGTCACCCGTCCCCAGTAACGAGCTGTTCGGTGACCAGTACGACTTCATGGATTTTATGCGCGATTACACCCGTCCGACGCTGCCCCTGATGCGGATGGAGATGACTGCGGCGGGCAAGGTGCGTTACGAGGTGCCCCGTTCGAACATGGGGCAGCGACTGGAGACCGCGATCGCGACGATCATCGCGGACCAGATGGAAATCCCTGTCGAAGATGTCGAGACCTACCTGGCCGACGCCCGCCCCGAGTTGGGCGGCAGCCAGCTCACCGGCGGCTCGGCCTCGGTCTACGCGCTGTGGGAGCCAGTGCGAATCCTGGCCGAGACCATGCGGCGGCGGCTGGCTTCGACTGCGGCCAAGCAGTGGGGTGTCTCGCCTGAGCAAGTCCGCACCCGTAATGGGCACGTGTTCGGCCCGGACGGGCAGATGCTCAGCTACGCCGCACTGGCCGTTCCCGCGGCGAAGTCGGCGGGAGACATCGGCGAGTTGCCTGATGACGACCTCGTTGATTTCACCGTCGGGCCACCCAAGGGCGGCGTGATCGGCACCTCCCCGATTCCGTCGGACATGCGTGCCGCCGTCACGGGTGCCAAGAAGTTCGCGATGGACCTCGACATTCCGAACGCCCTGCCGACGATGGTGTGCCGGCCGCCGACGATCAACGGCTCGGTGGTGTCGGTTCGCAACCTCGAGGCGGTCAAGAAGATGCCGGGGGTCACTGATGTCGGGGTGATCCCGATCAACACGCCGAACCTCAGCACGGCGGCGAACGCCAGCGGTGTGGCCGTGCGGGCGAAGACCTTCGGGCAGTGCATCGACGCGGTGCGTGCGCTGAAGGTGGAATGGAGCGCCAGCTCCAACGCAGGAAAGAACAGCGACGACTATGTCGAGCAGGTCAACTCGCTACTGCTGGGCATGCTCCCACCCCTACCTGGCGGCACGGTGATCGAGGAGACCACCACCCACCAGTTCCGCAGCAGCTCCCCCCTGGAGACCAACTGTGCCATCGCGGACGTGCGGGAGGACCAGGCGACCTTGTACCTGGCGACAAAGATCCCGAACACCTGGGTGGAGCGGATCGCGGTCGAGCTGCTGGGCATGCCCCTGGACAAGGTCAGCCTGCGCATGACCAACGGTGGCGGCTCCTTCGGGCGCAAACTGTTCGCGGACGCGGCCTGGGAGGCCGCCGCAGCATCACAGCTGTTTGGCAAGCCGGTGCGCCTGATGTATCACCGCACCGACGACAACCGGCACGGCCGCATGCATCCGGCGGCCGTCAACCACACGCGCGCCACCGTAGTGGACCGCAGCGTCACCAGCTTCACCCAGCGGCACGCCACCTGGGCCACCGACTTCAGTCATGGAGCCGGGGAGATCGTCAGCTCCTACCTCGTCGGTGGGGCTCCGGACGGACGGACGGGTAACCGGTACACCACGAGCCCCTACTTCTACCAGGCGGTTGTCCAGGTGCCGTACAACTTCGGGCTGACTGACGTCCTGGCGGATGAGGTCGGCGAACTGGACGAGTTGCCCACCTCCGCGGTGCGCAACGTTTCGTCCCCGGAGAATGCGGTGGGCCGCGAAACCGTGGTGGAGAGCCTCGCCGAGCACTTCGGAATGGACGGATACGAGTTCCGCCGTGCGTTCCTGAAGAAGCCCGAGGCGATCGCGGTGCTCGACGCCGTCGCCAAGGCCGGTAAGTGGGGCCGGAAGATGAAGCCGGGAACGGCGCAGGCGATCGCATTCCACGAGGAATACAAGTGCAGCATCGCCTGCATGATGGAGATCGACGCCCGGCCGCGGACGGTCAACCGCAGGATTCAGAGTGCGGCGACGGGCATGCGGATCACCAAGGCGATCATCGGCGTTGACATCGGGTTGCCGATCAACCCCGACGGTGTCAAGGCCCAGCTCATGGGCGGGTGCATGGACGGCATCGCTTACGCGCTGACGCAGTCCAGTCACATCGAGGACGGGCTGCCGCTGGAGGGCTCGTGGGACAACTGTGCCTATACCAGGCAGTGGAACACCCCGTTCGAGTTCCAGGCAATCGTGATGCCGGCCCGGCGGGACTGGCCCGGTGGCGCAGGTGAGATCGGTATCGCCGCGGCGTACGCCTGTGCCGCTAACGCGGTGCGCGCGGTGACCGGGAAGACTCCGACCGAGTTCCCGACGAACTACCGGGACCCGCTGCACTTCGCGCCGAAGCCGAAGGTCCCGTCCATCCCGCAGTCCCCGACCAACGGCCTTCGCTTCGCGCGCTGACCTTCACCCAGAAAGGAGATTCTGATGGCTCAGCACAAGTTCATCCTCAACGGCAAGAAGGTCACCGTCAACGTCGAGAACGACGTCCGGATGCTGTGGGTCCTGCGTGACGTCCTCAAGGTCACCGGCCCCAAATACGGCTGCGGAATCAACGTTTGCAAGGCCTGCACCTCGCACATCAATGGCAAGGCGTTCAACCCCTGTGCAGTGCCGATCAAGGACATCAAGGCCACCGACCGGATTACCACCATCGAGGGCCTGGCCAAGTCGGTGAAGAAGGACCTGCACCCGGTGCAGCAGGCCTGGATCAAGCACCAGGTCGCACAATGCGGATACTGCCAACCCGGCCAGATCATGGCTGCGGTCGCGATGATCAACCGGGCGAAGAAGTCAGGTAAGAAGATCGACGAGGCCGAACTGGACACCCTGCGCAACATCTGCAGGTGTGGCACCTACCCGCGGATCCGCGACGCGATCAAGGACGCCGCGAAGCAGCGCTAGCGCCGCGGGCCGTGGCCCGCCCGGTGGGGTGCCGGGCGGGCCACGCCTGGTCCTGCAAGCACGGAATGCGGAGGTCGAACCTTGGCGGTGCCTCGCGCAGGAGAACTAAACCGTTACTGGCGAGTTGGAGGGCGAACGGTGAGTGCATTCTCTAACATGGCGACGGCGTCCAGGGGCTGGCTTCGGCCGGGCCGATGTCTCACGGCTCTGGGTACGGCCGCGGGGCTGATAGCGGCGGGTTTGGCCGCGTCCGACTCGCCGGCCGATGCCGCTGACCGGGTGATCAGCTTCGTCTCGAGTTTTACCGCGAGCAACGGAGCGGTCTACACCGCGACCAACCATCTTGTCCAGGACAGTCCGGCGATTGCGGCGGCTAAGCGGGAGCTGGTCGCGGCCGCGTTGAACGGAACCAACCCGGACGCGGCCCGCATCGTCACCGCGCAGGGCCGGATCCGGCACAAGTACCTGCTGGTCTGGGCCGGTGACTTCAATGCCGCGGACACCTCCTTCGCGGACCTGACTTCCCCCCCGGAGCGCCTCGACCCGGCGAACCTGCCGCAGGAGGCTCGTGACAACGCTGTAGGGCCGGACTTCGTCGCGGTCCTCGACGCCACAAAGGGTTCGCCTACCTACGGCAAGGTGGTCAACACCGTCACCACCGGGCCGCTCGTGGAGAATGAGCCCCACCACACGCCCTATCTGTGGCACAAAGGTCAGAACCTCTACGCTGGAAGTCTCTACAGCGACATCACCTACGTCTTCGACGTCTCGGCGCTGCCGAGGATGGAAATCACGGGGGTCAACCTTCCGCAGGACACTCCGTGTGGGTCTGTCCCCGATGCGTTCGTGACACTGGAGGATGGCACCGCCTACGGCACCTACATGGGCGGCGCCGACGTGCCCGGCCCGTGCACCTACACCAACGGTGAAGTGCGGATCAGCAACGGATTCGCTGGCTCACCTGGCTCGTTGGTCCGCATCGGCGAGGAGGGCCAGACCCTCGCCGAACTGCCGGCCGCCCTCCCCCGTTCTGAGGACTCCCGCACCTGCCCGAACTACCCGGTATTGCCCATCGCCACCTGCGCCAACCCGCACGGCATCCAGGCGCGGGAGGACCTGGATCGTCTGATCACCGCGGACTTCGCCGAGCCGCGCAACCTGGTGCTGGACCCGGTCTCCACCTTCGATCCGTTCATCCTGCGAAACACGGTGCGGATCTGGGACATCAGCGACCGGAACAACGCCAAGGTGGTCTCGGTCTCCTACCTGCCGGACGGCCCCCGCCGGGAGCGCAACCCCCTTCAGGAGGAACCGCGCGGGGTGATGGAGATCGCGCTCACCCGCCTGCCGCAGCACAAGGGTGCCTTCGCCTCGACGTTCTGCGGCGGTGTCGTGTACTACACCCCGGACGTCACGGTCGCTAGACCGGTCTGGCGCGAGGTCTGGGACGCCACGGCGTACGCGAGATCGCACGACCCCCAGGTCAGCACGGAGACGGCGTGCAGTGGTGCCAGTTGGATCCAGACCAGCCTGGATGACAAGTATCTCTATCACGCGGTCATCGGCCGCGGCACCGGGTCGGATGCCGACGGTACCCGCTCCACCAAGCAGATCTACGCGTTGGACATCCGCAAGCTGCTCAAGGCGGGCACCGCGACCACCTGCTCGATCGACACGGTTCAGGAGGCCAGCGTCGGCGGTTCGGAGCGGGACTGCCCGAGGCTGTCGAGCAGCTACCGCGTCGACGATAAGTCCTCCGGCGGCCCGCATTGGGGCGCGCTGGACAACTTCGGGATCGGCAAGGACGGCTTGTATCGCGAACTGACTCGCGAGCGGCGCTTGGCGTTCTCGAACTACTTCGTGGCCCGCACCACGATCGGTGGCGATCACCGGGTCTGCATCGTGGATATCGGGAAGGGTGCCGCGCTCACCCTCGATGAGGGCTTTGTTGATGAATACACCGGCGCCCCATGCGTGAGCTTCAACCGGACCTCGTGGCCGCACGGTGACTTCGGCGAAGCCAAGCCGCACTCGATCCTGTTCGCGATAGCGGACGAGGACATCCGGTAGGACGGGTTGGCGATCAGGATACGCACAAGGCCGACGCGGCATGGACTTCCCTGGTGGGTCGCGGTCCTGATTCTGACCGGCGTTATCCTGACGATAAGTCAGATTGGGGCGACGTCCGCGGCCGCGCACGGTGGCGGTGAGTCCCCGGCGGAACTGTCGACCTCGGCGGCGATAGCCAGGGCGCTGGCGCTGTCCGCTGCTGCGTTACTGGCCGGGGCCGCGCTGATCCGGCCGCTGGCCGGGTATCCGACCGAGGCAGCCAGAGGACTGACCCTGGCCATCGGGCTCCTCGGCGCGCTGAGTGCGGCGGCGGGGGCGCTGGGGAGCCTGTCCGGCCCGCGGTACCTATCGCTGATACCCCTACTGATGCTCACCGCACACGCCGCGATGACCGGCCCGGGTCGGCTCAGCGCCCAAGCCGGCGCCCTCACGGTGGTCTGGTTGTGCTGGAGCGCGCTGAGCGATTCGACCGGCGCGGCGCTCCTGATGCTCGCTCACGTCACAGTGGCAGTGGTGTGGGTGGGTGCTGTCCTCGCTGTGGCGACCGCCGAGCCAGCGAGCCGGGCTGCGTTGGTGGGTCGCCTGCGACCGATCGCGCTCGGTGTCGGTGCGCTAGCCGCCGTCACCGGGGTTCTCTCGGCCCGCAATTACCACGTGCGGCTCGACGGAATCACCCTGACCGACTTCGGCGTGCTCGTCGTCCTCAAGGCCACCCTTGCGGTGGCGGCCGGAGCGCTTGGTCTCGCTTCGGCCAGGCGACTGCGCGTGCGGCGCGACCCGGTGGTCTCCCGCCGCGGAGGAGTACCTGCCCGGTTCGAACTCGGTGTGCTGGTCCTGGCGATCTTGGCCGGTGCGGTGCTGACCAGCCTGCCCGAGCCCGGCCCGCCGCCGGTGGCGGGCGCTCCGCTGGTCCGCGCACTGCTGCTTGGCGACGCCAGCACCCCACTGGTGGTAGCCCCCCAGCTCCCCGGCAGAAACCTCGTCCACCTGAGCACTGACCGGCACACCGAACTTGTCGTGGCCGACCGACGCTACCGGGCCGAACCTAGACCCGGAGCCCAGGGCCAGTGGGCCGAGGTCTGGCTGCCCCCGGGGCGTTCGCTGTTGGAGCTGCGCCGGGGTCGGCAGGTGGCGATCCAGATCCTCGACGCCGGTGCCGGCCCGGCACAGGGCGGCTTACCCGGCCCGGACGGGATGGAGTGTGCCGCGGCCGCGCTCGGCGCCGCGCTCGCCGGTTCGAAAGCCCCGGTGCTGGCGTGCCCGGCGCAGTCCCTGCGCGCAGACGAGGTGGCCGCGTTGCGGGCGCAGGTCGAGATTCTGGCCAGCCGCGGGGTGCGTCGGTTGGCTCTGATCACCGACACCTCTCCCCGCGGTCTCGCCGCGCAGAGCACGGTCCATGCCGCCGCCCGGGCCGGCGGGATCTCCGTGCGGGGTCCGGAAGCGGCGGGTCGGCGAGCTCAGGCCGTGCTCGCGGTGGCCGGCTGGCAGGTCTCCCAAGTCGCGTTGGAGCTACTCAAGGCGCGTCCGGCGCCGCTGCACGGGACCTACCTCGCGCCCTGGCTGGTGCAGTCGTCCTTGGTGCGGGCCGCGGGCGGCGCCCCGCTTGCCGTATTCCCGTTCGATCCTGCCGGACCCCAGGGGCAGGCCTATGTGATTTCCCTGCGCCGCTTTGCGCCAGATCAGAGCGCCTCGACGGCGGGGTTCTACGCCTACCTCACTGCGTTGGGCCGTCCCGTGTCGTCGCGGAAGCCGTTGCTCTACGTGGCGACCGGCGGCTTCGACGTGATGGGGATTGGCCTGGGTGGTGGATCCGGGATGGACCATCGGGGCGGGGACGTGTCCTGGCTCGGCGAGGGTCCGCTCACCCCGGTCAGCACGCCGCCGGCAGGTCAACGGCCCCTTGAGAATCGACGTTGACGCGCAAGGCGCGTGCCGTTCCGAGGCTGTGGGCAACTGCTACTCTGCGTTGGGATTTCCGACGATTTCTCGTCCATATTCAATTGCCGAGTCGGAGACGTCGAACGTGTTCACACCCTTATCCGAAGTACGCCAAGGCGGCAAATCTGCATGCCGGACCCGCCAACGCTCAACCCTGGGACTGATCGGTGCGGCCGCAGTCACCGCCATCCTGATGCCGAGTGCGGTCGCGGGTACGGGCGCCGCCGGGACATTCGTGGACAAGGGCAGCATCACGATCCCGACGGCGCGTTCCCTCTACAGCGCTGGTGAGATCCTCCCACCGGGCGTCGTGCCAGCGGTCCAGTACCCAGCAGCGATCGAGGTATCCGGCCTGCCCGGTTCGATCACTGACGTCGACGTCACAGTCAAGGGACTGACCCACACCTACCCCAGTGACATCCACCTGCTGCTGGTCGGGCCTGCTGGCCAGAGCGTACTGCTGATGGCGCACTGCGGCGGCATGATGCCGGTAAGCGATCGGCGCTTCACTTTCGACGACGAGGCCGATGCCGAACTGCCTCACCAGGACTACCTGAACTCCGGAGCCGTCCGGCCTGCCGATCCCAACAGTGGCGGGCGCGGGGCATGCCTCGGTTCGCCAGTCAGTGCGCCCGCGCCCGCACCCGCGCCCGGCAGCGGATACGGATCCGACCTGTCTGTCTTCGACGCCACCGACCCGAACGGCATCTGGGACATGTTCGTCTTTGACGATTTCTCCGACCTGGACGGCGGCGAGATCGCTGCCGGGTGGTCGCTGAGGATCCGCACAGCACCCTGATTCGGAGAGGCCCTCAGTTACGGGCAAGGATGCTCGAGGAGCATCTGATGGTTCATCATGGGTGGTGCGTGCTCGCTGGTCGCCCGGGTCCGTCGGTAGTAGCTGATCTCACCACTCGGTGGTCGCCGAAGGCTTATCGCGGAACAGGCCGAGCACCGACGGCAGTGCAGTGATGTGCTCGGTGGCGACCAGGGAGATCAGAGACTGAGCCTCCTCCTGGCAGGCCGGGCAGCAGGCGAGGTGGACCCGCATCGGCTCCTCGGGCAGGCGGCCGTGGTGGATCAGTGCGTCGACACAGCCGTCCATCTGCTCGAAGCAGTCATCGCAGGACAACCAGGGTTCGCTGAGCGTGGTCAGTAG
Organism: Sporichthyaceae bacterium; assembly: GCA_052388275.1. Taxonomy (GTDB): domain Bacteria; phylum Actinomycetota; class Actinomycetes; order Sporichthyales; family Sporichthyaceae; genus JBQTII01. The sequence continues at coordinate 1,772 of JBQTII010000123.1, read as the reverse complement.
TTCGGCCTGCACCGCAGTCAATGGCCGAGGTGGTGTGCTCATCGCAGTGCCTCCCGCTCCGGCTTGGGTGTAGCTAGGACGCCGTGTCGGCGCAGTTCGGTTCGAAGCTTGATCCGGACGTCGTGCAGGGCCTTGTACAGCGCATTACGGTTGGTCGCCAGGCGCTCGGCCAGCACGTCGATCGGAATCTCCTCGACGATGAGCGCCTGCGCGATCCGACGCTGATGGGGAGTCAGGACGGTCTGGATCGCGAGGGTCACCGCTTCGGCCAGGTCTCGCGCCTCCACGAAAGTCTCCGGGGTGAACCGGTCTCGGGCGATCGGCTCCGGGTGGTCGTCGAGGACAAGCGAGCGATCGCGCCACAGCGCCCGGCGGGCCTCGGTCGCGGCGTGCAGGATTCCGAACTTGTAGACCCACGTGGTGAAGCTGCTGCGGCCTTCGAATCGGTTCAGTCGCGCGAGCACCGCCATCGTCGCCTCGTCGGCGGCGGACTCGGCGATCTCGGCCGCCCGAACTGCGCCGAGGTCGGCCCAGAGCCTGGGCATCCGGCCGATCTGGTGGTGCGTTGCCCGCCCTAACACGGCCCGCAACCTGGCCACCGCGACCGCGTGACCGGGAGCCTCGGCGCCACGTAGCGCCTCAATCCACAGCGGGTCATCGCGATGTGTGTCGGTCTGCTGTGCAGGTGGCCGGCCGCGGACCGGCGTCTGTTCGGTCGGTGCTGTTAACGGTTCCATCTCACTGCTCCCACTGCAATGGGGCAACGATTCGTGCGGCCAGCTCCGGGGGGCAACCCCGATCGACCAGCATGAGCACGGCGTGCAGATCCAGCCCACAGTCCCCGGCGAGTTCGCCGGCCAGGAGCGCTTCTACGCCAGCACGGGTCAACAGGTCTGCTCGCCAGCTCTGCCACCGCACGGAGCGCGCTCGAGGCTGTGGTGGTCCCGAGCGCACGCTCGTCTCCGTAGTCACTCCGGTGAGTCGCGAACCGAACGACGTGTCTTACCGGATAGTCCGAACGCGGTCTTCTGAGCCCCTACCCGGGAACGGTAAGACCTCTTGGGAACCGCGTCACTCACTCGAAGAAGTACAGCTCGCCCTTGGGCGCGCGATTCGACATCGACGGAAAGGCGACGACCATGAGGTTTCAACGGCGCAGATACCGCCTGGCAACCACGGTACTTGGCGCGGCCCTCGCGGCCACTGCGCTTACAGCATGCGGCGATGACGACGATTCCACCGGTGCCGCCGCCCCGGTGCAGGTCGAGAAGGTCTCCGCCTCCCTGAACGCGGAGAAGGTGGCCGATCTGCGGGGCACGATGCACGACCTGTGGGCCGACCACATGCAGTACACGATCATGACCGTGAAGGCGTTCTTCCATGACGAAGCAGCGGTACAACCCAACCTGGACCGGTTGCTGAAGAACCAGACGGACATGGGTGCCGCGTTCGGCAGCTACTTCGGCCCGGAGGTCGGGGACAAAGTGACTGCGCTGCTCACCACACACATTCAGCAGGCGGTGCCGGTGCTCAAGGCCGCCCAGGCCGACGATCAGAAGGCGCTGAAAAAGGCGTTGGACGACTGGTATGTCAACGCCGATGAGATCGCTGGGGCCATCACGTCTCTCAGCCCCGAGATCTTCCCGGAGCAATGCTTGAAACCTGTGGATCGGCCCACCGGGCGAGGTGCGTGAGCACGGCCGGTGGGGCTGGGAGGGTCGTACCTTCCCGATGATCCCGAATAGGCCCTCAAGCAAGGCCGGCGCTGCGAA
>JBQTII010000122.1:0-18530 GCA_052388275.1 Sporichthyaceae bacterium | reverse complement strand
TGGCCTCTGCCACCAGCTGCGCCCCACGTGTGAGGGCCTGTTCCTGCTTGCTGATCTCACCGGACATGCCGGGACCTCCCGTTCCCCGTGGCGGAACCTCCGCCGGTAGGGACCCTATGCGCAAAGCAGGCGTTTTCGGACGGAAACCGCGGCAGAGCTTGGCCAGCGGTCGATCCGCTCGCCGAGCGGGCTATCCGAGCCGGTTGGCCAGCCTGGTCATCGCCGCGCCCGCTTCCGCATCGACGCGAAGGGACCACATGCCCCGCGGTCGACCCGTCAGCGGCGACGGCGCTCGATGCTGCGGAACTCGTCCGAACCCAGGCCCCCGTCCGCCTCGTCGACGCCCGACCCGCCGCTGAGCAGGTCCCGCCCCGAACCGCCGGCGAGGAAGTCGTCGCCGGACTGGCCGAACAGTTCGTCGTTGCCGCGGCCTCCGGAGAGTTCGTCGTTGCCGGTGCCGCCGCGCAACTCGTCGTTGCCGGTGCCGCCGCTGATGAAGTCGCCGGACCCGTCCCCGCGCAGCAGGTCGTCGCCGCTGCCGCCGAGGATCTCGTCGGCCCCGTCACCGCCGCTGATCTCGTCAGCGCCGCTGCCGCCGACCAGCACGTCTCGGCCGAAGTTGCCGGACAGGGAGTCGGAGCCGGAGTTACCGCAGATCAGGTCGTCACCGCCGCCGCCGGAGATCACGTCATTACCGGCGCGGCCGACGATGACGTCGCGCCCTGCGGTCCCGGTCAGGACGTCGTCGCCGTCGCTGCCGACGATCGTCGCGAGCTCGCCCTGGCAGGTGGAGGCCGTGACGAGGGAATTCTCCGACGCCTCCCCGCACAGGCCGGTCACGGTGTGGTTGCTCGCGTCGCCGGAGTAGGTGGCCACCCACCGCCAGGTCCCGGCAGTGGTGACGCGCAGCGAATCGGAGGTGACGGTGTCGGAACCGGTCGCCAGGGTCTTGGTCGAGGTCAGCGCCGGGGTGCCGGCACAGGTCGGGTCGGCGGGCGGGTAGAGCCGGAAGGTCACGCTCGCCCCGGCGGCCGGGGTGACGCGCCCGGACACCGTGGCGACGTCGCGGATCGTGCCGCCGGTCGAGGTCGACGTGGCGGCGGTGCTCAGCGTCGGGAGCGCCCTGGTGATGGTCGCCGCGGCGCCGGCACCCCGCGCGGTGGCACTGGACGGCGGAATGCCGGGGACGGTGACCAGCGCCGAGGCAACCGGGATCGTCTGCAACCCGACGGTGACGGCGTCGGCGTCGGCCGGCAGGGCGAGCACGCGCGCGGCGATCGTCAGGCGGCAGAACCCGCCCGCCGGGTTACCTCCGGGGCGAGGCGGGTGGCGCGCACCGCCCCGGTGGCCGGGTCGGGAGCGCCGAGGGTGAACTTGCCGGTCGGGCACCCGGCGCCGCTGGCCCGGGCCTCATCACCGAGGGCGAACACCCCGGGGTTGGCGCTGGTGCAGGCACCCGCGGTGACCGCCGCGCAGGACGGGGTGATCGTGATCTCGCTGAGGTTCTGCGGGGAGTTCTGGTCCGGCACGGTGTTCGCGTGGGTGAAGGTCACGGTGAGGGTGGCCTGTTGCCCGATGACGAGCGGCCCGGGGCTGTAGGCGACGGTGACGGCGGCGCCGGCCGCGGCCTGGGCGGGCGGCACGAGAGCCAGGGTTGCCGTGGCGCCGCTGAGCAGGGTGGCGGCACACAGGACGCCGAGGGTTCGGGTGCGGGGGGTGGATCGCGCGGTCATCTCAGGTCCTCCGGTGCGCCGCGGGGATGCGCTCCCAGCGGCCCCGGGGGCGCCCCCGGCGCTCCCCTTGACGGTAGGACCCGCTTCGGCCGGATTCGTGGACCTTTGGGCGGTGCGGCCTTCGCGTCGCGCCGGGCCGACTCTGCCCCGCCACTAGACTCAGCGGCGCTTCCGCCGGGGGACCGGGGCCGGTGCGGAGCCCCACATCTGCCAGGACGGGACGCCGCGCGATGACCAGCCCTTCACCGCTGAGCATGCAGGACGCGCTGCTCGCGCTCACCGCCTACTGGACCGAGCGCGGGGCGATGATCGTGCAGCCGATGAACACCGAGGTCGGCGCTGGGACCGCGAACCCCGCCACGTTCCTGCGGGTGCTCGGCCCCGAACCGTGGAAGGTCGCCTACGTCGAGCCCTCAGTGCGCCCAGACGACGCCCGCTACGGCGAGAACCCGAACCGCATCCAGTGCCACACTCAATACCAGGTGATCCTCAAACCCGAGCCGGGTGACCCGCAGGAGCTCTACCTCGGCAGCCTTCAGGCCCTGGGCATCGACACCCGCGCGCACGACATCCGCTTCGTCGAGGACAACTGGGCACAGCCCGCGATCGGCGCCTGGGGTCTGGGCTGGGAGGTCTGGCTCGACGGGATGGAGATCACCCAGTTCACCTACTTCCAGGCCGTCGGCGGGCAGTCGCTGGACCCGATCCCGGTCGAGCTGACCTACGGCATGGAACGCATCCTGATGGCCCTTCAGGGCGTCGGGCACTTCAAGGAGATCGCCTACGCCCCCGGCATTTCCTACGGCGAGGCCTTCGGGCAGGCCGAGTACGAGATGAGTCGCTACTACCTCGACGACGCCGACGTCGCGACCAACCGCACCTTGTTCGACGCCTACGCGGCCGAGGCCCGCCGGATGATCACCGCGAACCTGCCGGTACCCGCGCAGGCCTACGTGCTCAAGTGCTCGCACGCCTTCAACGTCCTCGACGCACGCGGCGCCGTCTCCACCACCGACCGGGCCGCCGCGTTTGCCACCATGCGCACGCTGGCCCGCGAGGTCGCCGAGCTCTGGATCACCAAGCGCGCCGAACTCGGTCACCCGCTCGGTCTTCCTCCGCAGGCGCCAACTCCCGAGTTGACACCGGTCGGGGTCCTGCCCACCGCGCCCGCGCCGCTGGTGTTCGAGATCGGCATCGAGGAACTTCCGCCGCACGAAGTCCCGCGTACGATCGAGGCGGTTCTGGGCGCGCTCACCGACAAGCTCGCCGCCACTGGTCTGACGTATGGTCAGATCAGAGTCGATGGCACCCCGCGTCGGACCGTCGCCACCGTCGACGATGTCGCTCCCCGCGAGGCCGACACCCGCAAGCTCGTCAAGGGTCCTAAGGTCAGCGCGGCCTACGACGGCGACGGGAATCTGACCAAGGCCGCGCAGGGCTTTGCTCGCGGGCAGGGCATTGACCCGGCAGTGCTGGAGCGCATGACGATCGACGGTGTGGAGTACGTCGGGGTATCCGCCGAGGTTATCGGGCGCCCCGCGATCGAGGTGCTCGCCGCGATCCTGCCGGAGGTCATCACCGGCCTGCGCGCGGAGAAGAACATGCGCTGGTGCGCACCCGGGCTCTCGTTCTCCCGCCCGGTCCGCTGGGTGCTGGCGCTGCTCGGCGAGGCGGTCGTGCCGTTCACGGTGTCGACGTTGGCCTCCGATCGGCGCACCAGCGTGCATCGCAACGCCGATTCCCCGATCGTCGAGGTGTCATCCGCGACTACGCACGCCGAGGTGCTCGCGGCAGCCGACATCGTCGTGGACACCGCGACCCGCCGGGCCAGGATCGTGACGGGTGCTCAGGAACTTGCGGCCTCCGTCGGCGCGGTCGTCGACGTCGAGGGTGAATCCGCCTTGGTCGATCAGATCACCAATCTCGTCGAGACCCCGAATCCGCTGCTGGGATCGTTCGCCGAGAGCTACCTCGACCTACCGAGCGACATCCTCGTGACGGTCATGCGCAAGCACCAGCGCTATCTGCCGGTGCGCGACGCTGGTGGCAACCTGCGACCGCACTTCGTCGCGGTAGCCAACGGAAACTGCGACCTGGACCTGGTGCGCAAGGGCAACGAGGCGGTGCTGCGCGCCCGCTACGAGGACGCGGCTTTCTTCTGGCGCGCCGACCTCGAGATGGCGCCCTCGGCGTTCAAGGCGCGACTGGGCTCACTGAACTTCGCCGAGAGGCTGGGCTTGATGGCTGATCGCGCCGACCGGATCAGCGCCCTGGCCGGGGTGCTCGCCACCCACGTCGAGCTCAGCGACGGCGAGCGGGCGACGCTCGCCCGCGCCGGTGAACTCACCAAGTTCGACCTCGCCACCGCGATGGTCACCGAACTGACCAGCCTCGCCGGGATCATGGCGCGCGAGTACGCGCTGCGCGCCGGGGAGAGCGCCGAGGTGGCGACGGCGCTGCACGAGATGGAGATGCCGCGCTCGGCCGGGGCGGCGTTGCCCGCCTCGATCCCCGGTGCGCTGCTTGCGCTTGCCGACCGGGCGGACCTGTCGATGGGCCTGTTCGGAACCGGTGAGGACCCGACCGGGAGCAAGGACCCCTTCGCGTTGCGCCGCGCGGCCCTGGGCCTGACCGCGATCCTGCGTGCGCACCCGCGCCTGGCTGCGCTCTCGGTCCCGGCCATCCTCGAATCCGCCGCGGCCGGTCAGCCCGGCGAGATCGCCTCGGCGGCGAAGGCCCGTCTGGCCGACGTCATCGAGTTCACCACCCGTCGCTACGAGCAGGCACTGCTCGACGCCGGGCACCCGCACCGCCACGTGCAAGGGGTGCTGCCGTTGGCCGCGAACCCAACCCTGGCGGACGCGACACTCGCCGGGCTCGCCCAGATCGATGGCACGGCGGACTTCGGGGGTCTGGTCGAGGCGGTGCTGCGCGTGCGCCGCCTGGTCCCCGCTGGGGCCGCCGCCGGCCACGATCCCGCGCTGTTCGAGAGCCCGTCCGAAGGGGCGCTCGCCGACGCCATCGACAAGGCTCGCGCCGAATTGGGTGAGCAGCCGTCAGATTTGGCGCAGTTCGCTGCGGTCGGAGCCGGTCTCGTCACCCCCGTCAACGCCTTTTTCGACGCGGTCCTCGTCATGGCGGACGACCCTGCGGTCAAAGCCAACCGCCTCGGCCTGCTGGCCGCGATCCGCGATCTCTCCGAGGGGCTCGTCGCCTGGGAGGCCCTCGCCTGAGCGAGCCCTAGTCCATAACAGCGTCGATGTCGGCCAGGTCCTGGGGCCTGCCCGACGCGCGCTTGTTGGCGATGAAGTCCGCGAGGCCGATGAAGGGGACCGGCAGACCGCCCAGTTCGACCTCGAGGCGGTTCGGCCAGCAGTCGTCAAACTCGACGCCGTCGATGGTGGCGATGACGTCGATGCGCTTTGGGGGATGACCCATCATCACGATTACCGTCGGGTCGAGTAGGTCTTGGGCGGTGATTCCACAGGAGCCGAAGCCGAAGTCATTGACCGCCTCGACCATCCGGGCCGCGTTGTCCGGATCCAACCAGATCCACACGTCGAGGTCCTTGGTGTAGCGCGGATGCCCATGTGCTGCGAGCGCGTAGCCCCCGACGACCAAAAACCGAACCTCACGCTCGATGCAAAATGCGATGAACTCGCTGAAGTCGCGGTTCAGTTTCATGCTCGTCCCACCCGTGGTGTTCGGACCGAAGCTCCTCGACGTGAGCGATCCGTTCCGCGACGGGTCGGCTCCGCCAGTAATGCAGGTCGTCGCGATCGCGGTCGTGCAACCGCTTGAACGTGACGACCTTCTCGATTGCCATGCCGCCATGGTAGGCGCCGACGTTGCGCGCTCGATGAGCAACGCGGAGTCGAATCTGTGCGGCTCCGATCTTCCGTGCGGCCGGTTTGTCCAGAGCAATCACGGCGGAGCCCGCGATTCCGAGTCACTCAGTCGGAGCCGGGAATCGCCCGTGTTTGCCACGCACGAGCGGGCTCACCGTGATCGGTCACGGTGAGGCGCTCGGCTCGGGGGTGGCGACGGCAGAGGCGGCGGGCGCGGGGGCGGGCGCGGGGGCGGGGGCAGGGGCAGGGGCGGTCGTCGGCGCGGGCTCGGGAGCGGGGCCTGCTTCAGCGAGCCTGCCGAGCAGGACACGGTTGCCGGAGGAGGCCTGGTTGCCGTCGGTCGACTCCAGCGTGACGGTGATCGTCGGGAAGTCCACAGGTGAGACCCCGGCCCATAGGTCGATCGGCCCCGCCTCGTCGAAGGTGCCGATCGGCACCAGCACGCCGGCGTCGTTCTTCAGCCACGCCTGGTAGAAGGTGCCCGTCCCGTCGATCGGCGGCAGGCCGCTGACGTCGAGTTCGATGTGCCAGCCCGAATCGGTCCGGGTCAGGTCCGCACTCGCGGCCGCGCCGCTCGCCGTCGGCGCCGACAGGGCCATCGTGAACGTGGGGTCGGAGCCATCCCCGGACCCGATCGGGAGCAGGGCGCCCACGCCGATGCCGAGCACGGCGGCAGCCGCGGCCAGTCCCATCCAGCGGCGGGGTCTGCGCGCGGCCAACGAGATCACCGGGGCCGGCGGCGGAGTTGAGGAGGCCGGGGCCGGGGCAACGGCGAGTATCGGGGGCGGCGCTGCCTGCGCGGCCGCGCGGGTGACGGCCGCGCTGACCCGGTCACCGAGCGCCGGGGAGGGCAGCGCCCAGATCGCCGGATCGGCCAGCAGCTCGCGCAACTGGGCCAGCTCCGGCTCGGGCACGGCCGAATCGAGGTCGCCCATCAGGTAGGCGACGACCTGCTGGTCGGGGTCGGATCTGTCCATAACTTGGATATACGCAGCGGGGGCGCCGATCGGTTCTCGGTTCCCGAAAGAAATTTCCGCGACGATCCGCTCGGCCAGCTCCGGCCCAGGTTGCGCCCACGCCGCGGGATCGGCCAGCAGCTCGCGCAGCGCCGCCGCGTCAGGGTTCGGCGCCGCATCGGTCTCGCCCGCCAGGAAGGCAAGGAAGGCCTCGTCCGCGCCTTCGCGAGCGTTCATGCGCTCGCCTCGCGCAGGTGGCCCAGGCGGGAGGCCAGGCGCCGATGGGCGCGGCTGGAGCGGGACTTCACGGTCCCGATCGGGATCTCGAGTTTGCCGGCGATCTCGGAGTGGGTGTACCCCTCCAGATGCTGCAGGCGGACGATGTCACGTTCCTCGTCGGGAAGTTCGTCCACCGCTTCGCGCACGGTCCAGGTCTGGTACGCACTCTCGGTGGTGTCCGCCACGGCGAGCCACGAGGCCGGAGTCGACTCGGGGTCATCGAGGGAGTCGTGCCCGCGGTCGCGCTCGCGGCGGGCGAGGTCGATGGCCGCGCGGTGCGCGATGGTGGCCAGCCAGGGCGCGATGTCGCGCGCAGGGTCGTAGCTGCCTGCCGCCCGCCAGGCCTGCACGAAAGCCTGTTGGGTGGCGTCCTCGGCGAGCCCGCGATCGCCCAGCACGCGCAGGGCGACGCTGAACACCAGGCGCCCGTAGCGCTGGTACACCTCGCGCACCGCAGCTGGATCGCCGGCGCGAAAACCTGACAGCGTCGCTGAATCCACGTCGGAACGGTACCGGAGCGTGCCGGGGGCTATCCAGGCGTCGTGCGCTGTCCCGGCCCCAGGATCACGGGTGCTCCTTGGGGTGCGCCGGCCGATGAGGAGGTGGTGGGGTTCAGCCGTTGAGGAACTCGGCGGTGCCGGCGTCGACCTGTGAGCTGAACCCGCCGGAGGGACCGGCGAACAGCGCCGCGTCCAGTCTCCGCAGGCCGGTGCCAGAGTGTCCGGCGTTGGCCGGGCTCAGGCGGACCGAAAGGGCGCTCGAGCCGGTGTTGCAGCGGAAGACCTGGTCGGTGTTGAGTGCCGCGCCGGCGGCGGACCGCCAGGTCAGGATCACGCGGGCGCACTGGCCGGGCTGGATCGAGACGTTGGCCTGGACCCCGCCTTGGACCTGGCGGGCCGCGCGGTCGACGGACCACTGCACGACACCGGCGACACGTGCCTGAGGGCTGGTCAGTTCCAGCGGGTCGGTGTCCGCGAGGGTGAACGCCGCCGGAACGTGCGGGGTGCTTGCGGCGGCGCCGACAGCGGACGCTGCGGGGAGGAAGGCGAGCGTTGCAAGGGTGAGAACAGTGGCGGTGCGCATGGTGTGCTTCATGGCTGTTGGCTCCTGTGGTCGTGGTCCGGATCGGGTGGTTGCTTGCAGGTACGGGCTTCATGCGGCGATCGGTTCTCGCCACTTTGCTCAGCCTCGGCAGATCCGCCGGTTACCTGCGCTGCGGTACTGCTCCTGCTGACCCTGACCGACCAACGGCCCGACCATGAGGGCGTAGTTCAGGCACTGCAGGCTCCGCGCGGAGACCGGGGCCACGCTGAAGCGCCCGATCTCGGTGCGCTTGAGCGCGCACACCTTGCCGGAGATGGCGGACGGTGTGCGGTGTGCTCCGGTTTTACTCACCCCGGTCGTCACGACGCGGGCGCAGGAACCGGGCTCAATCGTGATCTGCCCCCGCAGGTCGGCGCTGATCTTCCCGCCGTCGGTGTCCGGGTGCAGGGTCCAGGTGACCTCGCCGCGCATCTCGGCGGCCGGCGAGCTGATGATCACGGACTGGCGTTCGAGGACGACGGCCGCTTCGGCCTGCTGCGCGCTGGCCACCAGCGCGAGAGCGGCGAAGGCGCCGGCGGCGGTGCGGGTCAGGGTGCGGGTGCTGGTCATCGCGGGCTCCTGTCGATCGTCGCCGGTGATTCCGGCAGCTGATTGAGGTACGGGCGATGACGGTCAATCAGTTCTCATTCCTGCAAGGAAATTTCCTCGAATCTTTCGGGCTCGGGACTCCTCGCGGCTGTACGCGCAGCGGCCCCACGCATCGCGGATGCGGGGGGCTGCTGCGGGAACAGGGTTCATCGGCGTCCTTCGGCGCGGTTGTGCGTCAGTGTTGTGTGTGCCACGGCAGGTCAGCTGCCGACGCACACCACGCGGCCGCCGTCGAAGCGGAAGCTGTCCTCGTTGGGTGCGTGGCTGTAGTACAGCTTGATGCTGGCGCAGTTCAGGCCGCTCTGCTGGTGGCTGACGTTACGCAGCCGGATCTCGCTCGGCAGGCTGTTCGTCGTGCAGGTCCGGCGCACATCGGAACCGATCGACCGGTTGGACCCGTCGAGCCAGGTCACCACGAGCTTCGCGCAGCCGGCCGTTCCGCCGCGGTAGGTCAACACGCCGTTGAGGAAGCCCTGAGTGGAACCGCTGTCCCCGCCGACGCCGACTCGCCAGCGCATCGTGGAGAAGGCGGTGTTCGACTGTGTGGCGCTGCGCTCGTTGATGCTGGCGGCGTCGCGCTCGACGTCGACGAATCCGGCGGCCGCGCCGTGGGCGGCGGGTACAAAGGCGAGTCCGGCGATGAGGGCTGCGGCGGTCGCGGTGGTGATGCGCGAAGCGGTGTTCATGATGTCCTCCTGGTTGTTGTCCCCCGGCCGTTCCGGTCGGACATCAGGAGTTACGGGCACGCCACCCGGATCGGTTCTCGGGCCCAGCGAAGTTTTCTTCCGGCCGCGGTGAACAACCCGGGACGTCCGAGGGAGTGGTTGCCATAGCGACCACCTAGTCGGACGCAGCGCTTTGGCGGGGGAGGCGAGGTCTTCGCGGGGCAGGTCAGCGGGTTCAGGTCCGCGGGTTCAGGTCAGCGGGTTCAGGTCCGCGGGCTCAGGTCAGCGCGGCGCGCAGGTCGGCGGCCGCGTTACGCAGCGCCGTCGCGGTGTCCGGGTCCAGGGCCCCGGTGCCCTCGAGTTCGCCGACCTGCTCGGTGAACTCGTCGACGAGGTCGACGGCGTCGTCGGACCGACCGGATTCAGCTGCTGCGCGGATCGCCGCGACGCGCGAGCGCAGGTCGTCCTTGACCGACGCCTCGGCGATGGCCGCCTGCTCGACCGCGTCGCGCAAGGCGTCGAGTTCCGCGGTGGGTGTCGGTTCTGGCTCGGGCGTCCGCGTCGGTTCCTGGGTCGGCGCCGGGGGGATGATCGGGGGAATGATGGGCGGGATCACTGCGGGTTTGGTGGGCCTGGGGAACTCCTGCGGCGGTGGCGGGGTCAGCGGGGCAAGGGGCGTCGGCGCGCTCGGGCTGGGGGTCGGCCGCGGCGGCCGAGTCGCGGTGGCGCTCGGCGTGGGTTCGGCGGTCGGAGGTACGAACGGGATCGAGGTTCCGCCTTCCTGAGGGCGGGTCAGCGCCCATCCGATGGTCACAGCGCCCAAGGCGACGACGACCGCGATACCCAGGGGCGCCAGGCCGCGGCGCCGGCGGGGCGCGCCGCGGCCCGGGCCCACCGCCGCCGCGGGGGTCACGGCGCGCGTCCCGGAAACCCGGGTGTCGATCGGGCCGCTGCGGACAGGCAGGGGCACCGGGCCGGGGCGGGGCCTGGTACCTCCGGAAAGCCGGTAGGCGACCTCGGCCGCGCTGGCCGGGCGTTGCGCGGGCGATTTGGCCAGCAGGTCCATCACGAGTTGGTCCAGGTCGGCAGGGATCTGTGCGCGCCGGTCGGAGGGACGCACCGGCGCTTCGTTGAGGTGCCGACCCAGGATCTCGACCGGCGCGTCGTCGTCGAAGGGCGGCTTGCCGGTCAGCAGCGTCATCAGCAGACACCCGAGCGCGTACAAATCCGAGCGGGCGTCTGCCCGCCCGCCGGTGGCCTGCTCGGGCGCCAGGTAGGACGCGCTGCCGATGATCGCGCCGAGTTCGGTCAGCGGGTTGTCGGTGCTGGAGCCGAGCGCGATCCCGAAGTCGACGAGCCGGATCGAGCCGCTCGAATCGACCACCAGGTTGCCGGGCTTGATGTCGCGGTGGATGACGCCGGCATCGTGCACTGCCTGCAGGGCGTCAGCGGCCTGAGCCCCGTAGCGGCGCACCGTCTCGATCGGCAGCGGGCCCTGCTCGCGCAGGAGTTGGGCAAGCGAGGGGCCGGGTAGCAGTTCCATCACCAGGTAGGGCCGGTCCGCGGCGACGCCGTAGTCGTACACATCGACCACGCCCGGGTGGCGCAGCGAGGCCAGCGTGCGCGCCTCGCGGGAGAAGCGTTCCGCCGTCGCGCCGTCCTGCATCTGACGCAGCAACTTGATGGCGCACCAGCGGTTCAGCCGTTCGTCGTAGGCCTTCCAGACCTCACCCATGCCGCCCCGGCCGAGGGTCTCGGTGAGCCGGTACCGGTCGGCGAAGCGGGACTCGGGGGGCACGGTGGACATTCTTTCGCGGCGCGGGCCGCCGCATGCGCGCCGGGCCGCAGCGGCAGCGGAGTGCGTTGGCCCGGCTCGCGATTCGGCACTTTTGCCTGCGACAGAATACGAGTAGAGTTACTCTTGGGGAAGAAGGGGCTTCGCGGCGGGGTAGTCGTCCGTTGTGCTGTGGCCTGCGGCGCTCAGGCGCCCGGGCCGGTTATCGCCAGGGGGGCGAGATGGGATCGCTGAGCAGGCAGGGGATGGCTTTGGTCGCGGCGCTGTTCGTGACCGCTGTGCTCCCGGCGTGGCCGGCGCTCGCCAAGCGGGCGGACACCGCGACGCCGGTGATCTCGGAGGTGGCGATCACCCCCGTCGAGGTTGCCCTCGCGGGGCGCAACAGCGGCACCACGCCGGTGGCGATCTCCATCCGCGTCATCGACGCGAGCGCCGTGGACCGGGTGGTGGCCGGCCTCTACGACCGGGCCGCGATCAAGGGCCGTGCGGTGGAGCTGCGGCGCGTCACCGGAACGGCCCAGGACGGGGTCTGGGCCGCCGAGGCCCGCGTGCCCAACGTCGCCGAACGCGGAACCTGGCAGGTGCGCGCCTTCGCCGTCGACGTGCTCAACAACAGCACCGACCCGGACGCGGTCATTGCCACCTTCGGGGTGCACCACGCCACCCGGTTCCAGGCGGCCGCGATCGGCCCTCGGGCGGCAAAGGCGGGAGAGGAACTCGCGGTGGCGGGAGTCCTGCAGCGCTTCCGCCCGGGGATCGGCTGGGTGGGTTACCGGGAACGCATGGTCCGCCTGGAGTTTCGCGCCAAGGGCGGTAAGGAGTTCGTCGCGGTCGCGGGCAGCCGCACCGCCAAGGATGGAAGCGTGAGCTTCGAGAAGGTGACGCCCACCCAGGGCGGCGCCTGGCGGGTGACCTTCGCCGGCAACTCCGGGTACTCCGCCAGTCGATCGGGAGCGGACCCGGTCGCGATCCCGGTTCCCGATTCCGGACAGGGCACCGATCCCGGCGCTAAGGACGGCGCAAAGGGGACCGGCGGTAAAGGCGGGGGCGAGGACGAGGTCAGTACCGCGTCGCTGCCGGGAGATCAGCCCGAACACTGAGGTTGCGTCCGAACAGCTGGTCGCTATAGCAACCACTTGCTCGGACGTCCCGCAAGCAGCGATCCACGGGAACCAAACCGCGCGAGGCGACGACTACTGGGGTAGTTCGTCTGCTGAGGCCGGGAGATAGCCATGTCCGCGATGACCACCCAAGCGCCCGTCGAGGGCTCCACTCCCGCGCAACGCTCGCTCTACCGCACGGTGTGGCGCTGGCACTTCTACGCCGGCCTGCTGGCCATCCCCGTGATCGTGCTGCTCTCGATCACCGGGATCATCTACCTGTTCAAGCCCCAGCTCAACGGCATCCTCTACGGCGAGGCGATGAAGGTCACCCCGGCCGCGCTCGCCGTGCCCTACGAGCAGCAGCGGGCCGCGGTGCTGGCCGCCTATCCGGACGCCTCGATCGACGCCCTGCACACCCCGGACAGCCCGTCGCGAGCGACGCAGTTCGAGATCACCACCGCAGGAGGATCGGTCCGCGACGTCTGGGTCGACCCGTATTCCGGGGCGCTCACCGGATCCCGCAGTACCAACAACATCGTCGACATTGCGCTGGAGATGCACGGCAAGCTCGTCACCGGCGATTGGCTGGTGGAGAAGTTCGGCAAGTACGGCGACGGCTACATCGAGATGATGGCCTGCTGGACCATCGTCATGGTGATCACCGGGATCTACCTGTGGTGGCCGCGCGGCAAGCGCAAGGGCTTTCGCGAGGCCATGCGGGTCCGCCGACGGGAACGCAACCCGCGGGTGTTCTGGCGGGACGTACACGCGGTGACCGGGGTGCTGTTCGCGTTCATCACGTTGTTCTTCATGGTGACCGGGCTGGTGTGGACCGGGGTGTGGGGCGCAAAGTTCAGCTCGGTGGCCGCGGACATGGGGGCACCTGCCGAGTACGGGTACTACGGCGAGACCGAGGCGCCCTCGACCTTCCGCGAGGCCCTGCCTGACGGCGCCTCACCCTGGATCATGGGAAACCTGCCGGTGTCCTCGCCCTCCCAGATCCCCGTCTCCGGCGGCCCGCAGGTGGGCGTGGCAGCCAACTCCGGCGGCGTCCTGAGCTGGGCCCCGGGCACGCAGGCTCCGCTGGACGCCGTGATCCACGCCGCCCAGCAGGCGCTCGGCCCGGGCAGCCTCTACGTCATCCCGGCCTCGGCAGAGGACCCGGCGGCGAGCTTCTTCGCCGGCATCTGGGCCGACGGCGACGGGCAGGAGAACCGTGCGCCCACCGAGATGAACTCGGCCTACATCGACCAGTACAGCGCCCAGGTGATCACCACTGTCGGATTCTCCGACGCCACCCCGATGGCTAAGACGATCGAGTGGGGAATCAACCTGCACGAGGGTCGCGCGCTGGGAATCTGGACGCAGCTGCTCACGCTTACTGGAACGCTCGCCTTGCTTGTCTCAGTCGCCTCCTCGCTGGTGATGTGGCGCAAACGCCGACCCAAGGGCATCGGGGCTCCGCGCAAGGAACCGGATCGCAAGATCGGCTGGGGGCTGCTGGCGGTCATGGCCGGCCTGGGTCTGATGTTCCCGCTGCTCGGATTGTCAATGGTGGCGATTCTCGTGCTGGAGTTCCTCGTGCTGCGCCGGGTCCCCCCGTTGGCGAGGGCGTTCGGATTCGTGGCAGCGCAACCGACAGCGGAGAAATCTGATGCACAATCACGGTGACGGGATCGACACCTCCGGCGTCTGGTTGAACCTGCTCCCCCTCTGGCTGGCGGTCATGTTCGTCCTCGCGCTGGCGGCCGTTGCGGCGTGGTCGCTGCTCAGGGTTCTCGCATTGCGCGGTGCGCTGCGGACCGTCGCCGGGCTGCACCTGCTCGCCGGGGTTGGGATGCTCGACATGTTCGCGCCCTGGAGCGGCGATGCCGGCCGGGAGAGCTTCTGGCAGGTCGTCTTCGCCACCGCGACCGTAGGCGCGGTCGCTGGTGCGGTGTGGGCGCGCCGCAGCCGCACAGGAACGTCGGGGCTCTGGACCCTGGCCGCGGTGGACGCCGCCGCGATGGCCTATATGTTCGCGCTGTTCAACGGCGGGGTGTCGGCGTTCACCTACGCGCTGATCGCGCTGTTCACCTTGCTGGCGATCAGCTGGGCCTACGGGGTCTTCGACGAGGTTCATGCTCCGATGTGTGCGCGGACTGCGGCGCTGCCGGGACCACTCTCACCGGCGCGCGTGGCCCGGTTCACCCAGTCGGCGATGGCCGCCTCGATGGCCTACATGTTCCTGCTCATGGATACCCACACAGGCACCTTCTTCGGCAAGGCCTTCACTGTGGGACTGACCGAGCAGACCTACTGGGTCCTCGCGTTCGCAGCCCTTGCCCTGCGTTTCGCCGCCGACCCCGCACTGGTGCGCCAGCTCGGACGCGACCTCACTCGCGTGGCGGCCAAGCCCGCCTGAGGTTCAGGCGCCGCCGTGCACAGCGAATCGCGCTGCGAAGGCGCTGTCCACCAGGGCCGCGACGTCGATCGTGGTGGCCTCGCGCAGGCGTTCGCCGGCGAGTTCGCGGGCGATGAACTTCGCGACGTAGCGATGCACCTCCTCGTCCATCCCGACCAGCGTCCGCAGCAGATTCGCCCGTAGACCGTCAGCGGCCAGATCGACGGTGATGTCGTCGGGGTCCACGGGGGCGACGTCGAACACGATGGCCAGCGGAAGCGCGGCCCGAGCGGTCACGTTCAGTACCACGACCACACTGCCGTGAAAGCGATTCACCTGAGCGCCGACCTCTATGGTCAGCTCGATCTGGGCAGGCAACGTCAGCCGGAACTGCAGCGGCTCGGTGCCGCGCGCTCTGGCGGTGGGCTGCTCCAGGTGCCCGGTCACGGTGAGGCGGGCGAGCTTGCCCGGGCCCACCGGGTTGGGGCCGATGGAGAAGCCGTCGCCGGCGAGGGAGTTCACGGCCGTGACCACCCGCTCGGGGGTGATCAGCTCAGCGAACAGGGCCTGCCCGAAGGTGGCGTAGTCGCATTCCCACGGCTCCGGCACGCACGCACATTAGCCGACTGGGGCGCTCACACCCGGCTGGGCGGCGACGTGCGCACGCCGCGGTGCGCTCGCGTAGTCCTTCGGGCGGAAGGTCCGGGTCAGCGCGCGGAACTTGAAGGTGAGGTCGGGCCAGAGCACGGTGTTGCGTCCCGCCTCGTCGAGGTACCAACTGGCGCAGCCGGAGGTCCAGACCGTCTTGTCCGAGCGCTTCGCCACCCGGGAGTTGTACGCGGCCTCGACCTCGGGCCGGATCTCAAGGGCGGCCACCTGGTGGCGCTCGGCGTGCGCGAGCGCTTGGCGGACGAGCTCGATCTGGGACTCGATCATGTACACCGCGGAGGTGTGGCCGATTCCAGTGTTCGGTCCGAGCAGCAGGAACATGTTCGGAAATCCGGGAACCGAGGTGCCCAGGTGCGCGTGCATTCCGGTTGTGGCCCAGGCCTGTTCCAGGCTGATCCCATCGCGCCCGCGAATGCGCCCAAAACCCGGATTGTTGGTGACGAGGAAACCCGTCCCCAGGATCAGCGTGTCGCAGGGGTGGAGGGTGCCGGCGGCGTCGCGGATGCCCTCGGGGAGGATCGCGTCGATGCCCGCAGTGACAACGTCGACGTTGGCGGCGGCGAGGGCGGGGTAGTAGTCGTTGGAGATCAGGATGCGCTTGCAGCCGATCGAGTAATGCGGGGTCAGTTTCTCGCGTAGCTCGGGGTCCTTGACCGCGCGGCCCAGATTCGCCCGCGCGATCCGTTCCGCCGGCGCCAGCAGGGCCGGGTTGACGACGAAACCGAGCGCCCGGCTCTCCATCAGGGCATACACGCCTGCGCGGGCGATCCGGTGAGCAAACGGAACGTTGCGGTAGGCCCACTGCTCGACCCCGTGCACCCTGCGGTCGGGTCGGGGCAGAACCCAGGGTGGGGTGCGCTGAAATACCGTCACGTGTGCGGCCTTCTTCTGCACCTGGGGGATGAACTGGATGGCCGAGGCTCCGGTGCCGATCACCGCGATCCGGCGGCCCGTCAGATCGTGGTCGTGGTTCCAGCGCGCGGAGTGGAACACGGTTCCTGCGAAGTCGTCCAGCCCGGTGATGTCCGGACGGGCGGGCTCCACGAGTGCGCCGGTGCCGAGCACCAGGAACGCAGCGGTGAGCGTGCCGCGCGGCGTGGTGATCCGCCAGTGCTGGGCGCCGGCGTCCCAGTCCGCGCCGGTGAGTTCGGCACGGTAGCGAATGTGCGGGAGCACCCCGGCCTCGGTGGCGCAGGCGCGCAGATAGGCCAGGATCTCGCCCTGGCTGGAGTAGCTGCGCGACCAGTTCGGATTGAGTGCGAAGGAGAAGGAGTACAGCCGCGAGGGGACGTCGCAGGCTGCGCCCGGATAGGTGTTGTCCCGCCAGGTGCCGCCCAGGTCGTCGGCGCGTTCCAGGACAACGAAGTCGCGGCGCCCGCTGCGGGCGAGGCGGATCGCGGTGCCCAGCCCGGAGAACCCGGTGCCGATGATGGCGACGGTGGTGTGGGTGGGCAGGTCCTGGGTCGTCATCGTGAGCTCCTTCGCGTCAGACTTTACTTACTGAAAGTAAGTTACCGGGGGTATAGTTGTCCAGTGCCTGATGAGAAACGAGTGGGCGAGGCCGTCGAGCCGGGACCCCGGCGGCGCATGCCCCGGGCGCAGCGCGAGTCGGCGATGCTCGACGCCGCCGAGGCCCTGTTCGGTGAGCACGGCTACGCCGCAGCGTCCATGGACGAGATTGCGGCCCAGGTAGGGGTTTCCAAGCCGATGCTCTACCACTACTACGGCTCCAAGGAGCGACTGTTCCTGGCCTGCCTGCGCCGGGCCCGCACCTCGATGCGCGAGGCGATCCTGGCTGGGGCCGCTGCCGGCGAGAGCGCGCAAGGCCAGCTCTACAGCGCCTTCGTCGCCTGGTTCACCTACATTGACGCCCACCCCGCGATCGCCGCGATGCTCATCGACGAGGCGCTGTTCGAGGTGGGTTCGGCCGCCGAGGAGATCGAGGCGATCCGCGACGAGCACATGGAGCTCATCGCCGTGCTGATCGCCGCGCACGCCCCGCCGGGTCACATCGGGGACCCGACCGAGATCGAGGTCATCGCGGCGGCGGTCGCCGGGGTGGGGGAACGGGTCACCCGCTGGCGCACCCGTCATCCGGAGCTGACCCCACAGCGCACCGCGCGCCATCTGATGCAATTGCTCTGGCTCGGGATGGGCGCCATGGCCGCCGGTGAAGTCTGGGAAGCACCTGGAACTTCCTGAGCGGGGGAACTGCGGGCTCGATCCGAGCGACTGGTAAGGATGGGGCGAGGCCCCGCCCGCCTGCGAAAGGACGCGTCATGTCTGGAGTCATCGCCCGCCGCAATCTCGCTGCCCTGGCGGCGGTCGGCCTGCTGGTGCTCACCGCTGGTTGCGGCGCAGATGGCGAGCCCGCTGCGGTGACCCCGGTAGTGCCGGTGCAGAGCGTGGCCCCGGTCGAGAGCGCGGCCCCGGTCGAGAGCGCGGTGCCGGTCACCACCCCGAGCAACGCACCCTCGGCGCCGAGCACGGGCGCGGCTACGCCCGAGGCAGTCGGCACGACCGTCACGTTGGAGTTCGTCGACGGCAAGCTCGCCGAGCGCGTGCCCACCACCAAGATCGACAAGGGTTCGACGTTCACGATCGTCGTGCGCAGCGACACCCCGATCGAGATTCACGTGCACGGTTACGACCTCTACGCCGAGACCACGCCCACCTCCGAGACCGACACGGTGTCATTCGTCGCCGACATCGCCGGCAGCTTCGAGGTCGAGGACCACGAGAGCGGCGCGCTGCTGTTCAACCTGCAGGTCTCCTAGAGTCGCCTCGTGTCGAGTACCGGGTCTGCCGACGTCCTGCTCGCCCACGGCGTCGGTTCGCGTCAGGACCTGCCGCTGCCCTTCGGTTACGCGCTGACCGGAGCGCTGCTCGCGCTCGCGATCTCGTTCGTCGTGCTTGCGTTGGCCTGGAAGACCTCACGCCTGAGCGGACGGGCGACGGGTCGACCGGCCCCGGCGCCGTTGGCGGAGTTCGCGGATTGCGCCGGATTGCGCTGGGGGTTGCGCCTGCTGGGGCTGGCGCTGACGGGGTTCGTTGCGTGGGCGGCGCTGGCCGGGCCGGACCTCGCGACCAACCCGACCGCGGGTTTTGTCTACGTGGTCTTCTGGGTCGGGCTGGTTCCCGCGTCGCTGCTGTTCGGGCCGGTGTGGCGCCTGCTCAATCCGCTGCGGACCCTGCACCTGGGCATCGCCAGGCTCGCCCGGCTGGACCCGGACGATGGACCGTTCGCGATACCCACCTGGCTCGGGTATTGGCCGGCGGCGGCAGGTCTCGCCGGTTTTGTCTGGCTGGAACTGGCGGCGGCCGACCGCACCTCCACGGGCACGATCGTCTCCTTCTTCTCCCTGTACGCGGGCGCGAACCTGCTCGGGGCACTGGCGTACGGGCAG
>JBQTII010000121.1:0-27095 GCA_052388275.1 Sporichthyaceae bacterium | reverse complement strand
ACCCCGGGGGGTTTAGCATTTTGGTTTCTCCTTTCCGTTTCATACGCTAATGTCCTACTTTCCGTTCCTCCCCCCCCCCACCCCCCCCCCGCGCCGCGGCCGGCCCCCGTTGGGGGGGGGGCCCGCGGCGCGTTCGGGCGCGCCGTGCCCCTCGCGCGGGGTCCGGGCCTCGGCGCGTTCGGGCGCGCCGTGCGTCCGGGTCGCTGTTGTTCGGGCCGTCATCCGCTCAGTACGCCTATCAGCCCGCTGGCGGGACGACAGGCGTACTGAAGTGATGACAGGCGCATGGGTGCCCCACCGAGGCGCGATTCACCCGGCCGCCCGTTCGTGGGGCCCGCTCCACGCTGCAGAGGACGCGGGGCCCGACGAAACCCGCGCGGATGCCATCTTCTGCCGCGCGCCGCGGCCCCTCCCAGGCGCCCAGGGACGCGCCACGCGACAGAAGATGGGCGGGTCAGGCCTTGGCAAGGGTGATGGTGAGGCCGAGCTCGGGGTCGGCGCAGATCGCGGTGGGGCCGCTCGCGGGGGCGGGGAGTTCGTTGACGGAGGTGGCGAGGACTTCGGCGGCGAGCAGGTCCGCGTGCTCACGCAGCGCCTCGGCCAGCTCGGCTCCGGCGGCGTGCCAGGCGAGCACGATCCGGTCCGAAACCTCCAGGCCCGTGTTCTTGCGGGCCTCCTGGACGGCGCGGACCGCCTCGCGCGCCAGGCCCGATCGACGTAGCTCTGCCGTGATCGTCAGGTCCAAGGCCACAGTCTCGCCTTCGCGGGCCACCGACCAGCCTTGCCGGGGGGTTTCGGTGACGATGACCTCATCGGCGTCCACGCTGATCTGCTCCCCGTCGACCAGGACGGCCGTGGGGTGCCCGGCCCGCAGATCGGCGGCCAGCGCGGCGGCGTCGGCGCCGGCGATGGCGGCGGCCACCAGCGGGGTCCGCTTGCCGAATCGCTTGCCGAGGGCGCGGAAATTACCCTTGGCGCAATAGTCGACGAGCTCCCCGCCGGCCTCGCCCAGCGATTCCAGTCGGGTGACGTTGAGCTCCTCGGCGATCTGCTCACGCAGCTCCGCGGGTAGCGTCGACCAGCCGTGGGCACCGACCAGGGCTCGCGAGAGCGGCTGACGGGTCCTCACGCCGCTGTCCGCCCGGGCTGCCCGGCCCAATTCGACCAGGCGCCGGGTCAGGTTCATGTGGGCGGCGAGGTCGTCGTCGATCAGCGCCAGGTCGGGCATGGGCCACGACGCCAAATGCACCGAATCCGTCGTCGAATCAGTCGTAACGTCCGAGGAGGTGGCTGCTATAGCGACCACTTCTTCGGACGCAAGGGGGGTTTTGGCCACGAAGAGGTCCTGCCAGACGCGCTCGGTGATGAAGGGCGTCAGCGGGGCCATCAGCAGGGTGAGGAGGCGCAGGCACTCGTGCAGGGTCACCAGGGCGGCCGGATCCCCTGCCCAGAAGCGACGCCGGGAGCGGCGCACGTACCAGTTGGACAGGTCGTCGATGTAGGCGGCGAGCAGGCGCCCGGCGCTCTGCGTGTCGAAATTCTCCAGGGCGGCGTCGACCGCGGCGCCCAGGCGGTGGGCCTCGGACAGCGCCCAGCGGTCCAGCGCGGGGCGCTCCCGCACCGGGGGAGCGGCGAGGGTGGCCGGGTCCACCCCGGCCGTGCGGGCGTAGAGAGATTGGAAGGCGACGGTGTTCCAGTAGGTCAGCAGGGTCTTGCGGACGATGTCCGTCAGTGCGGTGTGCCCGATCCGGCGCGCGGACCAGGGCGAGCCGGAGCACGCCATGAACCAGCGCAGCGCGTCGGCGCCGTGAGCGTCCATCAGCGGCATCGGCTCGAGGATGTTGCCCAGGTGCTTGGACATCTTGCGGCCGTCCTCGGCCAGGATGTGGCCCAGGCACAGCACGTTTTCGTAGGGAGATTTCTCGAACACCAGGGTGCCGACGGCCATCAGGGTGTAGAACCACCCGCGGGTCTGGTCGATCGCCTCGCAGATGAACTGGGCGGGGTACTTTTCGGCCAGGGATTCCCCCGAGTGCGGGTATCCCCACTGCGCGAAGGGCATGGCGCCAGAGTCATACCAGGCGTCAATCACCTCCGGGACCCGGCGGGCGAGCTTGCCCGTCACCGGGTCGGTGAAAGTGACCTCGTCAATGTAGGGCCGGTGGGGGTCGATCCCGGTGACGTCGCGTCCGCACAACTCGCTCAGGTGCGCCAGGGAACTCACCGCGGTGAGATGCCCGTCCTCGTCCCGCCAGATCGGCAGCGGAGTGCCCCAGTACCGGTTGCGCGAGAGCGCCCAGTCGATGTTGTTGTTCAACCAGTCCCCGTACCGGCCGTCCTTGATCGTCGGCGGGTACCAGTTCGTGGCCGCGTTCTCGCGCAGCAGTTCGTCCTTGACCGCGGTCGTGCGGATGTACCAGGACGGCTGCGCGTAGTAGATGAGCGCGGTGTGGCAACGCCAGCAGTGCGGGTAGGAGTGCTCGTAGTCCAGATGCCTGAACAGAACGCCCCGTGATCGCAGGTCTGTGACCAGCGAGGGGTCGGCCGCCTTGAAGAACATTCCGCCGACCAGCGGTACCTCGGCGGCGAAATGGCCGTCGGGGGTGATCGGGTTGACCACGGGCAGCTCATAGCGCCGGCACACCATCAGGTCGTCGGCGCCGAAGGCCGGAGCCTGGTGCACCAGGCCGGTGCCGTCCTCGGTGGTGACGTAGTCGGCAAGGACCACGAAATGGGCTTGCGCGGGGAATGGCACGAGCTCGAACGGGCGCTGGTAACTCCAGCGCTCCAACTGCGCGCCGATGAAGGAATCCAGCACCTTCGCGTCCTCCCCGACGGCGGAGGCGAGAAGTGGCTCGGCGACGATGACCGGGTCGCCGCCGTCCGGTGCCTGCACCACGACGTAGGTGATGTCGGGGCGGGCGGCGACCGCGGTGTTGGACACCAAGGTCCACGGGGTCGTCGTCCACACCAGCAGGTCCGCGCTGCCGGCGTACGGGCCCGAGGTCAGCGGGAAGCGGACGTAGACGCTGGGGTCGGTGACGGTCTCATAGCCCTGGGAAAGCTCGTGGTCGGACAGGCCCGTGCCGCAGCGCGGGCAATAGGGCGCGACGCGGTGGGCCTGGACCAGGCGCCCGTCGTTGAAGATCTTGGCCAGGGACCACCACACGCTCTCGACGTAGCCGCGGTCCATCGTCCAATAGGCCTGGGACATCTCGACCCAATAACCCATCCGCTCGGTCATCGCCGTGAACGCGTCGACGTGGCGGTGCACGGACTCGCGGCAGCGGGCATTGAACTCGGCGATCCCGTAAGCCTCGATATCGCCCTTGCCGGTGAACCCCAGCTCCTTCTCCACCGCGAGCTCGACCGGCAGGCCGTGGCAGTCCCAGCCGGCCTTGCGGGCCACCGAGTAGCCCTTCATGGTCTTGAAGCGGGGAAAGACGTCCTTGAAGACCCGCGCCTCGACGTGGTGGGTCCCCGGCATGCCGTTGGCGGTGGGCGGGCCCTCGTAGAAGACCCAGGGCGGCCCGTCAGCGGTGGCTTCGAGGGTGCGCTCGAAGATCCTGGCGCGGGACCAGAATGCGAGGACGTCTCGTTCGGCCGCCGGAAGGTCGATCTGCGGCGGAACGGCGCGGTACATGTGGGAGCGGCCTTTCGCCGGTGGAGATCGACAGCGAGGGTACCGCCCGCGGCGGGCTGCGCCGCTGTGCACAGTGCCCGCGGGGTGCATCCCCCGCATCTGGGGCGCCTGTTACGCGGCGCGCCGGACGGGGTTCGGAAGGGGAGCGGCCACGCTGGGTACGGTGGTGCCCGCGTATGACGAACCGTCACTGTACTTTTGGTAATGAATCGATTACTTACAGTGATATCGGGTGTCGACTGGCGAAGGGACCGTCATGGTGAGCACGCCCGGGCGACTCACGCGGCGCGTGCGAACGGCCGTCGGCGAGGCGGCGCGGGCGGTTGGCGCGGGGCGGGCCAAGGCCGGCGCCGCTCGAGCGCCCGTCGCAAAGAAGGCCGCGCCCGCAAAGAAGGCCGCGCCCGCAAAGAAGGCCGCGCCCGCGACAAAGACGGCCCCGGTCCGGAAGGCTGCCGCACCGGCGAAGAAGGCGGCCGCACCGGTCAAGAGGGCTGCCGCACCGGTCAAGAAGGCGGCCGCACCGGCCAAGAAGGCTGCCGCACCGGCCAAGAGGGCTGCCGCGCCGGCCAGGAAGGCTGCCGCGGCGCCGGTCAGGAAGGCTGCTCCGGTCAAGAAGGCTGCCGCGGCGCCGGTCAAGAAGGCTGCCGCGCCGGCCAAGAAGGCTGCGGCGCCGGTCAAGAAGGCTGCGGCGCCGGTCAAGAAGGCTGCTCCGGTCAAGAAGGCTGCCGCGCCGGCGAGAAAGACCGTCGCGCCGCCCAAGACGGTTGTGCCCCCGGCAAAGAAGGCGGCCCCGCCCACTGCCGATACTCCGGCCCGCCCAGCCGCCAAGATCGCCGCACCTGAGTCGGCTTCGCTCGCGTCGCCTGCTCTGCCGCCACCGACCGTCATCCAGGTCCCGCCGCCCCGACCGGCCCCCGCCCCGCCTCCGCCACCCCCGCCGCTGTTACGCAAGGGTGGCCTACCCATCAGGGAGGGCGAGGACGGCTGGACTCCGAAGGAAATCAAGGAGATCCGCGCGGAGCTGACGGCCGACATCGCTCGCCTGCGTACGGAGATCAACGCGGCCCGCGCGGAGCGGGAGTCCCTGCTGCGCGACTACGGCGACGGATCCGGGGAGGACCAAGCCGACGCCGGGACCAAGACGTTGGAACGCGAACAGGAGATGTCGCTGGTCAACAACGCAGTCGACATGCTGACGCAGAGTGAGCATGCGCTGGCCAAGTTGGCCGACGGGAGTTACGGCGTGTGCGAATCGTGCGGTCAGGCCATTGGAAAGGCCCGGGTCCAGGCCTTTCCCCGCGCGAGCCTGTGCATGCTCTGCAAACAACGTGAGGAACGCCGGTGACGCCAGCCGGGCGCCTCGCGGCGTTGGAGCCACACAGGATTGGAACGGTGCCGGTACTACGTACCCGGCTCCTCCTTCGCCTTGGGATGCATCCCGGCTGATCGCCACCGGGGTGCCGGCCCCCGGGGGTTGACGCCGGCCGGGCGCCTCGCGGCGTTGGAGCCACACAGGAGTGGAACGGTGCCGGTACTACGTACACGGCTCCTCCTTCGCCTTGCGAGGGGTGCCGGCCCTCGGGGGTTGACGCCGGCCGGGCGCCTCGCGGCGTTGTCGTCAGGTAATACCCAGGGCAAACATGAGAGATCCGGCATATCCGACATATCGGGGGCGTGAGACTCTGCGGGCGTGACGGACTTCGCGGCCGAGGTCGCCCTTGCGGCGGCCCTACCGATAGCTCCGGCACTGCGGATCGCGGGCAGCGCCCAACCCTCGCTCCAGCCCCAATCCGCCCCGGAGCACGGCAAAGCGGACGACCCGGCCGCAGCCGCGGCCGCGGCCGTCGCGCGTGCGCAGAACCTGTGGAATGCCCGGCGCCGTACCCGCATCGCCCTGCTGGCATTGGTTGCCGGCGTCACGTTCGTCCTCGATGTGGTGGCCAAGGTCGTCGTCGTGGCCTGGCTGGACCCCGATTCGCCGGTGGAGGTGCCCGGTGTCCCGGTGACCCTGCGGCTGATCCGCAATCCCGGTGCAGCGTTCGGGATCGGGGTCGACCTGACCGCGCTGTTCACCCTGATCACCGTGGGAGTCATCGCCGTCATCGCGGCGACCTCGTGGCGGCTCGGCAGCCTGCGCTGGGCCGCCACGCTGGGCCTGTTGCTCGGCGGGGCACTCGGCAACCTGACCGACCGCCTGGCGCGCTCGCCCGGGTTCCTGCACGGGCACGTCATCGACTTCGTCGAGATTCCCGGCTGGCCCATCTTCAACGTGGCGGATGCCGCCATCGTGGTCGCCGGGCTGTTGATGATCACTCTCGCGGTCCGCAACGTGCCGCTGGCCGGTCACCGGCCGCGACCGCGCGGCTGAGGGCCCCCGCCGTGTCAGGGCAGCCTCCGCGCGCACAGCAGGGAACTTCCCGGCGTCCGGCGGGCATCCAAAGCAGGAAATGGGTTAGTTGAGCGCAGGAGCACGCATGTCCAATCCTCCAACGAGGGACGGATCGCAGATCCGGCCAGAGCCCGCCGCTCGTCTGGCGCAGGCCCGCAGGGCGGTCGTCGGTTTCGGCACCGCGCCCGATGGGTTGCCCCGTGAGCTGGTGGTAGATCGCAGGGCGGACCTAGAGCGGTTGCGGGACGCGGTGGTCGTCGCGTTCGGGATGTCCTCCTGGGGCGACTTGCCGGCCGGGGTGCGCGACGCGGTCGAGCGCGATGTCGCAGTCGGCCTGATGGGGGTACACGACGTCACCCTTACCCCCGGCGCCGCGCCCGTGCGGGCGTATGTGAGCCGGAGCAGCATGGCGGGACTGCTCGGGCCGAGCCTGCTCTCCCTCGCCCTTGAGGGAAGTCGGCGGCCCGCCGCAACGGCACCGCGCATGGCGGTTTCGATGGCCATGGCCGCGCCGAGATCGGCGGATCTTTCGGCCCGCGCAGACGCCCTGGAACGGGCCATCGCCGACCGACTGGCCAGCCGTCACCTGATGATTGCCTTCGACGAGTCGCACTGGACCGCCACGGTCGCCGAGGAGGACCGCGCGCTGCGACGACCGAGCGGACCATTCCGGCGCCACATCTGCGAATCGCTGGCCGCATTGGACACCCGGGCCCGGCTCGAGCACAGCGACGGGCCCGCTGGGGTGCCGATCGCCGAGCAGCATGAATACCGCGCGCTGCTGATCTCGGATGGGCGGCCGACGAAGCGATCCGTCGAGTACGACATCTCACGCGCGGCGATCGTGCGCGCCCTCCTCGGCGTCGCGCGATCGCTGGGGGCAGCGCACGCCCGTGGTCGAGTGCACGCCGACCTCAGCCCCGGCAACATCCTGGTGCCGGACGGCGACCCCGTGGCCATCGACGGGCTCGACCTGGCCGCCGGGGAGGTCGCGACCACGGCGACCTTCCGCTGGGCCGCACCCGAGCAGATCACCGGACGCCCGCTCGATCCGCGCACCGATGTGTTCGCACTCGCCCAGATGGTCGCCTCGCTCATCGATGCGGTGCCCTTCGGTGAGGAGCGGTGCTACGTCGTCCCGACCGGGAATGGGAACTTCGAACGGGTCAAGGTGTTGGCGACCGAGGGGGTGTTCATCGACGTGCGTTCCGGCGACCGCTCCCGAACCTGGCAGCTCGCCTGGCAGCGTTTGCTCTCCCGCGCCCTGAGCCTCGATCCCGGCAAGCGGCCGAGTGACGGCCGCGTGTTCGCCGACGAGCTCGCGGAGGTGGCAGCGGAGCACCCGGTGTTCGGCATGATCTGCCGGACGGACATCGCGCTGGGTGATCTGGTCGGCAGCGAGGACCCCGACCGCTGGTACCGGCGCCTCGTCGATCAAGGACCATCGTCGGCCACCACGATCTGGTGAGCACCGCCCGCTAGAAGGTGTGGTCCGCCGGCGCTGGAGCGCATGGCAGGCTGCGGGACATGAGCGCCCGCACCGTGCCCGTGCCCGACGGGCTGGACGGTGAACGGGTCGACGTCGGCCTCGCGCGGCTGTTCGGCCTGTCCCGAACGCGCGCCGCGGAGTTGGCCACCGCGGGGTTGGTGCAGCTCGACGGGGTGGAGCTGAGTAAATCCGACCGGCTGAAGGCCGGGGGCAGCCTCGAAGTCGAGCTCCCGGCGGTGTCGGCGCCCGCCGCCGGCGTGGACGCCGAACCGGTGCCGGGGATGCGGATCGTCCACGACGACGAGCACCTCGTCGTGGTGGACAAGCCGGTCGGGGTCGCCGCGCACCCCAGCCCGGGCTGGACCGGTCCGACGGTGATCGGTGGGCTCGCCGGGGCCGGTTATCGCATCTCCACCTCCGGGGCGGCCGAGCGCGCGGGGATCGTGCACCGGCTCGACGTCGGCACCTCGGGCCTGATGGTCGTCGCCAAATCCGAGCGGGCCTACACCCTGCTCAAGCGGGCGTTCAAGGAACGCACCGTGCGCAAGATCTACCACGCGCTGGTGCAGGGCCACCCCGACCCGACCCGGGGCACCGTCGACGCGCCGATCGGGCGCCACCCCGTCCACGACTACAAGTGGGCGGTGGTCTCGGTCGAGCGCGGCGGCCGCGACAGCGTGACCCACTACGACACCCTCGAGGCGTTCGCCGCCGCCAGCCTGCTGACGATCCGTCTGGAGACCGGGCGTACCCACCAGATCCGGGTGCACATGGCCGCCCTGCGCCACCCGTGTGCCGGGGACGCGACCTACGGGGCCGACCCGACGCTGTCGGCGCGGCTCGGTCTGGAGCGGCAATGGCTGCACGCGATGGAACTCGCCTTCGAACACCCCGACACCGGTGCCGTCGTCGAATTCACCAGCACCTACCCGGCTGACCTGGCGCTCGCCCTCGACCGCTTGCGCGAACGCTGACTTGGCAGAAACTGGGGAGGTGGCGCCGCCTTCCGGGACGGTAGCGTTTGCCCTTCCACGAGGGCAGCGAGGGAATCGGATGAGGCAGTGAGCGAGCAGCCGACCAGTGCGGCGGCGCCGCCGCGCCCCGCACCGCGCACCGCGACGGATCGTGCGCTGCGGCGCGCCGAGGTGGCCATCGAGTTCACGCTGCTGGCGGCCCGCTGGTTGCTGATGCCGCTCTATCTGATGCTGATGGCCGTCCTGGTCGTGTTCGCGATCAGTGCGGGACGCGAACTGTGGGACCTCTTCGCCCACGCCACCAACGTCTCCGAGGCCGAACTGATCCTCTCGGCCCTGGCCCTGATCGACCTGGCCCTGGTCGGCGGCCTGCGGGTGATGGTGGCGCTGTCCGGTTACGAGACGTTCGTCTCTCGCTTCGACAACGCCGACGAGGCCGAGGTTCCGGCCTGGCTCGGCAAGCTCGACCTGGGGACCGTCAAGCTGAAGCTGGCCGCCTCCATCGTCGCGATCTCCGGCATCCACCTGCTCAAGCAGTACATGAAGATCGACGAGGTGGACAATGAGCGGCTGCTGACTCTGGCGGTGATCCACCTGGCCTTCGTCGGCTCCGCTTTGCTGTTGGCGCTGGTAGACCGGATGGCGTTCGCCGGCCGGCACTGAGTGTCGGCGCCGCGGCCTAAACTGCGGGGCATCCCGGCGAC
Source organism: Sporichthyaceae bacterium (assembly GCA_052388275.1). Taxonomy (GTDB): domain Bacteria; phylum Actinomycetota; class Actinomycetes; order Sporichthyales; family Sporichthyaceae; genus JBQTII01. Next base: position 17,896 of record JBQTII010000121.1, on the reverse strand, counting down.
GGGGTGTGCCTGGGCGGGGAGGGATCGCGGATGAGTTCGGCGGGAATGTCCGACTCGTTCGTGCACCTGCACGTGCACACCGAGTACTCCATGCTGGACGGCGCAGCGCGGCTGGACGACCTGTTCCGCGGATGCCAGGAGATGGGCATGCCCGCACTGGCCATGACGGACCACGGCAACGTGTTCGGCGCCTACGACTTCGTCAAGAAGGCCAAAGCCGCCGGGATCAAGCCGATCATCGGGTTGGAGGCCTACCTCACCCCCGGCACGCACCGCGGCGACCGAACCCGGGTGCGCTGGGCCGATGGTGGCGAGGACGACGTCTCCGGGTCCGGCGCCTACACCCACATGACGATGCTCGCGACCGACACGGCGAGCATGCACAACCTGTTCAGGATTGCCTCCTTGGCCTCGCTGGAGGGTTTCTTCTACAAGCCTCGTGCGGATCGCGAGCTGCTCAGTACCTATGGCAGGGGCCTGATCGCCACCACCGGGTGCCCGTCAGGGGAGATCCAGACCTGGCTGCGGATCGGCGACTACGACAAGGCCAAGGCCGCAGCCTCGGACTACCGCGACATCTTCGGTGCGGAGAACTTCTTCTGCGAGCTGATGGATCACGGGATCGGCATTGAGAAACGTGCGCATGACGGCCTGATGCGGCTGGCCAAGGATCTCAAGCTCCCGCTGCTGGCCACCAACGACCTGCACTACGCCAAGGCCGGCGACGCCGCCGCGCACGAGGTGTTGCTGTGTGTGCAGTCCGGCAAGACCCTCGCCGACCCGAACCGGTTCAAGTTCGATGCCCAGGATTTTTACCTCAAGTCCCCGGCCGAGATGCGCGCGCTCTGGCAGGGCCAGTACGGGCTGCGCGAGGCGTGCGACAACACGCTGTTGATCGCCGAGCGCTGCGAGATGTCCTTCACCGACGGCCAGAACCTGATGCCGCGCTTTCCGGTCCCCGAGGGGGAGAGCGAGGAGAGCTGGCTGCGCAAGGAGGTGCTGCGGGGGCTGGGACTGCGATTCCCCGCCGGGATCCCCGAAGCGCACCTGGCCCAGGCCGAGTACGAGACCGGCGTCATCATCGCCATGGGTTTCCCGGGGTACTTCCTGGTCACCGCCGACCTGGTGCAGTACGCCAAGGACAACAAGATCCGCGTCGGGCCGGGCCGCGGGTCGGCGGCCGGCGCGGTGATCGCCTGGGCCCTGGGCATCACCGAGTTGGACCCGCTCAAGCACGGGCTGCTCTTCGAACGCTTCCTCAATCCCGAACGCATCTCGATGCCCGACATCGACATGGACTTCGACGAACGACGTCGCGGCGACATGATCCGCTACGCCACGGAGAAGTACGGCGAGGAGCGGGTCGCCCAGATCATCACCTACAGCCAGATCAAGGCGAAGGCGGCCGTCAAGGACGCCTCGCGGGTGCTCGGCTTTCCCTTCGCGATGGGGGAACGGATCACCAAGGCGATGCCGCCGGCCGTGATGGGCAAGGACGTCCCGCTGGCCGGGATCTTCGACCCCGCGCACCCGCGCTACTCCGAGGCCGCCGAGTTCCGGGCCCTCTACGAGGGCGATGTCGACGTCAAAAGGGTCGTCGACACGGCCAAGGGACTGGAGGGTCTCAAGCGGCAGTGGGGCGTGCACGCGGCGGGGGTGATCCTGTCCAGTGAGCCGCTGCTGGACGTCATCCCGATCCAGCGCCGTGAGCAGGACGGCGCGATCATCACCCAGTTCGACATGGGGGCGTGTGAATCCCTCGGTCTGCTCAAGATGGACTTCCTCGGCCTGCGCAACCTCACTGTGCTCGATGATTGCCTGGCCAACATCGAGATCAACGGCGGCGCGCCCCTGGTCCTGGAGACCCTGGAGCTCGATGACCGCAAGGCGTACGAGCTGCTCGCCCGCGGCGACACGCTCGGGGTCTTCCAGCTCGACGGCGGCCCGATGCGCTCACTGCTGCGCGCGATGATCCCGGACAGTTTCGAGGACATCTCCGCCGTGCTCGCGCTCTACCGGCCGGGCCCGATGGGCGCCAACGCCCACAACGACTACGCGGACCGCAAGAACGGGCGCAAGCCGGTCACCCCGATCCATCCGGACCTGGAGATCCCGCTCGCGCAGATCCTGGGCGACACCTATGGCCTGATCGTGTATCAGGAACAGGTCATGGCGATCGCGCAGAAGCTCGCCGGGTACTCCCTCGGCGCCGCCGACCTGCTCCGGCGCGCCATGGGCAAGAAGAAGAAGGAGATCCTCGACCAGGAGTACGTCCCGTTCTCCGGCGGCATGAAGGCCAACGGCTATTCCGACGCGGCGATCAAGACGTTGTGGGAGATTCTGGTCCCGTTCTCCGACTACGCCTTCAACAAGGCGCACACCGCGGGCTATGGGCTGGTCTCCTACTGGACGGCGTTCCTCAAGGCCAACTATCCGGCCGAGTACATGGCTGCGCTGCTGACCTCGGTGCGCGATGACAAGGACAAGTCCGCGTTGTACCTGGGGGAGTGCCGGCGGATGGGGATCAAGGTGCTCCCGCCCGACGTGAACGCCTCCGAGGCCGACTACACCCCGCGCGGAGCGGACATCCGCTTCGGGTTGTCCGCGATCCGCAACGTCGGCACCAACGTCGTCGCCGGGGTCGTGGCCGCGCGTTCGGACGCCGGGAGGTTCACCGACTTCGCGGACTTCCTGCGCAAGGTTCCCGCCCAGGTATGCAACAAGAAGACCGTCGAGTCGCTGATCAAGGCCGGGGCGTTCGACTCCCTCGCGCACCCGCGGCGCGCGCTGCTGGGGATTCACGAGCGAGCGATCGATGCCGTCATCGACATCAAACGCAACGAGGCGATCGGGCAGGATTCGCTGTTCGGCGGGATGGATGGCGGCGGCGACGGCGCGGACACCTCGATCGACATCGAGATCGGCACGAATGAGTGGGACAAGGCCACGTTGCTCGCCTACGAGCGCGAGATGCTCGGTCTCTACGTCTCCGATCATCCGCTGCTCGGGATCGAGCCGATCCTGGCCGCCGCCGCGGACTGCACCATCGCGGCGTTGATGGCGGACGAGTCCCGACTTGACGGATCTCAGGTCACCATCGCGGGCCTGATCACCGGGATCTCGCGCAAGATGACCAAGCAGGGCAATCCCTGGGCGATCGCCACCGTCGAGGACCTCGGCGGCGCGATCGAGGCCATGTTCTTCCCGGCGTCCTATCAACTGATGGGCACTCAGATTGCGGAGGACATCGTGGTCGCGATCCGCGGGCGCCTGGACCGCCGTGAGGACACGCCCAAGCTGGTCGCGATGGAACTCTCCCTGCCGGACGTCACCAAGACCCAGGGCGGTCCGGTGATCGTCAAGCTCCCCGCCGACCGCTGCCGCCAGCCATTGGTGGACCGGCTCAAGGAGGTCCTCGCGACCCACCCCGGCACCATCGAGGTGCACCTGGAGCTGGCCAGTCGCGCGCGGACGCTGACCATGCGCCTGGAGAAGGGCCCCTTCGTCACCCCCTCGCCCGCCCTGTTCGGCGACCTCAAGGCCCTGCTCGGGCCAAGCTGCCTGGGCTGACGGGTCGGGCGCGGGGCCGCGGTGCCTCACTCACCGTCGGCGCAGGATCAACGTTGTTACAGGTGAGGTGGCCTCCGGTCGTCGAAGCGTCACTCACGTGTCAACCTTGTTCCACAGCCGACGGAGCTGATCGAGGCCCCGCTAGGGGTGCTCGCCCACTTTGGGGAGTGCTCGGTCCAGCCAGCGCGGGCACCACCAGTTCCAGTCGCCGGCGATGCGCATGAAGGCGGGGACGAGTAGGGCGCGAATGATGGTGGCGTCGATCAAGATCGCGACGGCGAGACCGAAGCCGAGCTGTTTGATCTCGGGTGCCGGGGAGAGCATGAACGCGCCGAAGATCGCGATCATGATCAGCGCGGCGGAGGTGATGACGCCGCCAGTGCGGGCCAGGCCGGCCGCGACGGCTTCGGTGTTGTTGCCGGTGCGCAGGTATTCCTCGCGCATCCGGGAGACCAGAAAGACCTCATAGTCCATCGACAGCCCGAAGAGCACGACGAAGAGCGTCAGCGGCATCCAGGCCTGCAGGTAGCCGGGGCTGGTGAAGTCCAGTAGGGATTCGCCGTAGCCCTCCTGGAAGACCAGCACCGTCAGCCCCATCGCGGCCGCGATGCCGAGCAGGTTGGTGATGACGGCCTTGAGCGAGAGCAACGGGCTGCGCAACATGACGAGCAACAACAGGAAACACAGCGCCATCGTGAAGATCAGGACCACTGCGGTCTTGCTCGCCACCTCGTCGGCGTAGTCGATGCTGCGGGCGGTGATGCCGCCGACGAAGGCCTCGGCGCCGGCGGGGAGGCCGGTCTCGAGCGCGGTTCGGGTGCGCTCGACGACGGCCTCGGCCTGCGGGGCGTCGTTGGGAACGGCCAGATCGGCGGTGATCAGATAGGCGCCTTCGGAAAGGAACTGAGAGCGGACGCCGGAGTACAGCCCTTCATCGGCGAGCAGACCTTCGGTGGCCAGGCGGGCGTCCTCCCCGCCGAGCACGGCAATCTCGACCTTGCCCAGGCTGATCGCGGGGAAGGCCTGTTGCAGCGTGGCGAGCGTTTGCACTGAAGGTTCGTCAGAAAAAGCGCGCACGTTCAGGTCGATGCCGGCCTTCGCCCCGGCCAGTGGGGCCGCCGCCAGGATGAGCAGCGCGAGGACGCCGCCCAGCACCAGCCAGGCGCGGCGCATGACGGCCCGCGCCAGACTCTCCCAGCGCGGCGATCCGCCACCGGCGGCGAAGCCGCGCTCACGCATCCGGCGCAGCCGCACCCGCAGCGCGCGATCGCCCAGTCGCACCAGCACCGCCGGCAGTAGCACCAGGGCCATCACGATGGCGGCCGCGACACCGAGCAGGCCGGCGAAGGCGAACTTGCTCAACGTCGGAACATCGATCACCGCCATGGGCAGCAACGCGAACACCACGGTCGCGCCGGAGAACAGCACGGTGCGCCCGGCGCTCGCCATGGTGATCGCGGTGGCGGTCTCGACGTCGTGCTGCTCGCGTTCCTCGCGGAAGCGGCGCACGATCAACAGGGCGTAGTCGATGCCGACCGCGAGGCCGACCATGATCACGCCGTTCTCGGCGAAGATGTCGAAGGTGGTGAATAGGGACAGGAACCCGAGGATGCCCAGCGCGACGACGACGCCGGCCAGGCCGATCAGGATCGGCAGGCCCGCCGCGAGGACGGAGCCGAGGGTGAAGAACAGCACCAGCAGGGCCAGGGGCAGACCGACCGCCTCGGCGATCGCCAGTCCCTCTTCCTCGGCGTGCAGCAGGTCGACGAAGAACGGGCTTTCCCCGGAGAGCCCGATGCGAAGGTCGGCGGCGTCCAGGGCGGCGGTGTCGATCGCGGCCAGGTCATGGGCGAGGACCTTGGAGGTCTTCTGACGCTCGCCGGCGTCCCCGCTCAGCAGCACGCTGCGATAGATCACCTTGGCGTCCGGGGAGGTTGCCCCGCCCAGATCCGCGGGTGGGATCGCGGCGACGCCCTTCGTCTGGGCGGCAACGGCCAGTGCGGCGCCGGTGACCCGGGCGAAGGCGAGGTCGGTCGCGGTTCGGCTCTCACTGGAGACCACGACGAGGACCGCCTCGGTGGAGCCGAGTGCGCCGGAGACGATGGCGCCGGCCCGCGCGGAATCCGTGCCGGGGGTGTCGTAGCCCACCCCGAGCAGGCGGGCCAGGAAGATCGGGGCCAGGGCGGCGAAGCCGATCAGAGCAGCCAGCGTGGCCCAGATGACGCGGCGTGGATGTCGCGCCACGTAGACGCCCCAGCGGCCCAGGGCGGTGCGCGTGGGCACGGAATGCGGCGGCGGGTCCTGCGGTGGTGCGGTTACCGCCATCGCGCTGTCCTCACCTGTGCTCGCTGCGCCGCGCGGGGCGTCCGAGTAAGTGGTCGCAATAGCGACCGGGCATTCGGACGTCAGCCCTGCATGTGACCAATCGGGGGCTTTTCTAGCACGTCGTTCTATCGCCCTGGTAGCCCCTGGCGAGCACGATCGGCCCGGCCGCGCGAACCGACGGCCAGGCCTCGGGAATACTGGGCGAGTGGGAAGCCGGGCGAAGCCGTCTCCGCGCCCGGAGGGGGTGAGCGCTCGACGCTCGCCCATCGCCCCGCTCGTGCGCGCCACGGGGGCCACCGCCCAGTTGCGGGTGGCCGCGCTCGCCGTTGCCATCACCATCGCGGTCGCGCCCTACGTCGGCATGGTGTGGCAGTGGATTGCCCCGACGCCGACCTACGTCAATCTTGCTGGTGAGGTCTTCCTGGACAACCAGGACACCTCGGAGTTCATCGCCGCGGACGGGTGGTTTCTCATCCTGGGGTTGGTCGTCGGCGTGATCAGCGGCGCCCTGGGGTACTGGCGCTGGCGCGGGCACCTCGGCGCGATCCTCGGCACGACGCTGGCGGCGCTGGCAGGGGCCTACCTGGCACGCGAGGTCGGGGAGGCGTTCGGCCCCCCGCCGATCAGCGCCACAGCCTTCGGTCTCGCCGAGAGTGAGACCGTCCATGGCGCGCTGGAGTTGCGCGCCGACGCGGTGCTGCTGGCCTGGCCCGTCGGGGTCCTGGTCAGTTACCTGTCGCTGATCGGTGGGCTGGAGCGCACGCCCGCGGAGTCCGTCGATGCGGGCGAGGCCCCCGAGGGCGACCCCGACCCGGCGATCCCTCCCGTCGCGGAGGCGGCCTCGATCACGAGGTCAGTTCAGACACCCGGTTTCGCGGGCGAGGTCGGCACCCGGTAACGAGGGCAGGTGGGCGAGCATCGCACGCTCGCGCCGCAGCAGGCGAAGTTCGCTGCGCAGTCGCGCCCCGGCGTCCGCGGCCTCGAGCAGGCGCTGCTTGTCCGGGCGGTCCAGCACCATCGCCGCGGCCACCAGGTAGGACAGGACCAGAGGGTCGGTCGGCAGCTGGCCGCGCACGCGCGGGGCCTGGCCCTGCAGCGAGAGCAGTTGATCGCGATAGGCCAGATAGGCCTTGGTGACCGAGTGCGCCAGGACCTCGGCAGCCTCCCCGAGGTCTTCATCGAGATAGCTGATCTCGCCGACGAGGTAGGGCCCGGAGGTGTCCACGGCATGCAGGCGAAAGCGCCGCGCTCCGGTCGTCATCAGATCGAAGCGTCCATCGGGCAGCGGCTCCACGCGTCGCAGCGCCGCCGTGCAGCCGATCGCGTGCAGGGCGCGCGCACCGTCCGCGCCGGTCTCGCGGCCCTTACGCAGCGCGACCACGCCGAAGGCAGCCTGGGTGGTGTCCTCGTCGAGGTCGGTGCCGGCGGGCAGGTCGGCGGTGAGGTCGGCCACGAGGCGGCGGTAGCGATCCTCGAAGATGTGCAGCGGCAGCAGCAGGCCGGGGTAGAGGACCGTGCCGAGTGGGAACAGCGCCAGCCGCTCAGTCATGGAGCGAACCCTAGATGACACGCCGCGAGCACCAGGGCACTGCATCACAGCAGTGCACTCGGTGCCGTTCCTCAGGTGGGGACGGGGACCCCGGCGAAGGAATATCCGCCGAAGCCGTCGGCGATCTCCTTGTCCAGCTCGGCGACGTAGCCGGCCATCCCGCCCAGGTAGGTCAGCGTCGTCTGCTTCTTGCCCGGCACGTTGGCACCGAGGAACCAGGGGCGGTCGCCCAATCCCTGGGGGACCAGCGTCATGTTCAGGATCAGGTCGCACATTGCTGTCCAGGCCGCACCCGCTTCGACGGTGGCCTCGATGCGCTGCGCCCCGTCGGCTTGGGCTCGGGAGAGCACCTTGCCGATGAACTCGACCTGCTTCTCGATCACCGGCGGGTGGCTGGCGAACGGGCCCTGGGGTCCAAGGACGGCGAACAGGTTCGGGAAGCCGGGCTGGGAGATCCCCAGGTGCAGGTTCGGGCCCTGCGCCCATTCCTGGCGCAGGGTCCGATCACCGGGCCCGTGCACGTTCATCGCCTCCAGCGGCCCGGTCATCGCGTCGAAGCCGGTGGCGAAGATGATCACGTCGACCTCGTAGCTCGTGCCGTCGGCGAGCGTGACCCCGTTCGCCGTGACCTCGGTAATCGGGTTCTCCCGCACGCTGACCAGCGAGACGTTGGGGCGGTTGTAGGTCTCGTAGTAGAAGTTGCCCAACGGCGGCCGCTTGCCGCCGATGGGGTGCGTCGTGGGGCATAGCAGGTCCGCGGTGACCCGATCCTTGACGATCGCTCGGATCTTGGTGCGCACGAACTCCGCGGCGATGTCGTTCACCCGCTGGTCGACGAGCATGTCGTCGACGGTGGTGAAGATGTAACGGAACCCGCCGTCCTCCCAGCCCTTCTCGAAGACGCGGATCAGGTCGGCGTCCTCGGTGAGCTCGGAACCCAACTGGTTGGCGGGGTCCATCGGGAACGCGAAGACGTGGCTGAAGGTCTGCGCGACGATCGCGTCGTAGTCCCGGGTGAGTTCGGCGCGCTGCTGGTCGGTCAGCGGGTGGTTACGGCCGGGCATGATGAAGTTCGGGGTGCGCTGAAACACCGTCAGATGACTGACGATCGGCGCGATCGTCTGGATGACCTGCACGCCGGTGGCGCCTGTGCCGACCACGGCGACGCGCTTGCCCGCGAGGTCAGGGGAGGTCTTGGGCCACAGCGAGGTTTGATACCACTCGCCCTGGAATGAATCCAGGCCGGGGATCGAAGGCTTGTACGCCACGCCGAGCCACCCCAGCCCGGTGATCAGCCAACGGCAGGTGATCTCGTGGCCGGCGTCGGTGCGCACGGTCCACAGATTGGTGGCCTCGTCAAAGAACGCGCCGTTGACTCGCGCGTTGAAGGCGATCTCCCTGCGCATGTCGAAGCGATCCGCGACGTGGCGCATGTACGCCAGCACCTCGGGCTGGGAGGGGAAGCGTTCGGCCCACTGCCAGTCCTGGCCGAGCTCACGGTCGAAGAAGAAGCAGTAACCCCAGCTCTCGGTGTCGGGGCGCGCGCCCGGGTAGGTGTTCCAGTACCAGGTGCCGCCGACATCGCTGCCGGCCTCGAAGACCTGCATGCTCATCCCGAGGGAGCGCAGCTCATGAATGCTGCGCAGACCGGCGAAGCCTGCACCGACGACGACGGCGTCGACCTGGGGGGTTGTGGGTGTCATCTGCGTTCTCCCTGGCAGCCGGCGTCGATGATCACGTAGGCGAGCGTCGCGGGCGAGGTGCCGCGGTTGTTCCAGGCGTGCCGGGCACCGTTCTGCACGACACAGGAGCCCGCGGGTAGCACCACGCTCGCCTCGTTGTCCAGGGTGAGCCACAACTCGCCTTCGATGACGATCGCGTAGTCCAGCGTGCGGGTGGCATGCATGCCGGGGGCATCGGGTTCGAATACCCCGAGCAGGCCGGGGAACTTCTCCTCCGCCTCCGCGGCCATCGCCGTTATGGCGTCGGCGTCCGGCGCGGGAGTGTTCGGATCTGGGGCCGTCTCGGGTGGGAAGCGCAGCAGGGCGAACCGGGAACCCTTGGGGCCGGGGAAGAACGTGTGGTTGGCGGGCTGCGGGTCGGTGACGGGGCTGCGCGGGGCGTCGTCGGTGCCCCAGAGGCGGAAGAACTCCGCCCCGGGCATCATCGCCAACGTCTCGGGCTCGGCGGCCGCGTCGGAGTAGAAGATCGAGGTTCCCTGGGCGTCGACACCGGTGACGACGCGCTTGATCGGCAGGTTCATGCAGTAGACCGTGACACACCTCACCCCTGCTGCGGGAGATGGGGTAGGCGGCGAATCTTGTGGCCGGGTCCAAGTTTCGCTCATGAGGTATTGGTGACACAGGCTCTGGGCTGAGACCGTCAGGGCTGATGTCCCGGAGAGGCCGCGCATGACGATCGAGTACGACCCTCGTGATCCGGCGACGCTGCGCGACCCCTACGCGATCTTCGCCGAGTTGCGCGCTCGTGGTGGGGTGGCCTGGTGCCCGGCGCTGTCGGGCTGGCTGGCCCTGGACTGGGCCGGCGTGAACACCGTGGTGATGACGCCGCAAGTGTTCTCGGCCAACCGGTTGGGGGAGATCAATGCCCACTTGCCGGAGCCGGATCGCACCACCGCGGGTGAGGTGTTGGACTGGCTGACCCAGTGGATCGTCTTCCAGGACCCGCCGAATCACACCCGCGTGCGCCGTCACCTTTCCTCGGCGATCAACCCCAAGATGGTGCATCGGATGCGGGCTGCGACCGCGTCGATCACCACCGACCTGCTCGACGAGTTGGGGACCGGGGAAACCTTCGACTTCTACACCGAGATCGGGCTTCGGCTGCCGGGCTATGTGGTGATGGATCTGCTCGGGGTGCCGCGCACACGCCTCGGCGAGGTCAAGGCGTGGTCGGATCAGATGATGATGTTCATCGGCAGCGCCCGCGGAGTGCCCGACAAGTACGCCCAGGCGCGACAGGGGGCACAGTCGATGGCGGGGTTGTTCCGCGAGTTGATTGAGCAGCGGCGCCTCGACCCGCAGCCGGATGTCGTGACCCACCTGCTCGGCAACGTCGTGGGTGCGGACCGGCTCAGCGACGACGAGATCGTCGCGGCGATGATGATGATAGCCAACGGCGCGCAGGAGACCACCGCGCATCTGCTGAGCAACTCCCTGATCGCGCTGACTGAGCACCCCGAAGCCCACGCGAAGCTCGCGGGCGACCCGGATGCGTTGATGCCGACCGCCGTCGAGGAGTTCCTGCGCTACGACTCACCCGTGCTGTCCACCGCCCGACTGGTGGTGACCGACACCGAACTCGGGGGCGCCACCCTGAGTCCGGGCGACCGGATCTTCGCGATGCTCGCCGCCGCGAACCGCGACCCGGCCGTCTTCACCAACCCGGACACCCTCACGGTCGAGGGCCATCCGGCCGCGCACTTCGCATTCTCCAAGGGGGCGCACTTCTGCCTGGGCGCTCCGGTGGCCAGGATGGAGGTACAGATCGCGCTTACCGAAATCCTGCGCCGCTTCCCCAACTGGCGGATCACCGAGCCGCGCTCGCAGATCCCGTGGACCAACTCGATGGTGGCCCGCGGGCCGGTCCGCCTCCCGGTGGCGCTCGCGTGACGCACGAGGACTTCCGGCTCGCGGGTTGGGATGAGAGTCGAGGCTGTCCGTGGCGACCGGTTGGCCGGTCAGGCGGCAGTCTTGAGCAGTCGGCGGACACAGACGCGCCCCGGCGCCCGCTCGGCTCATCGAGACCGCGGCGATCTTCCTGAAGATCACCTGAGTTTCTGGACAGACCTGGGCAGAGCGGGCATGAGGTGCGTTAGCGTCGCGCCTCCGGCAGGGGGCCGGGAATTGTTGGATCCGGGGGGATCACATGAGGACTGGTATCCGCACGTCCATCGCCGCCGCTGTGGCGGCCACGCTTGTTGTCGGCCTCGCTGGAGCGGCCACTGCCGCACCGGCGCCGGGCGTTGTGACCGAACTTCTCGGGTCGGCGCTGGTGCGCTTTCCGGAGTTCGCGCCCCTGCCCGACAGCGCGGGGCTCGGGGCGCCGAGCATGGTGCGCGGGGTGTTGCGTGACCCGGCGGGTGAGCCGCTGCGGGGCGCGCAGGTGCTGCTGGCCGCGTGGCCGCGCAACGAGGAGTTGGCGAAGCTACCGATCGGCGGGGAGTTCGAGCTGATCCCGCTCGCGCGCACCGTCACCGACCGTTCCGGTCGCTACGACCTGCGCATGGGGCTCACCCCGGCCCTCGTGGCGCTGGCCGGGGCCAACGGGATCGACATCGAACTCAACGTCTTCCACGGCGGGCGGCATTACGTGTATCTCTCGCAGGTGCACCCGGATCTGAAGGCCGCCACCTGGGCCGGGAGCGCGCTCACCCACGCTCTGGTTCCCGCGGTGCGCGAGCGCGCCGACGGGGCGCTGGACCTGGTGCTGGACCCGGCCACCGGGGAGGACCTGAACGCCGCCGCCCCGGTCGCTCTCGCCGCGGGGGAGCCGCCGATTGACGAGCGACCGATCACCCGGGGGGACCTGCCACAGCTGGGGATGTCGTGCACGAACTGGAAGCTCCTCGGGACGCAGAAGGTCATGACGACGGCCGCTTCGGCGCTGATCCGCAATGGCGCCACGGTGGTGACGAGGTACGACGAGGGCTCCAGCACGGCCAGCACGACGGGGTTGAGTATCGACGGAGGAATCAGCTTCGGGATCAACGGCTCGCGCGAGCGCTCGATCACCACCGGGGCCGAGTTCCACCCCGTGACCGCTGCCCGCGGATCCGCCCTCTCCCGGGAGTTCCAGGTGCAGATCGTGCAGGAGGTCAAGCGGCGCGTCTGCCACGGGAATCACTTCCAGCGGTACAAGGTGCAGTATCTGACCCAGCCGAGTGAGATCACCGGTGGAGGTGACGTGATCGCATCCCGATTGCCGCAGTGGACCTGCCATGAAGACAACATCGCTGACGCCGGCGGCCTCAAGGCGGTATTCACCACTGATGCACGTGCCGCGACCTACTCCTCCGCCTTCACCTTCACCCCGCTGGGCCGGGCCTCATTCACTGGTGCTGCCGTGAGCGGTTATAGCAAGACGGTGCGGATCGAGTTCAGGTTCCAGAAGGGCCGCCGCGGCGGCTGGTGCGGCGACAGTGCGCTGCCGACCAAGCCCGATCAGCGGTTGCAAGGATTCCAGCTGTGACATCTGAGAACAGTACTGATCTCAGCCCTGGTGACGCGGCAACTCGCGTCGCGCGCTGGCGCTTAGGCGGGGTGATAGCACTGGTAGCAGCCCTTGTCGTCACTGTCGTCGTGATTACAGGCAGGAGTGACGACAAATTGTCTGCGAGCGATCCCACGACGGTCTACGGCGGATTGGAACTGACGGTAGGCCAGAAATTTACGATGGCAAGCTTTCCGATCGACCACCCGGGTGCGGAGCTTCGCATGATCCGGGTGGAGGCGCTGACCTCGCCCAACGTCGAGTACGTCGGGGCATACGCCCTCTGGCCACGGGACCTTGCCCGGGGAAGCCTGGCAATTGCACCTGGCTTCCCCGCCAAGGAACTGCGGATGGTCCGAGAGTTCGGTGCGGCAATCACGGCGGAGGAGACGCTCCGGCAAGGTGCCAGCGGAGGCTACTTGTCAGCCTCTGTTGCCATCGGTTTCCGTCTGGTCTCCGGCGACGTGGGAGCGGTCAACGGCATTCGCGTCGTCTACACGGTCAACGGCCGAACCCGACACATGGATTTCCGGCACGCGGCGACGATCTGTGCCAGCAAGGCCGCCTGTAAAGCGGCGGATGACAGCAAGTGGAGCGATGATGTTCTGCGTCAATTCGATCTCGTCCCGGGGGGGAACTGATCATGATCGGCCTCAAGACACCGCCACCGATGGAAACTGACTACACGTCAAAAGCATTGGTTCAGCCGAGCGGCAAGAGCCTGGGTCTGCGGCCCCCGCAGCAACCGCCGCAGGTGCTCCCGTCCCGTGGCTCACGGTGGTGGATGCGGTGGTCGCGGGTGGCGATCTGCGCAGCCGCCGCGGTGTTGGCCCTCGGGATCACCGCGGGGACCGTCGACGCCCTCAACGAGCAGGGCCCGCGCCTGGGCGCGGCCCCCGAGCTCGTCTTCGACGATCTGCCGCTCTCGCCCGCCGCGCCCGACTTCAGTCTGGCCGGCCATTTTCCCGAGCAGGACGGCGAGATAGTCGTGCATTCGGTGACCCCGCTGATGTCCGCCAACGTCGCCTACCTCGGCGCGTCGATGGCCCGCACCCGCCCCGTGCGCCGGTCCAACCTGGTCGCCGACGCGGGATACCCGCAGCCAGCCCTGCGGATCACCCGGCCGTTGGGCACGGCCATCGCGGGCACCAAGCAGGTGATCGTGATGGCGGGGTTCCGGCTGCTGTCCGAGCAGGTCGGGGCGGTCAACGGGCTCGAGGTCGTCTACTCCGTCGACGGCAGGCGCAAGCGCACGCTGTTCCCCTACGCGGCGATCGTCTGTTTCGATCGGCCGTCCTGTGCCCCGCGCGGCGCGCAGTACGGCTGGCAGGAGCAGACCCTGCACCGCCTCGGTGTGGCGGACAACGCGCGCGCCCAGCAGTAGAACCGCGCAGTCCACTCCTCGCGGCGGCCTTGTGGCCTGGGCTGGTCCCCGCCGTCTCGACAGCGTTCTGAGCCACTACCGTGAGCATGGTCGTACCCGACCGGCGTTGGCGCGCGGGCCTTGCTCCAGGGTTGCTTCGGGATCATCGGGGAGGTATGACCCGCCTCGCAGGCAGGGCCGGTCAGGTGTCACCCCAACCCGTGATCGCTGAGCACTTGGAGGTGGTCGTGTGCCGCACCAACGCACTTTGCGCCGAGGACGACCTGCTCTACCACGTCGGCCCCGACACGATCGGGGACGACTACTCGCCCTCCAAGGACCCCCGGTTCTACGACCGGTACTGGAACGTCTGGCACGACGACACCGGCGACGCGATGCTCGCGGTCGGCGGCACCTTTTACCCCTTGCTCGGTCGCGCCGAGGCCTACGCGATCGTCAACCTTCGTGGTGAGCACCGCTCGGTGCGCGCTTTCCGCAAGCTGGGTCACGACCGCGCCGACCTGCGGGTCGGGCCGCTGCACCCGAGGATCGTCGAGGGCCTGCGATGCTGGCACCACGTCCTTGACGACGGCGACTGGGGCTTCTCCTACGACCTGACCTTCACCGACACCCACCGCCAGGAGTACGCGGCGGCCTGGGGGCCCGAGGTACCGGCGGGCGAGCGGCACGTCACTGCCGGGTTCGAGGGCTTCGGCACGGTGTCGGGCTGGGTGCAGGTCGGCGACGAGCGGATCACCTGGGGACCGGGGCAGGCGCACGGCACGCGCGACCGGCACTGGGGGGTTGGGCGCGGGGTCGGCGGGCCGGCGATGAACGGCGGCCAGGTGGGCCGCGCCGGCTGGCCGGGCGGGATCTGGATCGATCTCGGGGACGTCGGGCTGTGGGGCAAGAAGGTGATGTACCCGTTGCAGGACCCGCACCCCCGCGCCGCCTGGGTGCGCGAGGTCCAACGGCGGCTGAGATTCGAACCGGAGACTCACCTGTTCACCGAGGGCCTGATCGATCTGACCTTCAACGACGGCAGTACCCGCCACCTGCACCTGGAGCGCCTCGGCGTGCAGACCGCGTTCATGCGCTGCGGCTTCTACGGCGGAACTCCCGAGGGGGGCCTGCACCACGGGGAGTACGACGGGCCGCCGCGAGTCGAATGGGACCGCTATGACGTCACCGACCCTGCGGTGCGTCTAGCGCTGCGCGGGCTGGACGAGCATCACTGCCGCGTGCGGGAGGGATCCCGGGTCACCACCGGGATCCTGCAACCCGTCGACCCCTACGCCTACGAGGCCTGCCAGGCCGGGAAACCGGGATGGTCGCATTGGTAGCGCCCCTCGCGCAGGACTTCGCGCTGCTCATGCCGGACGTCATCACGGCGAACGCACGTATCCACGGCGATGCGGTCGCGGTGGTCTGCGAGGACCTACGACTGACGTGGCGTCAGGTAGAGGAGGAGACCAATCGGTTCGCGAACGTGTTGCGCGGACGCGGTCTGGGTAAGGGTGACAAGGTCGCGCTGCTCATGCCGGCCTCCGCGCAGGCGTGGATCGCGTTCTGGGGCAGCGCGAAGGCGGGCTGCGTCACGGTGCCGCTGAATGTGATGCTCGACCCGCAGTCCCTGACCCGGCTCGCGGCGGATGCCGACGCAGTGCTGGTGGTGGCCGACAGCGGGACCGAGGCGCAACTGGACGCCATCCGGGTCGGCCTGCCCGGCGTAGGTGCATGGCTCAGTTTCGGAGCCGAACCGAGCCCCGGCTGGTCCTCGGCCCGGGCGGAGATGGCGAGTGCATCGAGTGGGCAGTGCGGGGTACGGATCGCCCCGCACGACATCATCACGATCCTGTACACCTCGGGTACCACAGGTCAGCCCAAGGGGATCGAGCACACCCACCTCAGCCGGATGGCCTACCCGTATGGCTTTGGTCCCGGCCTGAAGGCAGACCGGTACTCCGTCGCCGTCCTGGGGACTCCGCCGTACGCGTCGGGAACCTGGATCACAATGGCGCCGGTGATGTACTGCGGCGGCACCCTCGTCATCCTGCCTGCCTTTTCCGCAGCAGCGTTCCTGAGTGCCGTCGAACGTGAAGGCGGCACCCATGCCTTCCTGGTGCCGACGCAGTGGATCGCGGTACTTCAAGATGACAAGCTCGCCACCTACGACGTGGGCTCCCTTCGCGTGCTCGTGACGGCCGGTCAGCCGTTGGCTGAGAAGACCTATCGGGCGCTGGAGGAGGCCTTCCCCGTAGGGGGGATCCACGAGGTCTACGGGTTCACCGAAGGTTTTTCCACGCTACGTATTCCGGCCGATGCGGCCCGGGGCAAGCGCACCAGCGTGGGTAAGCCGGCGCTGCTCGATGACATCCGGGTGATCGATCCCGACGGTCGCGAGCTGCCGGCAGGCGTCACCGGTGAGCTCGTCGCACATTCACTGATGATGATGACCGGCTACTACCAGAACCCCGAGCTCACCGCCGAGGCGACGTGGGTCGCTCCTGATGGCCGCACGTTCATGCGCAGCGGCGACCTGGGTCACCTCGACACCGAGGGCTTCGTCTACATCTCGGGACGACTCAAGGACATGATCAAGTCGGGGGGAATCAACGTGTACGCCGTCGACATCGAGGCCGTGTTCATGGCCCACCCCGACGTCAGTGAATGCGCCGCGATCGCGGTGCCTGACTCGAAGTGGGGCGAGACGCCGTTGCTCGTCGTGTTGCCGGCACCGGGCGCCACCGTCGAGGCAGAGCGGTTGCGGTCGTGGGGCAATGACCAGCTGGCGAAGTACCAGCGGGTTCATCGGGTGGTGATCCGCGAGGAGCTGCCGCGGGCGGTGTACGGCAAAATTGCCAAACAGGTTCTGCGGGATGAGTTCGGAAGTGCGGGAGGTATCTGATGCAAGCTCAGGTGAACTACCCGGCCTACGAGAGCCTGGAGCTGGATTGGCCTGCTCCGCACGTCCTGCGAGTGATGATGAACCGTCCCCCGATGAACTCCTTCGACTTCCAGATGCACTGCGAACTCGGTTCGATCTGGAGACTGATCGACGCCGACCCCGAGGTATCTGCAGTAGTGCTCGGCGGTCATGGGCGGGCGTTCTCCGCCGGCGGCGACTTCGACATGGTGCAGAAGATCATCGACGACTACGACTTCCGCTGCCAGATGTGGAAGGAGGGCCGCGCACTGGTGCTGAACATGCTCGAGTGCAACAAGCCGATCGTGTCCGCGATCAGCGGGGCGGCGGCCGGTGGTGGGCTCGCCGCCGCCCTGCTGGCCGATGTGACGGTGGCCGGACGGAGCGCCAAGTTGGTCGATGGGCACACCGCGCTCGGCGTTGCGGCCGACGATCATGCGGTGGCGATCTGGCCGTTGCTGGTGGGGATGTCGAAGGCCAAGTACTACCTGATGACCTGCGATTCCCTGACCGGTGAGGAGGCCGAGCGGATCGGGCTGGTCACCTTTTGCGTGGACGATGACCAGGTCGATGCCCGTGCGCTGGAGATCGCCGTCAAGCTCGCCGCCGGGGCCCCCGCAGCGATCAGATGGACCAAATCGGCGCTGAACAACTGGATCCGCTCGAACTGGCCGTCCTTCGAGGCCTCGCTCGCGTTCGGGATCCTGGGCTTCACCGGGCCGGAGGCGCAGGAGGGACTCAACGCCCTGCGCGAGAAGCGGCCCCCGAACTTCCCCCAACGCTCCTACATCTGAGCACCCGGCCTCGTCCTTGCACCCGCTTCGCCCTTGCACCCCGCTTCGCCCTTGCGTGCGCGTAGGGGGGGGGGGTGGGGGGCCCCCCACCCCCCGACCCCCCCCGCCCAGGCCGCCCAGCGGCGCGACGCGGGGCC
>JBQTII010000120.1:0-3220 GCA_052388275.1 Sporichthyaceae bacterium | reverse complement strand
GGGGCGGCGTGCGGGGCGGGTAGGGGCGGGTGGGGGCGACGTGCGCGGCGGGTAGGGGCGGGGGCGACGTGCGCGACGTGCGGGGCGGGGGGGCGCGTCGTGCGCGGCGGGTAGGGGCGGGTAGGGGCGGGTAGGGCGGGGCGGAGACGCGGCGGAGACGCGGCGGCTGCGATTCAGGCCGAAGGGGCGACGTCCAGGACGACGTCGAAAGCCCACAGCTCGGCGCTCATCGCTGCCATCGGGCCGGCCTGCGCGCGCTCCCCAGCGTGCGCGGCCGCGCCCTGGCCGTCGCGCCAGAGCTCGAAGTGCTTCTTCGACGCCCACCGGGTGAAGACGAAGTACTTCTCCGTGCCCTCGACCGGGCGCAGCAGCTGGAAGCCCTCGAACCCCTCCGAGCCCTCGACCATCCCCGCGCGGGCGGCGAACCGCTCCTCCAGGTGCGCACCCATCTCCGCCGGCACGCTCAGCACATTTATCGCCACGTAGGAAGCCATGCGCCCACCGTATTCGCATGCCCGAGTGCGCGGATGTGTCGGTGTGGTGAACAAGGCGCGCGGACCTCCTGCGCGACGATGTACCGGTCATGACAACGGTGAATCCAGGCGCCGGCGGCGGCCCCGATGCTCCGCACTACCACGGCCTTCGCGCCCTGTTCATCAATTGCACTCTCAAACGATCGCCGGAGTTGAGCCACACCCAAGGTCTGATCGACCGCAGCGCGGCGATCATGGCCGACCGCGGCGTGAGCGTGGACCAGATCCGGGCCATCGACCATGACATCGCCATCGGGGTGTACCCGGACATGACCGAGAAGGGGGCGGCCAGTGATGAGTGGCCCGCGCTCTACCAGCGCGTGCTGGCGGCGAACATCCTGGTGCTGGGCGGGCCGATCTGGCTGGGGGACAACTCCTCGGTGATGAAGCACGTCATCGAGCGGCTCTACTCCTGCTCCGGGCTGCTCAACGACCGCGGGCAGTATGCCTACTACGGGCGGGTCGGGGGCGCGCTGATCACGGGCAACGAGGACGGGGTCAAGCACTGCGCCATGAACATCCTCTACAGCCTGCAGCACCTCGGCTACGTCATTCCGCCCCAGGCCGACGCAGGCTGGATCGGCGCGATCGGTCCCGGGCCTTCCTACCTCGATGAGGGCTCCGGCGGCCCCGAGACCGAGTTCACCAACCGCAACACCACCTTTATGAGCTGGAACCTCATGCACCTGGCGGCCCTGCTCGATGCCGCCGGCGGCATCCCCGGCGCGGGCACCTCGCGCGCCGCCTGGGACGCCGGCACCAGGCCCGAGTTCGCCAACCCCGAATACCGCCGCTGAGCCGGCAGGTGCGGCCAGGCCGCCGGACCCCCGATGTGAGGGGATATCGGATCCCGTTGGGAACGGGGCCCAGCCCCGGGGCATCATCTCCATGCCTGGTTCGCCCACCGGGTCCGCACTCATGGAGGTACACCGATGACCGAGGTCGACGCCGGCTTGGACAAGATCCAGTGGGGTGCCGCGTTGACCATGGACATTCAGGACGCGGTGACCGCAGTGATGGAGTGCGAGATCCACGAGGGCTATCGGGTCGATCACCGCGAGTGGGAAGAGATCGACTGGGAGCAGGATCTGTTCGCACAGCCCGCGGACGGCCTGCTGGATTATCTCGCTGCCAGCGAGGACGCTGAACTCGTCGGCGCCCTGCGCTATCACCTTATTACCGAGGGACCGGACGTCACCGAGTACGTCGCGTCGATGGCGGACGAGACGATTCACGGGGCCGTGACCCTGCTCAGCGGTGGTGACCCGGTTCGCTGGGCCGTCAGCTACGCCGTGTTCTGCACCTTGGAGACCGTCCCGGAGGAAGAGATCGTCGAGGTCGAACCCGACGGCGACGACGACGTCTTCGAGCACTGAGAAACGGCCAACGGCTGCTTCGTCCCGGACAAACGCCGTTGGCATGCAGGCTGGAGATCAACGTTGATATCGGTGAGGCACTCCGGAGTCGCGCGAGCGTCACGCTCATATCCACTTTGATCACCAGCCGACCTCGAGCCCGAGGCGGCGCGCCGTGAGCGTCGCTACGCACCCGTGAGCTGGGCTGCGTCAGACGGCCTTGAGCTCGGCCAGCACACGCGCCGCGAGCTCGGTGTCGCCGCCGAGCTTGGTGTGCAGGCTCTTGTCCGTGCGCCCGGTCAGCCAGCCGATCGCGTCGAGTGCGTCGGAGGTGATCGACGCGCCGGCGCCGGAGGCACCGAGCACGACCTCGACGATGTCCGCGCCGGTGGGCCGCAGCTGGAACTGTTTTGGTGCCAGGCCGGTGAAGGTGACGTCCACCGGGGCGGTGAGGGCTGCCGCCAGCGGGGCTTTGCTCCACTGCGGGATGACCTCGATCAACCAGTCGAGCGAGGGTCCCAGGCGGGCCTCGTCCAGGGGCGGGGCGGAGAGCTTGACCGGGCCGCTCGGGGCGAGCACGTCGTGGTGCAGGTGGCACAGGTGGTCAAAGCACAGGGCGTTGGCGAACCAGCCGACCTGGTACTCCCCGACGTCGCCGAGGACGGCTCGTGCCTCGGCGAAGTCCGGTCCCTGCACGGCTGTGACGGCAGCGAGAGCGTCGTCCTTTTGCGAGGTGTAGGACTCCAGCACCTCGGCCGGACTCATGTCGGCGCCAGCGCTGACCATGACGTCGTTGATGGCCTCCAGGCTGACCTCGGCGGTGACGCCGTCGAGGGCGTTGACGGGGTCGATGACGACGGTGAACGTCGCGGCTAGGTGGTTGACGAGGTCTTTCACGCTCCATCCGTCGCACCCGGACTCGGCGTCCCAGTCCTGATCGCTGAGTTGACGGAGCACCTCCAGGGTGTCGGAGATCATCAACGTCAAACCGGTGACTCCGGCTTCGGACATGGGGGGCTCCTCGGTGTCGGGCTGGTCGCCGACGCAGCGGCGGCGGGTCCCGCGCGCGGCGCGGTAGGCGGAATCTTCTCCCCCCGGGCCCCGTGGCGGCAATGGCGCTCGGGTTGGATGAGGGCGCGCCGACAACGTCGAGGGAGTGTCGAGGGAGTGTCGAGGGGACTGCCGCTGGACGCGGAGGTCGCGGCCGTCAACGCCCCCCAGCGGGGGGCGGTGGCCCCCCCCGCCCCCGCGCCGGGTGGGGCCCCCCCCAGCCCGCGCCGCGCCGGCCGGGGCGGCATCCCGGGCCCGGTAGCCCCGCCGGTGCCCGGGCCC
>JBQTII010000119.1:0-3861 GCA_052388275.1 Sporichthyaceae bacterium | reverse complement strand
ACATGTCCCGCTTTATCGGCAAAGTGGAAGTTACTGATGAGTAAAGTAATAAGTTACTGAGGAGTCAAGATCACGATTCGGACTGTGGATAAGTGGCGGTGAGGGGGGCGACGTGCGGGTCTACCTGCCCGTGACCATGACTACCCTGCGCGCGGCGTGGGGACGCGGGGAGTTCCAGGCCCCGGCCCGGGCCTTCGCGCTCACTCCGGCGTTGCGTGAGTGGTACTCCGACGGCAACGCCGAGGAGCTCGAGTACGCCGCGACCGTCGACGCTGCCCGGCATTGCCTGCGGCTGCTCGCCGCCGAGCCGGGTGCCTCGGCCCGGCGGATCGTGGTCGTCGCCGAGGTTGCCGACACCGCCCTTACCCTGACGGCGAGTGTGCACCCGGCTGCCGTCGCTCTCACTGTGCCCGTGCAGGTACCCGACGTCGTTGCGGTGCACATCGACGACCAGGCGGCCGCCGCCGATGTGGCAGCAGCCATCACGGCCAGCGCCGCCGCCGACGCCGGAGATGCCGACGCGATCTTCACCGTCGACGCCGTCGAGGATCACGAACTCGCCTGGTACGCCACTCAGGAGATCGCGGCGCTGCTCGCCGCCACCTGAGTCAGCTCAGCACATCTCGCGCTTGACGCCATGATCACGGTAGGCCGAGGCGGGTGCCTTGCCCTCGACGGCCTGCGCGGCCCGGGCACGGATGGCGTCCACGTTCGGGTACACGCTCGAGCCGATGATGTCGAGAATCGTGACGCGGTCGATACGCGCGCTCTGGGCGTGCTTTCGGGCCAGGTCCATGAAGTCGGGCAGGACGCCGGCCGGAATGTTGGTCACCATGATCTGCTTCGCGGCCGAGGTGAAACTGCGGAAGGTCTCCAGCACGGAGGCGGGCTTGAGCTGGCGCGACATCGCGGTGAGCAGGCAGCGCTGGCGGGCTTGGCGCTCGTCATCGGTGGTGCCGAAGCGGGATCGGGCGTACCACAGCGACTTGTGACCGGACAGGTGCTGGCGGCCGAGTTCGATCTCGTCGTGCGGTCGGGTCACGCTGCCGTCGGCGTTGTAGGACCCGCCGATCGGGATCGGGGCGCCGTTGCCCGAGCGCACGTCGATGTCCACGCCGCCGAGGGCGTCGATCAGCTGGTCGAAGCCCGCCATGTTGACCATCGCGTAGTAGTCGATGGGCAAGCCCGTCAGGTACGCGGTGGCGTCGGCCACCGCCGCGGCCGGTGCGTTCTCGCGCCGGATACCGGGCATCAGATCGGGGTTGTCCTGCACTGCGGTGTACAGGCCGAACCAGAAGTCCGCGAAGCCGTTCGGGTAGGCCGCCGCGAGACGGGTTCCGGGCCGCATCGGGATGTGCTGCAGGTTGCGCGGGATGCTGATCAGCGCGGTGCGCCCGGTTCGGGTGTCGATCGAGGCGATCACGATCACGTCGGTGCGAATTCCGCGGCGGTTGGGTCCGCCGTCCCCGCCGAGCAGCAGCAGGTTGACGCGTTCCTTGTCGGCGAACGGCACGGGAGTCGGTGTGGGGGAGGGTTTGGGCGCGGTCGGGGTGGGCGCGGGTACCGGCGCAAGGGTGGGCAGGGGTGGGATGGGCGCTGCGACGATCGCGTCGTCGCGGAACACCTCGAGAACGTCCCGGGCCGCGTACACGTGCTGCGCACTCCAGGTCAGCGGGGTCATCACGGCCAGGCACACCGACCAGACGACCGCTTGGGACCCCAGCCACTGGGTGCGGGTCATCCGCATCGGGCGCGCGCAACGGTAGGCGGACAGGATCGATCCGCACCAGGCGAACCCGATCGCGAGCAGGGCGGCGGTGACCCCCAGCAGAACATCGGAGCGCACCGCGAGGCGTTCGGCCTCCGACATGGTCAGTGCAGAGGCGAGGTAGGCGAGCGCGCCGACTAGCAGCAGCGTCGCGGTGAGCAGCAGCAGGCCGGCGCGCCGGCGGCCGGCGAGCAGGTGACCCAGGCCGGGAATGAGGGAGGCGATGGCCACTGCGCGGGCTCGGCGCACCGCGCGAGCCTGGCGCAACTGCTCCCGCCTGGTGCCCATGCTCACTCTCCGACCGCGACGAATGTGAAAGACATACGTATCTCAACAGATCGCGCGCTGTATGTGAATTGGCGAGAACTGTGGTCGTCCACCGGAGTGTCGCGCGCGAAGTCGTCTCCCGCCCCCCGCGCGGCGATGTTCTTGCCGACAATTGTCCTGGCGCAGAGCGTTTCACTTGCGTCACTGGCATCGCCCGGCGTGTCACGATCAACTCTGGTGACGATCGCCGGACCGGGTAGAGCCCGGGGAGGAGCAGCGCATGGACGGGGTGAGCGCGGTTCCGCCGCCGCGCAACGAACCGGTTCTGACCTACGGCCCCGGCACACCCGAGCGGGCCCGGCTCAGCGGCGCCCTCGCCGCCCTTGGGGCCGAACTCGCCCCGCTCGGACCGATCATCGACGGCCGCCGCCTCGCCGGCGAGGGGCCGCAAGTGTCGGTCCCGGCACCGCACCGGCATCGGCAGATCCTGGCCTCGGGCTCGGCGGCTGACCGGTCCCAGGTGGCGGACGGTATTGAGGCGGCGTTGGCCGCGGGGCCGGCCTGGCGCGAGCTGTCCTTCACCGACCGCGCGGCGGTGTTCTTGCGGGCGGCGGACCTGCTCGCCGGACCGTGGCGGGAGTCGATGAACGCGGCCACGATGCTCGGGCAGTCCAAAACGATTCACCAGTCCGAGATCGACGCGGTCTGCGAACTCGTCGATTTCTGGCGCTACAACGTCGCCTTCGCCGCCGACCTCCTGGCCACCGGGCCGATCTCGCCGCCGGGGTTCTGGAACCACACCGACCACCGCCCACTGGAGGGCTTCGTTTACGCGGTCTCCCCGTTCAACTTCACCTCGATCGCGGCCAACCTGTGTTGCGCCCCGGCACTGCTGGGCAACACGGTCATCTGGAAGCCGTCGACGACCCAGTTGCTCTCAGCCGACCTGACGATGCGCCTGCTGGCCGAGGCCGGCCTGCCCCCCGGGGTCATCAACCTCCTGCCGGGCGACGGGGTGGCAGCCTCGGAGGTGGCGTTGAGGCATCCGGCGTTGGCCGGCATTCATTTCACCGGCTCCACCGCCACCTTCAACCACCTCTGGCGCACGGTGGGGGAGAACCTCTCCACCTATCGCACCTACCCGCGGCTGGTCGGGGAGACCGGCGGCAAGGACTTCGTGCTCGCCCACACCTCCGCCGACCCGGACGCGCTGCGGGTCGCGCTGTTGCGCGGCGCGTTCGAGTATCAGGGCCAGAAGTGCTCGGCGGCCTCGCGCGCCTTCATCGCGCGCTCGGTGTGGGCTCGGATGGGAGCGGACCTGCTCGCGCAGACCGCGGCGCTGCCGATGGGGGACGTCGCGGACCTGAGCAACTTTCTGGGTGCCGTTATCGACGAGCGGGCCTTCGCCAGACACCGCGACGCCATCGAGGCGGCGGGTGCCCGCAGCGCGACCCGCGTGCTAGCCGGCGGAGGGTGCGCGGACTCCGAAGGCTGGTTCGTCCGGCCCACGATCATCGAGACCGCCGACCCGGCCGACGCCGTGCTCCGGGATGAGTTCTTCGGCCCGATCCTCGGGATCTTCCTCTACGAGGACGCGGACTGGGAGAAGGTCTTGGGCCTCGTCGACACCGGCTCGCCCTACGGGCTGACCGGGGCGGTGTTCGCCACCGAGCGCGCTGCCCTGGCCCAGGCCAGTGCGGCCCTGCGCTTCACCGCCGGGAACTTCTACCTCAACGACAAACCCACCGGCGCGGTCGTCGGCCAGCAACCCTTCGGTGGTGCCCGCTCGTCGGGCACCAACGACAAGGCCGGCTCCGCGCTGAACC
>JBQTII010000118.1:0-8631 GCA_052388275.1 Sporichthyaceae bacterium | reverse complement strand
GCCAACCTCGCTAGCGCTCGGCCACCCAATGAGCGACAGTGCACTGTCCTTACCGGTTCGCTCGCTGCGCTCGCTCATTGGGCAACCTCGCTAGCGCTCGGCCACCCAATGAGCGACAGTGCACTGTCCTTATCGGTTCGCTCGCTGCGCTCGCTCACTGGGCAACCTCGCTAGCGCTCGGCCACCCAATGAGCGACAGTGCACTGTCCTTATCGGTTCGCTCGCTGCGCTCGCTCACTGGGCAACCCCACCAGCGCGCCGGGCGAGCACGACACCGACCGCCTCGTAGGTCAGCACGACAGCCAGCGGAATGACCACGAAGAATGCGACCTCCTCGACCGGAAGCCCGCCGGGCAGCACGAGCCCGAGAGTCTGCCCCGTGTCAAAAGACCAATGCCCGCGATCGGTGGCCCACACATCCCAGCAGAGAAAGGGCGCTCCCGCGGCGATCAGCGCGCCGCACAGCACCCGAGGGCGACGCAGGACGCCGAGCCGAAAGATGCCTTCCAGCGGCAGCGTGGCCAGCAGGCAAGTCGCCAGCATCGCCAGATAGGACAGAGCGCGCACAAGGCTCAGGCTCTCATCCGGGCCCGGGAACATGGGGGCGCACAAGCACGTCGGGTGCGTGAGGCGCTCCGCAGGGGGTCGGGCGCCTCACGCACCACGGGGTGCGTCCGGACTCTCGGAGTTCCGGAGCGTTGACGGTGTGCACGCCGTCATGAATGACGTTAGGGCCCGGGGGGGTATCACCGCCGCCACTTGACGAGATCTCGACCAACCGTGACGTCCTCACGATTCGCCATACCCGGTACAGGACACCTCAGAGCGAATCCGCGGCCCGTAGCCGTCCGGCGAGTTCACGTGTCGCGGCCGCCGGGTCCGCCGCCTCGGTGATCGCCCGCACCACGACCACCCGGCGAGCACCGGCCACCAGAACCTCATCGAGGTTGCCGGAATCGATGCCGCCGATCGCGAACCAGGGCCGTGGGGAGCGCGCCGCCGCCAAGCGGACCAGCGTCAACCCAACCGGCGCCCGCCCGGGTTTGGTCGGCGTCGCCCACACCGGCCCCACACAGAAGTAGTCCACGCAGGGGTCTGCGAGCGCGTCATCGACCTGGGCGTGGTGGTGAGTGGAGCGCCCGATCAGCACCCCGGAGCCGAGCAGCCAGCGCGCGTCGGGCACCGGCAGGTCGTCCTGGCCCAGGTGCAGGATGTCCGCGCGCGCCGAGTAGGCCAGATCGGCCCGATCGTTGACGGCGTACAGCCGCCCATGCCGAGTACAGGCATCCGCGAGGATCTCCAGCGCCTGGAGTTCTTCGCGCGCCGTCAGGTTCTTCTGCCGCAGCTGCACGATGTCGACGCCTGCGGCCAGCACCGCGTCGAGGAACTCCGGGAGGTCGCCCTGTTTCTCGCGGGCGTCCGTGCACAGGTAGAGGCGGGCCGCCGCGAGCTGCTCGCGCGCACTCACTGGGTCGCCGCCGAGGACTGCGCCCACGTCGGCGGGGCACCCCATGCCCACGGTGACCTCACTTCGCTCACTAGAACGCGAGGGCCTGGGCGCGACGGCGGACCTCGGTGCCGCGGTTCTCCCGCAGGGCCTGGACGGGGGTGCCCGGCAGTGACTCATCGCCGGTGAAGAGCCAGCGCATGGCGTCCTCGTCGTTGAAGCCGCTGTCCCGGAGCACCGACAGCGTGCCCGGCAGGCCCTTGATGATCACGCCGTCGGCGATGAAGTCCGCGGGGATGGACAGCACCGCACGCTGCCCGCGCCGGCGGGCGAGCAGCTGGCGGTCCTTGAGCAAGGTGCGCACCTTGAGCACGTCCAGGCCGAGCAACTCGCCCACCTCGGGCACCGAGAGCCACGCGGTGGCGTTCTGTTCGGCGGCGTCATCAGATTCGCTCTGCGCAGACATGGGTCCAGCCTGCCATCTCGGCGAACCCCGAGCCCCCAGCGCTACCCTGGCCAGATGCCAGAGGTCGTGATCGTCGGCGGCGGCGTGATCGGGCTGGCGACCGCGTGGCGCGGTGCGCAGCGCGGCTTTCGCGTCATCGTCGTCGATCCCACTCCGGGCGCCGGCACCTCGCACGTCGCGGCCGGCATGCTCGCCGCGGTCACCGAGGCCCAGTACACCGAGCGGGCGTTGCTCGCCCTGAATCTGGCAGCCGCCGCCGGCTACGAGGCCTTCACCACCGAGCTCACCGAGCGCACCGGCCTCGACACCGGGTACGCCCGCTGCGCAACCTTGTTGGTCGGAGCGGACGCCGGTGACCTCGCGCTCGTGCGCGAGGCGCACGGGTTCGTTCACTCGCTCGGGTGTTCGGTCGAGCTGGTGGATTCACGCGCGCTGCGCCGGATGGAGCCGATGCTCGCGCCCGGCCTGCGCGGCGGGATGCTCGCGCCGGCGGACCATCAGGTCGATCCGCGGCGCCTGGTTGCTGCGCTGTTGGCAGCCTGCCGGGACGCGGGCGTGAGCTTCGTCGCCGAGCGCGCCCAGCGCCTGGTCGTCACCGGGGGCCGAGCCCGCGGGGTGGTCACCGGCGACGGCGCGACCCTGCTCGCTGAGGCGGTCGTGCTCGCGGCCGGGTGCTGGAGCGGAGCACTCGACGGCATCCCGCCGGGCGTGCTCGCCCCGCTGCGCCCGGTCAAGGGGCAACTGCTGCGCCTGCGGGTTCCCGTCCCTTACCGGCCGGTGCTGCGGCACACCGTGCGGGCATGGGTGGCCGGATCTCCGGTCTATCTGGTGGCGCGCCCCGACGGCGAACTGGTGATCGGCGCGACGTCGGAGGAACTCGGATTCGACACCCGGGTCACTGCCGGGGCGGTCTACGACCTGCTGCGTGATGCCCGGGTTGTGCTCCCCTCGATCGCCGAGAGGGAGGTCACTCAGATCCTCGCCGGGCTACGCCCGGCGACGGCCGACAACGCGCCGCTGATCGGGCCCAGCGGGCTACCAGGCCTGCTGATGGCCACCGGCCATCACCGCAATGGCGTGCTGCTCGCCGCGATCACCGCCGAGATTCTGACAGCGGCGCTGGCCGGGGAACAGCTCCCCCACCAGGCGGCAGCCTTCGACCCCCGTCGCTTCACCGCCGCCCGGGCACCGGCCACCGCTGGCCGTATCGTGCTCTCATGACCGACACCGAGGACCCGGGCTCGGTCGTCATCAACGGCACCCCCGAGCCGCTGGAGCCCGGCACCACCGTCGCCGACCTGGTCGAGCGCCTCGCTGGGGACCCGTCTGCCCGCGGAGTGGCGGCAGCGGTCAACGGAGCGGTGATTCCGCGCGGGCGGTGGCGCCTGCTGCCCCTGGAGGACGGTGACCGGGTCGAGATCCTGACGGCGGTGCGGGGTGGGTAGTGACACCTTGGTCATTGCCGGGCGCACCTTCACCTCCCGGCTGATCATGGGCACCGGCGGTGCACCCAGCCTGGAGGTCCTGGAGGCCGCTCTGCTGGCCTCGGGCACCGAGCTCACCACCGTCGCGATGCGCCGCCTCGACCCAGCGGCGGCCGGGTCGGTGCTCGACGTGCTGGCCCGCCGCGAGATCGCCGTGCTGCCGAACACGGCCGGTTGCCACACCGCCGCAGACGCCCTGCTCACTGCCAAGCTGGCCCGCGAGGCCCTCGGCACCCACTGGGTGAAGTTGGAGGTCATCGGCGATGAACGCACGCTGCTCCCCGACCCCGTCGAACTGCTCGCCGCCGCTGAACTGCTGGTGGACGACGGCTTTGTTGTCCTGCCCTACACCAGCGATGACCCGGTGCTGGCCCGGCGCCTGGAGCAGGCCGGCTGCGCCGCAGTGATGCCCCTGGGCTCCCCGATCGGTTCCGGGCTCGGGATCGCGAACCCGCACAACATCGCGCTGATCACCGCGTCCGCCGGTGTGCCGGTGATCCTGGACGCCGGCATCGGGACGGCCTCGGATGCGACGTTCGCCATGGAGTTGGGGTGCGAGGCCGTGTTGCTGGCCTCGGCGGTAACCCGGGCCCAGGACCCGGTCGCGATGGCCACGGCGATGCGGCATGCGGTCATCGCCGGCCGACTTGCCGCCGAATCAGGACGAATCCCCCGTCGTGATCACGCTCAGGCGTCTTCCCCGGCGACGGGCCTGTTGGGCACGTAAAGTTCTCGCACATGGCGGCGCCCCTCTCCGACCCCCTGGTCGGCCAACTCCTGGACGGGCGATACCAGATCACGCGCTGGATCGCCCGCGGTGGGATGGCGACGGTCTATGAGGCCCTGGACACCCGCCTGGAGCGGGTCGTCGCCCTCAAGGTGATGCACGCCGGGCTCGCCGAGGACCGTGCCTTCGTCGAACGCTTTATCCGCGAGGCCCGCTCAGCCGCCCGCCTCTCCCACCCCTGCGTGGTGGCCGTGTACGACCAGAGCGCGGATTCCGGTTACGTCTTCCTGGCCATGGAGTTCGTGGCCGGGCGCACCCTGCGCGAGTGGCTGCGCGACAAGGGCTATTTGACGCCGCGGGAGACGTTCGCGGTCCTGGAGCCGGTGCTCGCTGCGTTGGGAGCCGCACACCGCGCCGGGCTGATCCATCGCGACATCAAGCCCGAGAACGTGCTGATCGCCGACGACGGCCGGGTCAAGGTCGCCGACTTCGGGCTCGCCCGGGCCGTCACCGCCGGCAATGCCACGGTCGCCGGGCACGGGGCCACCAGCACCGGCACGCTGATCGGCACCGTCGCCTACCTCGCTCCGGAGCAGGTCGAACGCGGGATCGCCGACCAGCGCAGCGACGTGTACGCCGCCGGAATCCTGCTGTTCGAGTGCCTGACCGGCACCCAGCCGCACAGCGGCGAGACCCCCCTGCAGGTCGCCTACGCGCACGTGCACTACGACGTCCCAGCCCCCTCGACCCGGCACCCCAGCGTGCCCGCCGAACTCGACGCGCTGGTGCTGCGCGCCACCTCCCGCGAGGCGGGGTTGCGGCCCCCGGACGCCGCGGCATTCCTGGCCGACGTGGTCCTCGCCCGGCGCGCCCTCAACGCGGCCGAACTCGACGACCTCGCCGCCGACCGTTCGCGTCCGCCCACCCGCGGCGAGGGCGCTCCGACGCTGGTCGTTCCGGTCCCGGGTGCCGGCCCGGATGCCGCGACCGCCCGGTTGCGCTCGGGAGCTCCCCGCCCGGCTCCGCGCCCGGCGAGCAAGGCGGCGCCGGTGACGGTTCCCTCGCGCCTGGCCCACCGGCGCCGGCGCGGAGTCGTCGGGCTGGTGCTGGTGCTGCTCACCGCGCTTGCGGTCGGGGTCGGCGCCTGGCAGGTCGCGGTCGGAAGTTCGGTGCAGGCCCCGTCGCTGCTCAACCTCACCCGCGAGGAGGCGACCAAGCAGGCCGCCGATGTCGGGCTGAGCGTTCGCTTCGCCGAGCAGGGGGAGTTCGACGAGAGTGTGCCCAAGGGTCAGGTGCTGCGCACAGACCCGGCCCCAGGGCGAAAGGTCGCCAAGAACGGCGTCATCACCGCCGTGCTGTCCGCCGGGCCCGAGCGCTACACGGTCCCTGCCCTGAGCGGGACCTCCATCGCCGAGGCGCAGAACCGGCTGCGCGACGGAAACTTCTCCCCGGGTGAGATCCGCCGCGCGTTCAGCGACAACGTCGCGGAGGGCCTGGTGATCAAGACCGAGCCGGCGGCCGGGGAGCAGCTGCGCCGCGACACCGTCGTCGACCTGGTCGTGAGCCGCGGGTCGCGCCCCGTCGAGGTGCCGGACGTCGTCGGCTTCTCCCTGGACGAGGCGACGGAGATCCTGCGCGAGCTGGGTCTGGAGCCCGAGGTCACCGAGGCCGACGACGACCTGATCGACGACACCGATGCCGAGCCCGGGGAGGTTCTCGCGCAGCGGCCGGACCCTGGATCGCAGGCGAGGCGCGGGAACACCGTCGAGCTCGTGGTCGCTCCGGTGCCGCCGATGACGGTGGTGCCGAGCGTGCTCGGAATGGACCTCGACGACGCCCAGGATGTGCTCGAATCGCTCGGCTTCGACGTCCGGGTCACCGGCTTCGGCTCGCTGTTCGGCGGCGAGGTCGTCGCCCAGGACCCCCCGGGCGGGACCGAGGCCCCCGAAGGCTCCACGGTCACCCTGCAGGCAAGCGGGCGGCCCGGCCGAGGCGACGACTAGCGGCGATCAGGGCGGGCGACCCAGTTCATAGCTGTCGAGGTCGATGCCATAGGCGCGGCCGGCCGCCTCGGATGCTGCCTCCACGTCTCGGTCGCGGAACGCCTCGCGCAACGCCTGGGTGGCCGCCGCGTCGAGCGAGTCGGCCCGCGGAACGCGGATCTGCTTGAGGTACTGCGCTTGGAAGCGCAGGGTGCCGCCCCGCATCTTGACGCAGTACGCCTCGATGAACGCCTGCGCGACCCGCGAGAGCAGCAGCCCGCCCAAGACCTCCATATCCCAGGTGTCCGAGACGACGTAATAGAGGTTGTGGTGGGGGTAGTAGCCGCCCGGCTCTAGGACCGGATGGATCGTCGCCTTCATATCCTGCAGCAGCAGCTTCGGGCGGTCGATAATTGAGGCGTTGACCTTGTCGATGGTCCGGTGCCAACGCTCCGGCGACTTCCGAGCGACGAACCGATCCTTGAGACCGGTGTGCTGCGAGAGGTACGCCGCGAGCTTCGGATAGTCGGCCAAGGAGACGAGGCGGCCTTCGCTGTCCCACGGATTGACGAGGTAGTTGCCTTGCCAGTCGAAGGTTCCCGAGGCGAGGTCGCGGCGCATCGCGAGTGGCAGCATCCGGTCGGGCTCGGCGACGTCGGCACGCTTGGTCACGTAGACCCGATCGGCCCCGGTCGCGATGCCGATGCAGACGCGGGTGCCGGTCGCCGCGTCGTGCAGCGGCGAGTACTTGTCGTTGAGCAACTCGATCAGCGCAAGGCGGGCGGGCGAGCCGGTCGGCCAGAGGTCGCCGCCGTCGAACCAGTGCGGCAGACGGTGGGCCTTGACGCCCCGGCCGACGAACTCGTCTTCGCGGCCGGTCACCGTCGCCGCTACCAGGGCTGCGGCGCTCTCCGCTCCGAACTCGCTGGTCGTCTCGGCGACTACCGCAGAGCCCTGGCGCTTGTTGGCGAGCACCGTGATCGCCGGGTAGGCCGAGACCTGCGTCTGGAACGCGTTGACGTCGTGCATCGTCCAGACGTGCTCCACGCAGTAGCGCGAGGCGACGAGCTCGCGCAGCGCTGCCCCGTACTGGTTGCGCATCCATCGGTCAGCGCAGATGAAGCCGACGCGCCCGTCAGGCACGACGCTTGCCAGGCACCGCTCGAAGAATCCGACGAAGATGTCGCCTCGGCCGCGCATCGTCGGCCAGCGCCGGCGGTACTCCATCGCCGTGGCGTCGTTGAGGTCGTCGTATCGGATGTAAGGGGGGTTGCCGATGGCGACGTCGGCCAAGGGGTCGCCGAGGTCGGCCAGCAGGAAGTCCGCCTCGACGATCCACTCGCCGACGAGCTTGGCGGCGGTGGACGAGTCAACGCCGAGGGCTCGAAGGACCTGGCGGCAGAGCGTTCGCGCAGACTCGACGTGCTCGCCTTGGAGGTCGTAGGCGCGGATCGCGCCGGTCAGCTCGCGCAGGTCCCGCCCGTACGCCCGGGCCGACGCGACGAGGCGCTCGACGGCCGGCCCGAGGAACGCGCCCGATCCGCAGGACGGTTCGAGCAGGCGCAACGCCGCGAGGTCGCGTTCGGCGGTGTAACCGGTCAGATCGAGGAGGGTCTGCACTACCCACTGCCGGGTGAAAACCTCGCCGTGGTTTCGGATCGGAAGAGCTGCCAGGTCCCGCACGCGGCCGAATCTACTGGCGTGGCGAGGCCAGGCGGCCGACCAGCGCGCGCTCCAGGTCGGATCTCGGTGTGCCGAGGCCACATCGCCGCGCGCCAAGCGTCAGCGCGGTCTCGATCGAATGACCGTTTGATCCCGAATTGCCCGCTAACAACCAGGGCGGGCTATGAAATGTCACTTTAGGCTGCAGCGCCCCGCTCTGCGGTTATTCTGAGAATGATTCGTCTTTTACGTGCCGCGGTAGCGCATCCTCCCGGAGCGCCCCGGCCACCTGTGAATGGAGCACCCCACATGATCAAGCGCAGTCTCGTCGGCCTCGCGGTCACCTCTGCGGCGATGACCCTGCTCGTTCCGGTCGGTGCCGCCTCGGCCGCGCCCGACCGCGACACCGTCAGCGGCAAGGGCGCCAGCATGATCGCCTCCTTCGAATTTGAAGGCTTTAACCAGGGCACCACCCCCGACTCGCCCGCGGGCGGGCAGTGGCAGGCCATGAACCCTCTGGTCAATTTCAAGGGTCCGATCACCTGCCTGCACGTGGACGGCAACCGCGCCGGCTTCATCTACCCGGTCGAAGAAGGCAGCACCCCCGAGCCCGCCGTCGGGCAGTCCGTGCTGATCTGGATCGAGGACAACGGCGCCAGCGGCGACAAGATGGGCTTCTTCGGGCCCGGCCCGGTCGAGATGTTCATGGATGGCTGCGCCCCCGGTCCCACCCCGTTCGACATCACCTCCGGCGGCGTCACGATTCACGACGCCAACTGATCCGACGCCCCACCGCCCACTCGGCCCCGTAGCGCCCCGGCGCTGCGGGGCCGTTGCGTGCCCGGCGGCCCGGCTGAAAAAAA
>JBQTII010000117.1:0-4880 GCA_052388275.1 Sporichthyaceae bacterium | reverse complement strand
GGTCTCGATCAGCTTCTTGATCTCGGCGTCGACCACCCCCGCGATCTCCTCGGAGTAATCGCGCTGGTGGCCCATGTCACGGCCGAGGAAGACCTCGCCCGCCTCCTGCCCCAGCTTGATCGCACCGAGACGCTCGGTCATGCCGTACTGCGTCACCATCGCCCGGGCCAGTGCGGTGGCCTTCTCGATGTCGTTGGAGGCACCGGTGGTGGGATCGTGGAAGATCAGCTCCTCGGCCGCGCGCCCGCCCATCATGTAGGCGAGCTGGTCGAGCATCTCGTTGCGCGTGGTCGAGTACTTGTCCTCATCCGGCAGCACCATCGTGTAGCCCAGCGCCCGCCCGCGGCTCAGGATCGTGATCTTGTGCACCGGGTCCGTCTGCGGAAGCGCCGCGGCCACCAGGGCGTGCCCGCCCTCGTGGTAGGCGGTGATCTTCTTTTCCTTCTCCTTCATCAAGCGCGAGGTCTTCTGCGGCCCGGCCACGACGCGGTCGATGGCCTCCTCCAGGCAGTGGTTGTCGATCAGCTTGGCGTCGTTACGGGCCGTCAGCAGCGCGGCCTCGTTGAGCACGTTTGCCAGGTCGGCGCCGGTGAAGCCGGGGGTGCGCCGGGCCACCGCCATCAGGTCGACGTCGGGGCCGATCGGCTTGCCCTTGGCGTGCACCTTGAGAATTTCGTGACGGCCCAGCAGATCCGGGCGCTCGACGGCGATCTGGCGGTCGAAGCGCCCCGGGCGAAGCAGCGCCGGGTCGAGGATGTCGGGTCGGTTCGTCGCCGCGATCAGGATGACGCCGCCCTTGACGTCGAAGCCGTCCATCTCCACCAGCAACTGGTTCAGCGTCTGCTCGCGCTCGTCGTGCCCACCGCCGAGCCCGGCCCCACGGTGGCGACCCACCGCGTCGATCTCATCGACGAACACGATCGCCGGGGCGTTGGCCTTGGCCTGCTCGAACAGGTCACGCACCCGGGAGGCGCCGACGCCGACGAACATCGCGACGAAGTCCGAGCCGGCGATGGAGAAGAACGGCACGCCGGCCTCGCCGGCGACGGCGCGCGCCAGCAGGGTCTTGCCGGTCCCGGGCGGGCCGTAGAGCAGCACACCCTTGGGGATCTTGGCGCCCATGGCCTGGAACTTGCCGGGTGCCTCGAGGAACTCCTTGATCTCAACCAGTTCGGCGACGGCCTCGCCCGCCCCGGCGACGTCCGCGAACGTGGTCTTGGGAGTGTCCTTGGAGATCAGCTTGGCCTTGGACTTGCCGAACTGCATGACGCGGGATCCGCCGCCCTGCATCTGATTCATCAGGAACAGGAAGATGGCGACGATCAGCACGAACGGCAGCAGCGTGTTCAGGATCGAGACGAAGACGTTCGTGCGCGGGTTCGAGATGTCGTACTTGCCCTCGATCTTGCCCTCGGCGCTCTTGGTCTGTAGCAGGGCGGCGATCTCCGCGCCCTGGCGCTCGAGGTAGGCCGCCTGGATCTTGTCGTTCTTGGCCGGCTCCTTGAGCTCCAGCTTGATCTTCGGCGACCCGCCGCCGATCAGCTCGGCCTTTTTGACCTGGTCGTTGTTGATCGCCTCGATCGCCAGCGCGGTGTCGACGCTCTTGTAGCCGTTGGTCGCGTCGAAGATGCGGCTGACCGCGATGACGGCGATCACGACCAGGATGATCCAGAGCACCGGCCCGCGCAGATAGCGCTTGAGTTTCACCCCACGACGGTACACGGCGGGAGTGACCGGAGCCGGACCGCGCCGCAGGGGTTAGCCGAAGGCGCGGGGGGCCAACGTGGCGACAAATGGAAGATTCCGGAATCGCTGGGCGTAGTCCAGGCCGTAGCCGACGACGAACTCGTTGGGGATGTCGAAGCCCAGGTACTTCACGTCGATGTCGACCTTGGTGGCGTCCGGTTTGCGCAACAGCGTGAACACCTCCAGGCTCGCCGGGCCGCGGCTGGACAGGTTCGCGAGCAACCAGGACAACGTCAGGCCGGAGTCGATGATGTCCTCGACGAGGAGAACATGCTTGCCGCTGACGTCGGCGTCCAGGTCCTTCAGGATGCGCACGACCCCCGACGACTTGGTCCCCGAGCCGTAGGAGGACACCGCCATCCAGTCCATCTCGACCGGATGCGACATGGCGCGCGCGAGGTCGGCCATCACCATCACCGCGCCCTTGAGCACCCCGACGAGCAGCAGTTCCTGGCCGGCGTAGTCGGCGTCGATCGCCTTGGCGAGTTCGGCGAGCTTGGCCGCGATGTCGTCCGCAGGGATGAGAACCCGGTCCAGGTCCGCGCCGAGGTCGGCCTCGTTCACCTCGCGCCTCCGCTCACGAAGATGAGCGTGTCATATCGGCGGACCGCCCGGATCCCCCCGGGCAGATCGATACCTCGCCGACCGTTCCCTCGCGTGAGCAAGGCCTCGACGGCTTCGGTGTGCGCGGCGTTCAGCGTCCCGGCAGGGGCGCCCGCCTCGATCGCGGCCAGGCGCAGCACGCGGGTCCGGATCGCCGGCGCGAGGGCCGCCAGGACGGCGCAGTCCAGGGCCCGAACCTCGCTAACGTCCGAGGAATAGCGTCCGGGGGCCCACCGTTCGTCGGACGTCAGGTCGACGGGTGCGACGGGTGCGACGGGTGCGACGGGTGCGACGGGTGCGACGGGTGCGACGGGTGCGACGGGTGCGACGGGTGCGACGGGCGCGAGGGCCGCGGCTCGCAAGGCGTCGGCGGCGAGGGCGTCCAGGGCGTCGGCGTCGGCACGCAGCAGGCCTGCGGTGCGCGCCAGCGATTCGGCGATCCCCGGGCCGAGGGCCTTCTCCAGCACCGGCAGTGCATCGCGGCGGACGCGGACCCGGGCGTAGGCGGGGTCGTCGTTGTGCGGGTCGGACCACGGGCTCAAGTCGGCGGCGGCGCAGGCCTCGCGCAGGCGTTCGCGCGAACACCGCAATAGCGGGCGCCGGTAGATCCCGGCGAGCGGCGCCATCCCAGCGAGCGAGCGGGCACCGGACCCGCGGGCGAGCCCCAGTA
This sequence comes from Sporichthyaceae bacterium, assembly GCA_052388275.1. Classification (GTDB taxonomy): domain Bacteria; phylum Actinomycetota; class Actinomycetes; order Sporichthyales; family Sporichthyaceae; genus JBQTII01. The sequence goes on along the minus strand of JBQTII010000117.1, from coordinate 1,861 downwards.
GCACCGTCTCAGCCTGATCGTCGAGGGTGTGCCCGAGCAGAACCGCGTCCGCGCCGTGGCGGTCGGCGGCGCGGGCCAGCGCGGTGTAGCGGGCGGCGCGGGCGGCGGCCTCAGGGCCACCGGCGGTGCCGACCTGGACCGCGACGACGTCGACGGGATCGAGCCTCATGGCACGCAGGGTCGCCGCGACAGACACCGCGTGCGCACTCGAGCCGGGCTGCAGGCCATGGTCGACGGTGACCGCGCCGACGCGCAGTCCTTGACGGGGGCCGACGAAGGCGGCGGCGGCGGCCAGGGCGAGGGAGTCCGCGCCGCCGCTGCACGCCACCAGTACAAGCGCGCCCGCTTCGAGATCAACGAGCCCGGTCCGCACGGCGCTGCGGACTTCGGCGATCGCCGGATGCGGGCCCATCAGCACCTACATCCGAGCGGGTGGTCGCTATAGCGACGACCCGCTCGGACGCTAGCGAGAGGGCGGAAGGGGCTCATGGGTGATCAGTCCACGCTGCCTCGGGCACTCGGAAGGGTGGGGCGCCCGTGCACCCGCTCCACCCACGCGTCCGGATCGTGCAACTCCATCAGGCTCGGCAGCGTCGCCGGGGATTCCCACACGCGATTGAACCCCGTCATGCCGACGCGTGACACCACCCCGCGCACGAAGATCTCGCCGTCGCGATACTGGCGCATCTTGGCCTCCAGCCCCAGCAGCCGGCGCAGCAACGCGTCGAGCCCGGTCGCGGACTGACGTCGCCGGGTGAACGCTGCCCGGATCGCCGTCACGCTCGGGATGACGTCCGGCCCAATGCCGTCCATCACGTAGTCGGCGTGTCCTTCGAGCAGGCTCATCACCGCGGTGATGCGGTCGAGCACCGCCCGCTGCTGCGGGGTAGCAATGACCTCGACCAGGGAGCCGCCGCCGCGCACGACCTGGCCCATCCCGGTCAATGCGCGCTGGATCTGACGCAGCATGGCGGCCGGATCGACGTCGGTTGCGTCAAGGAAAGCCGCCATCTCGGCGCGGACGTGCTCACGCAGCCAGGGCACAGCCGTGAACTGGGTGCGGTGAGTCTCCTCGTGCAGGCACACCCACATCCGGAAGTCCGCCGGGTCGACCCGGAGCTCGCGCTCGACGTGCACGATGTTGGGGGCCACCAGAAGCAATCTGCCGGGCTGGCCCGTGGCCGCGACCGGCAGGAACGGCTCGTACTGCCCGAGGACCTTTGAGCCGACGAAGGCCAGCAGGGCGCCGAGTTCGAGCCCGGTGATCCGGGCGCCCACGCCGCGCAGCGCCCCCGAGGTCGGCCCGGTGCGGGCGTCGGCGAGTTTGACCAGCAGCGGGGTGGAGAGCTCGGCGAAGGCCTCGACGTTGATCGTCAGCCAGCGCGCCCGGTCCACCACGAGGACCGGCGGCTCCGGGTCCGGGTAGGTCAGGTGGGTGAACTCGGCGACGTGCTTGCGGGACTCCGCCGCGAAGCGCCGAAGCTGGGCAACGACCGCCTCGATCTCGCCCGCGGAGGCCTGCGGCGGGGGCGGGAGCAGCCGCAGCCCCGTCGCGCAGGCCACGCGCCAGTCGATCAGCGGCGCGCTCGGGGTGTCCTCGTCCATGCGCGCCACGGTACGCGGGCCGGGCCGGGTGCTGCGCCTCGTCGGGAATGTATGAGCGGGGCGGGCACTGTCATGCGCGGGGCGGGCACTCTCATGCGCGGGGCGGGCACTCTCATGCGCGGGCGACCACTTTCGGGCCCAGATTGTGGTCGCTGGCTCATGAATGAGCGGGGCGGGCACTCTCATGCGCGGGGCGGGCACTCTCATGCGCGGTCGGACGATATCTCGACAATACTCCAGTCGCTTGCTATGTAAT
>JBQTII010000116.1:0-44136 GCA_052388275.1 Sporichthyaceae bacterium | reverse complement strand
AGAGAGGTGTCGCCTATGTCCTGACGCACAACACCCCCCTCCCGCACCATTGTGATCTCTCACGAGATCGGCGACCTCACCGGCGAGCGTGGCCGAGATTTTTTCTGACTCCGGGCCAGTTCGGCCGGCGGGGTGACCACCAGCATCTCGACGAACTCGGGCATTGGCACGATGCCGGGGCCGCCGGCGAGGACCCATTCGATGACGGCCTCGGTGCGGTCATCGCGCAGCACGAACCCGAGCCACACGGGCTTGACGCCTCGATCCTTGCCCGCCGGAGAAGGATCGACCACGACAATGTTGCCCGCTGAGCAGTAACCCAGGCAGTCGGTGCTCCGGACCGCGACCCGGCCGCCGGACACCTCGGCCGCGGCCAGAAAGCGATCGAGCTGCCACTGGTGGTCGGTCTCGGGAAACCTTCCCCTGGTGCCACAGCAGCACCCCCGGCAGACCGAGACCCGGCATGGCGCGCCCTCGCCGGCGAACCGGTCGGCGGACCCGGAGCTGGAAGGGCGCGGCGACTTCACGATTGCGGCGCCCTGGCCAGCAGCGCCACCAGCGCCGACTCGTCGATGTCCTGCGCCGGGCAGTGCAGCTTCCACTGCGCGATCTCCTGCCCCGGCGCGAGGACCGCGATCACCGTCTCGATCGGCGGGCAGTCCGCGTCGGCGCAGTCGAGCTGGCGCACGATGATCGAGGTGTCCTCGTCAAGCTCGAGCAGCGCCCGCACCCGAGCGCGCAGTGCCGATAGCACCTGCGGGGCCGGCCCAGGAGGACCTCCGATCAACATCGGCACTCCCCCTTATCGACAACTATTTCCATCAAGCATAGCCGCAGTGCGCCGGTGGCGCTCTCAGGGTGCCAGCGCGAGCAGGATGCGCTCCTCCAGGTCCTGCCAGACCACCTCGGACTCGGCGAAGCCCGCCTCATCGAGGGCATGACGGTGGAATCCGAGCCGCGCGGCGGACCAGTCATCGGTGGTGCCATGGGGCCAGATCTGCTCGCGCTCGGCGATCGCGTCGGCCAGCTCGGGATAGGACTTGATCTGCTCCCACCAGGGCGCCCACTCCTGCGCGCCGGCCGCGACCAAAGCAGCACCGCGCCGCTTGCCGACCTCCTTGGTGACCTCGCTGATTCGCGATGCAGCGCTCTCCAGCGGGAGGTAGTCCGCGTTGAGGAACACCCCACCCGGGACGAGTAGGCGCCGCACATCGTGATAAACCCTGACCAGATCGGAGGGCGAGAGCCAGTGCAAGGCCGTGCTGGAGAGCACCGCGTCGAAACTGCCCGACTCCCCGACGCGCGCCATCCAATCGTGCGCGCGCAGGTCGGCCTGCACCCAATTCAATCGGCCGCCCTGATCGCCGAGCGTTCTGCGGCCGATCGTGAGCAACACCGGATCGACGTCGACCGCCACGGCGTGGGCTCCGTCGCACCGCGCGAGCAGCCGGGCGGAGATTGCGCCCGGTCCGCAGGCCAGGTCCAGCACGCGAATTCCGGCGCGCGGCAGAAGCGCCTCGAGGTAGGAGAACATCACCTCGAACCGGCGCTCACGGTGCTCGATGTACACGTCCTGCTGCCGGTCCCAGCTGCGTAGCAGCTCGGACCAGTTGAGTTCGGTGGCAAGGTCGGTCATGGATGCACTCCTTGTTCAGGGTTGAGGTGGTTCCAGGAGGCCGGGCCAGATGCCGATCCTGGGCGGAGGACGTGATCGAGTCCGCGGGGAACCGCGGCGAGTAGCGCCTGGGTATGCGGGTGCCGAGGGGCGCTCAGAACGCGATCAGCGGCACCGTCCTCAACGATGCGCCCCTGATGCATGACGGCGATGCGGTCTGCCACTCGCGCTACGGCGGCAAGGTCATGGGCAATGAACAGGCACGTCAGGGTCAGCCGGGAGCGCAGTTCCAGCAGCAGATCCAGGATCGTCGCCTGGGCGAGGACGTCCAACGCCGTTACCGGTTCATCGCATACCAATAACGAGGGCCCCGCGATCAGGGCGCGGGCGATGGCGACGCGCTGGCGTTGCCCCCCCGACATCTCTGCGGGTCGCCGCTGCGCAAGCGCGGGCGGCAGGGCGACGAGGTCGAGCATCTCCCGCACCTTCGCGGCCCGCTCGGCGGCGTTGCCCAACTTGTGCACGATCAGGGGTTCGGACAATGAGTCGTGCACCGACCAGCGCGGGTTGAGCGCCAGCAACGGCTCCTGGAAGACCATGGCCACAGCCCGCCGGTGCTCGCGCCAGGCCCGGCCACGCAGGTGATGTACGTCCACGCCCCCGACCCGGACGTGGCCGGCCACGGGTCGGTGCAGTCCGACGATCGCGCGCGCCAGTGTCGTCTTGCCACAGCCGGACTCACCGACCAGCCCCACGATCTCACCCGCATCCGCCCGCAGGTCGACCCCGGCGACCACGCGGTTGACCTCCCGCCGCCGCCCCGGTACCCGGTCATGCACGACCCAGAGGTCATCGACGTCCAGTAAAGGGCTGAGGTCACCACGATCACCCTGTGGACCCGGCACAGGCGCCGCGACGTTCATCGCGCACTCCCGGGCTGGCTCTGCAGGACTGGACCTGACGCCCAATCCGAGCGCATTAGGGGCAGCGCCGGGACGAGCGCGAGCAGTTCAGCGGTGAGCGCGTGGGCCGGTTCCCGCACGACCTGCCCCAGCAGGCCGCGTTCACAGATCTGACCATCACTGACCACCGCGATCTCGTCGGCGAGTTCAGCGACAACTGCCAGGTCGTGGCTGATCAGCACCATCGCCATCGCATGTTGCTCGCGCAGGTGCGCCAGCAACTCCAAGATGCCGGCCTGGACCCGGGTATCCAGTGCCGAGGTCGGCTCATCCGCGATCAGCAGCCGTGGATCACCGGCCGTTGCGATCGCGATCATCACCCGTTGACGCATCCCGCCGGAAAGCTGGTGCGGACGCGCCGCGGCCACCTCGTCAGGGCGCGGCAGGCCTACTTCGGCCAGCAGATCCAACGCCTTCGCAGGGCGCTGCGTCCGGGGTACGCCGGCATTGCGCAACGCCTCGCCGAGCAGTGAGGCGACCGTGCGCAGGGGGTTCAACGCACCCGCCGACTCCTGAAACACCACGCCGACCTCGCGGGGATCCAACACCGGAACCCGGCCCGCGTCGCGCACCGTCGCGACCGAGGAGGCGAAGGGCGCGAACGACACCGTGCCCGAAACCGCCGCACTCGCCGAGGCCAGGCCCAGCGGCGCCAGCACGGAGAGCGTCTTGCCGCTCCCGCTGGGCCCCACGATCGCCAGTGTGCGCCCGGGACTCACCTTGTAATCGATTCCGTGCAGCACCTCGACGGGGCCGTTGCGGCCAGGGAAGCTCACATGCAGTCCGTGCACCGACAGCACCGGAGCCGGTACGCCCGTCTCGGTGACTGCACCAACGGCGAGCACATGACGTTGGGTCATATCCGCCTGCTCCGCGGTGCTCGCGTCGTCGCGGGAGCGACGCCGGCGCACCGGCGGATGAGCGCCCGCCCGGGCGAGATGCTCCCCGAGCAGGTTGGCCGAGAGTGCCACCAGCGTGATCGCGACACCGGGTGCCACGGCGAGCCACCACGAGGTCCCCAGGAAGGGCCGGGAGTCGATGAGCATCTGCCCCCACTCGGGGGTCGGCGGCGGGACCCCGAGGCCCAGGAAACTCAAGGTGGCGATCTCCAGCACCAGCGCTCCGCTGTGGGTGCTGGCATACACCATTACCGGGGTCAGCGCGACCGGCATCAGGTGCCTGCCCAGGATCCGGGTGTGGCCAAGGCCCACCACCCGAAGCGCCTCGACCTGCGGACCGCCCCTGGCCGCCAGCACTCGCGATCGCGCCAGTCGTGCGTAGGGGGCCCAACCCGTCAGCGACATCGCCAGGATCAGGGTCGAGGTGCCGGGACCGCGCAGTCCGATCACCGCGAGGGCAATCAGGATGGAGGGCAGGATGATCGAGGCGTCGATGACTCGGCCCACGAGGGCATCCACGCGTCCCCGCAGGTAACCCGAGGCAGTCCCCACCACCGTGCCGATGACGGTGGAGATCACCAGCACCGCGGCGACGATCACCAGCGAGGTCCTCGCCCCCTGGATGATACGACTGAGGGCGTCGCGTCCCAGCTGGTCGGTGCCCAGTAGATGAGCTGACGAGGGGTCAGCCAGAGAGTTCGCAAGGTCATTGCCGATCGGATCATAGGGCGCAATCCACGGCGCGAGGATCCCCAGAAGGACGAAGGCCGCGAGCGGAGCAGCAAACAGCGCGGTGCGATGCTCCGGCTTCACGCGAGCGCCCGTTCGCTGATCCGCGGGTCCAGCAGGGCATGCGCGAGGTCGGCCCCTCGGTTGGCGAGCACGAACACCACACCGAAGAAGAGACCGCACGCCTGCAGCACCGGGATGTCACGACTGCCGACGGCGTCCAGGAACAGCGCGCCCATCCCAGGCCAGGCGAACACCTCCTCCACGATCAGCGTTCCGCTGAGCAGGCCACCGAGCAGGACCCCGGAGGCCGCGAGCAGTGGCCCGGCGGCGTTCGGCAGGGCGTCGCGCAGCACGATCGCGCCGGTTGCAGAACCCCGAGCCCGGGACGCGCGCACGTACTCCGACGACATCGCCTCGTGCACGCCCACGGCCACGAGGCGACTGAGCACCGCAGCGACCGGAAGCGCGAGCACCAGGACCGGCAACACCCAGGTAGCTGGGCCACCCCGACCGGAGGTCGGGACCAGATCCCATCGCAACGCCAACAGCAGTACCAGCAGGTAAGCCAGCCAGAAGGCCGGGACTGAGGCAAGCACGATCGAGACCAGTCGCACCCCGCCGCGCAGGGCTCCCGGCCGGCGCAGCGCCCCGATCAGGCCCACGCCCACTCCCAAGACCAAGGCCAGAACGGCCGCGACGAGGCCCAGCGTGACGCTGACGCCGATCCGTTCGGACACCAGGTCCGCGACCTCACGGCCGTTGCGCTGGGAGGTTCCGAAATCGCCCTGCAGCACCCCCGCGAGCCAATCCAGGTATTGCAGATGCTGCGGGCGGTCCAAGCCCAGTTCGGTCCGCACCGCCGCGAGAAGCTCCTCGCTCGGATTGCCGCCAGTATGTGCGGCCGCCACCGTGCGGGCCGCATCTCCCGGGGCAAGCACCGCGAGGACGTGCAGCACGAGACTGAGCACCATCAGCAACGCGATGGTGCCCAGTCCGTGACGCAGGACAGAGCGCGCAGACATGGCGTGGGATCCCTGCTCAGCCCCGAATCGTGACCCCGGCGAGACTGAGGCCGTATTCGGTCACCGGCAGGGTGAAGCCGTCGACCTCCTCGCGCACTGCGTAAATCCGAGGCCGGTAGACCAGCGGCACAAAAGCTACGTCGGCTGCGAGAGCGGCGTAGAGCGCGACGTAGGCAGCGGTGCGAGCGGTGGCATCGACTGCGTAGAGCGCCTCATCAAGGAGACGACCGGTCTCCTCGGTGGCCCAGAGCGGGTAGCGGGTGTCGTTGGTGAAGAACGTGACCGCGCTGCTGGATGGGTCATAGGGGGCCCCGTAGGACTCGAAGAACGCTAGGTCGTACTTACCTTCCGAGCGCGTCTCGAAGTACGCCGCGGAGTCCACCGCGACGATGTCCACCCCGACCCCGACCGTGCGTAGTTGGTCTGCGAGCGCCTCTGCCGACCCGCGGGCATCCTGCTGACCGTTGGCGGGAGTCGAGGAGATCAGCAGGTCCAGGCGAAGCTCTTCGCCGTTTCGGGTGCGGGTCTGGCCACTGCGCACCCACCCCGCCGCGTCCAGCACCGTGTTGGCGCTCGCCACATCGAATCCGCCCAGAGCGAGATCCCCGCCACCGTTGGGGACACCCGGCGGGAAGAACCGCTTGCCCGGTTCGCCGTAGCCGAGGTACAGCGCCTGCACCAGCGAGGTGGTGTCGATGGCCTTGTCGATTGCCTCGCGAACCGCCTTCTCCCCTGCCAGTCCCTCGGCATTGAAGCCGAGAACCACGGCGACGTCGGGGTCAGCGGTGAGCATCTCGATGCCCGTGGTGGTGGACAGTTCGCGGGCCTCCACCGGGGTGATCGGGGCGAGGTAGGAGCCGCCGATCACGTCGATCTCCGCGGCTTTGAGTGCGGCCAGGCGGGATTGAGAGTCCGGGATCACCGTGAACTCGATCGCATCCAGCAGTGGCTTGGTGCCCCAGTAGTTCTCATTGCGAACCAGCCGTGCACCGGTTGCCGACTGCGATTCCAGCTTCCAGGCACCAGTACCGACCGGGCTCTGGTAGGCCTGATCTGCCGTCACTGACGTCGGGGAGAGCATCCTGGTCGGACGCACGAAAGTAAGTTCCTGCAGCAGCGGCTCGTAAGGCCGTTCCAGACCGAGAGTGAGCGTGTCGGCGTCCGTTGCGGTGACGGTCTCGATGATCGAACTCGCCCGGAAGAAGGAGTGCCGTTCATTGGCGACCCAGCGATCGAAGTTCCACTTCACGGCGGCGGCGTCCATCACCGTCCCGTCATGAAAGCTGACCCCGTCGCGCAGGTCGAAGGTGACGGTCAGGCCGTCCGGAGCTATGGTCCAGGCTTCGGCGAGGGCCGGCTGAATCTCGCCACCTGGGCCGTAGGAGACCAGGGGGTCGTAGATGGCGTCCTTGACCAGGAACTCGCCGTTGTAGTCGTGCGGGTCCAACACCCCGGGTTCGCCGGCGATTCCAATCCGCAGTGTGCCGCCGGCTACCGGCGGGGCCGTCGCACTTGGCGTGGCCTGCGGGGCAAGCACCGCATCGCCGGGCTCAGCGGCGCACGCGGCCAAGGCGAACACGGCAAAGGCGGCGATCGCCACGGCGCGCCGGGGGCGTTGGCGGGACAGGATCACGGGGGTCTCCGATGACTTGAGGTCCGATGGTGGGTGGGGAACGCGCAACAGCCGACAGGCCGCCGCGGGGCTGGGTCAGGTCGAGGTGAGCAGTTGCGAGGCGATCAGGTCGCAGTAAGGCCCCGGCGCAGTGCTCAACTCGGCGTGCGTCCCGGTCTGCACGACCCGGCCGCCGGCCAACACCACCAGGCGGTCCGCGGCGCGAATGGTGGAGAGGCGATGCGCGATCACCACCGCGGTGCGACCCGTCCGCGCCTGGGCCATGGCAACGTTCAGCGCGGCCTCGTTCTCGGTGTCGAGGTTGGAGACCGCCTCATCGAGCACCAAGATCGGGGCGTCACCGAGGACCGCCCGCGCGATGGCGATGCGTTGACGCTGGCCCCCGGACATTCGGGACCCGAGCTCGCCCGCGACCGTGTCGTACCCCTGGGGCAGTGCCTCGATGAAGTCATGCGCGAGGGCCACCCGGGCAGCGGCCTGGACCTCGGCGAGGCTCGCGCCCGGCCGCGACAGCGCAATGTTGTCCCGGATCGAGGTATTGAACAAAAAGACGTCCTGCGGGACGTAGCTGAACAGGGAACGCAGGTACTCCTGCGGCAGGTCCCGCACGTCGTGGCCGCCGATGCGGATCGCCCCGCCCTCGACGTCCCACCAGCGCATCAGCAGGTGCGCGCAGGTCGACTTGCCGGCCCCGGAGTGCCCGACCAGTGCCACCGTCTCACCGGGTTCCACCGTGAAGCCAGCTGCGCACAGCGCGGCCGGCAGACCGGGTGCGTAGCGAAAGCTCACCGCATCGAACTCGACCCGAGCGACGGGCCGGTACTTGGGCGCGAAATACACCCGATCGGTGACGGCGACCGGGGCATCAAGGATCGCCGCCACCCGTGCCGCCGCAGCGGCGGCGATGTTGAGTTCGCGGGCCACGTCCACGACCGCGAGTACCGGTGCGAAGCTGGCCACGGCCAGGACCACCGCAACCGGGAACAGTGCCGGGTCCAGCTCACCAGAGCTGACCAGCGCCGCGGCGAGCAGCAGGACCGCGACTGATCCCAGCGCGGTTGAGGCGTCGGTGGCCGCGTGCTCGATCCCGGTCCGGCGCGCATGGGCCGAACGCGCCCGCAGCACGCGCAGGTCCCGCGCCTGCAACCGCTCGATGGTGCGTTCGCGCCCGCCGTAGGACACCAGCTCACGCAGGCCCTGCACGGTGTCGACGGTCTCCGCCGAGAGCTCGCCGGCGCAGGCCCGTAGCTCATCGCCCTGCCCGGCCGCTTGACGGCGGAACCAGAACGGGATGCTCGCGAGCACCAGCAGCACCGGGATCATTGCCAGGGCCAGTAGGGGGTGCACGAACCCCAGCGCGATCAACGCGGCGCCGGGTACGGTCGCGGCGACCACGAGCGGGCTGATGGTGTGCGCGTAGAACCGCTCCAGCAGTTCCACGTCCGCGACCGCCGTGGCGGCGACCTCCCCGCTTCGGCGGCGCACCAGGTAGGCGGGAGCCAATTGCTCCACCGCCGCGTAGAGCCGCGCACGCATGTCGGCAAGGATCCTGAAGGCGGCGATATGGGCGAGGTAGGAATCCAGCCACGGGAAGAGCACCGCGGGTGCCACCAGTAGCGCCAGGAGAATCAGACCCGGCTTCAGGTCACTGGTGGTGGCGCCGGTGACGGCCTCACCGACCAGCCAGGCGGCCGTGCCCGCCACCGCCAGCAACGTCAGTTGGTGTGCAATGCCCGAACCGATCGCGACCATGATCAGGCGCCGCCGGGTCCCGAACATGCGCAACAGGGGCCGCAACCGCGCCACCAGCGAGTAATTGGCCTGCTGTGGCACATCCCCGTGCTCCTGTGGGTGCTCGTATGGGTGCTCGTATGGGTGCTCGTGTCCGTGTCCGTGTCCAGTCCCACTCATCGAACTCCCGCCCCCTGCGCCGACACCAGTCGCGCATAGGCGCCGTCAAGGGCGGCCAGGTCGGCCACCGGTCCGGACTCCACGACCTGTCCGTGCTCGAGCACGACCACCCGGTCCGCCGTACGCACCGTGGACAGGCGGTGCGCGATCACCAGCGTCGTGCGGCCGGCGCTGACGACTTCCAGCGCGGACGCCAGCGCTGCTTCGGTCGCCGCGTCCAGCGCGGAGGTCGCCTCGTCCAGCACCAGGACCGGAGCGTCCTTGAGGAGGGCCCGGGCAATCGCGATGCGCTGGCGCTCCCCCCCGGACAGTCGCACTCCGCGTTCTCCGATCACGGTGTCGTAGCCCTGCGGCAGCGCGCGAATGACGTCATCGATCTGGGCCGAGCGAGCGGCGGCAATCAGGTCCTCGTCGCTGGCCCCGGCGGCGGCCAGGCGCAGGTTGGCCGCCACGGTGTCGGCGAAAAGGTAGGTGTCCTGGCTGACCACCGCGACGTGCGCGCGCAGCGCCTCCACGTCGAACTCCCGCGTGTCCAGCCCGTCGAGCAGGGTGCCCCCTGATTGCGGGTCCACATAGCGCATGAGCAGGGCGACCAACGTGCTTTTGCCGGCCCCGGAACGCCCGACAATCGCCACCCGCTCCCCGGCGGCGATGCGCAGGTCCAGGTTGAGCACGGCAGGCTGCACCCGGCCCGGGTAGGCGAAGGTGAGGTCGGCAAAGTGCAGTGTCGGCGGCTCGGCGCGCGGGCTCGAGACGCCCGCCCCGCCCATGCTCGTCCTCGTTCCGCCGGTGATCTGCACCGGTGCGTCGAGGAGGACGAACAGCTCCGCCGAGGTCGTGCGGAAGGTCCACGCCGCGTGGAAGGCCGATTCCAGATCCCGCAACGGGCGAAAGCATTCGCGCGCGAGCATCAGGATCAGCAGCAGCTGCGTCGCGGTGATCTCCCCGCGGGTGTGGTGCACCGCGCCCAGTCCGACGGCAACCGCCGTGCCACCGATGCCGGCCAGGCCGACGACGGCGAGATAGGCGCCCCAGTACGCCAGCACTCGGATGGAGTCGGCACAGAATCGCTCGGCGCGCTCGGCCAGCACCATCCCGTGCCGCCCGCTCGCCCTGGCCGCCTTGAGCGTGCTCATGCCCTGTAGTGCGTCGAGGTTGTCGGCGTACAGCCCGCGGTAGCTGGCCCACCAGGTCTCGACGCGACGGGTCATCAAACGGTTGGACAGGGCCGGCACGATCGGGGTGACGGCCGCCGCGAGCAGGACGATGCCGCCGACGAGGGGATCGATCGTGATGATCACGATGGCGATCGCGCTCGCACCCAGTGCAGTAGCGAGCACCTGGGGCAGGAAACGGCCGATGTACGGGTCGATCCCGTCGAGCCCGTCCACGAGCGAGGACTGCACTTCGCCACTACGGCGGCTCGCGGTCCATCCCGGGCCGTGCTCAAAAAGCCGTCCCACCAGGGCGCTGCGCAGCGCCGCCTTGACACGGTGCGCGGTGCGGGCCTCGGCACCGTCCTTGACGGCGTAGAGCAATGCCCGCACGGCGACCATCGCGAGGATCACCAGCACCGGAGCCAGCACCGAGGAAACGTCGTCGCCATCGAGGATGCGCGCGATCACCACCGCGATGAGAATCGCCTGCACCACAAAGGTCACGGTGATGGCCAGCAGCAGCGCGGTGAGGCCACCGAGGCGCGCGCGCGTTCCGGGCGCTAGGGCAACGAGCCGTCGAGCAGCAGTCATCGTGGATCACGGGCCAGCACAGGGAACCTCCGAGTAACTGCAGGTAATTTGCATCTGCATACTAGTTGCAGTCAGTGCCACCGAACCCAGAGCCTATCTGATAATGATTCTCATTTTCAATGGGTCCCTTCGCGACACCTCGATCCCACGGCGCCTGCACAGCAGCCTCGGCTAGACGGCCCCGGCCGAGTACGAGGAAGCCCACTACGCGGTCCTCACCGAGGAACCGCAACCCGTATGAGAACGGAAGAGAACCTGGGCGCTTCAAATTCAGGTGTTGCGTCGACGCCTAATCAATGCGGGCGGCGATGATCGGGACCAGCGCACGCATGGCCTGGCCGCGGTGGCTGATTGCGTCCTTGGCCGTCGCGCTCATCTGAGCCGTGGTCAGCTCGTGGCCATCCGGGACGAAGATCGGGTCGTAGCCGAAGCCGTTGGTCCCGGCGCGCTCGCGGAGCAGGCGGCCGCGGATCACGCCTTCGACCGTCTCGAGGGTGTCGTCGGGTAGGGCGAGCGCGCCGGCACAGACGAAGCAGGCGCCCCTGCGGGCATCGGGCACGTCGGCGAGCTGCGCGAGCACCAGATCAAGGTTGGCCTCGTCATCGCCGTGTCGCCCACTCCAGCGCGCGGAGAAGATGCCCGGCATCTGATTCAGCGCCTCGACGCAGAGACCGGAGTCATCGGCCACCGCGGCCAAACCCGTCGCGGCGGCCACCGCACACGCCTTCAGCGCGGCGTTCTCCGCGAAGGTGGCACCGGTTTCGGCGACCTCGCCGACGTAGGGAAAATCGCCGACGCTGCGCAGGGTCACCGCAAGTCCGGCGTCGTCGAGGAGCCGTTGGAGCTCGACAAGCTTTCCGGCGTTTCGGGTGGCGAGAACCAGCTCGGCCATTACACCCGGCCGAGCGCCGTCAGCTGGATCCTCGTCAGATCCGCGCAGCCACCGACCCCCAGGTCGAGCAGGGCATCGAGTTCGGCCCGGTCGAAGGGCTGACCCTCGGCCGTGCCCTGCACCTCGACGAAACGGCCGTCGCCGGTACAGACCACATTCATGTCCGTCTCGGCCGCGACGTCCTCGACGTACTCCAGGTCCAGACGCGGTTGCCCGGCGACGATGCCGACGCTGACCGCCGCCACGGTTGCGATGAGAGGCTCGCCGGTCAGTGCACCCTTGACCCGCAGCCACTCGATCGCATCCGCCAGGGCGACGTAGGCACCGGTAATCGCGGCGGTGCGGGTACCCCCGTCGGCCTGCAGCACGTCGCAGTCCAGCGTGATCGTGTTCTCTCCGAGGGCCTTGTAGTCGATGACGGCCCGCAGGCTGCGCCCGATCAGGCGGGAGATCTCGTGGGTACGCCCGCCGATCTTGCCCCGGACCGACTCGCGATCCCCGCGGGTGTTCGTCGCGCGCGGCAGCATCGCGTACTCCGCGGTTACCCACCCCAGGCCCGAGCCCTTGCGCCAGCGTGGGACGCCGGTGCTCGCGCTCGCGGCACAGAGCACGCGGGTGCGCCCGAACTCCACGAGCACCGAGCCCTCAGCGTGGTCGAGCCAGTTGCGGGTGATGGTGACCGGACGGAGCTGATCGGCGCTGCGGCCTTCGGGGCGGGACATGCGCCCGACACTAGCGATAGGCGGCCTCCCCGATCATCAGACCTCTGGCGATTCGAATGTGGCCGGACCCAACCCACCACGCCGAAATGGCGCCTTGATCAGCGCTTCCCTAGGGCTTGAGGTGCGCCAGCGCGCGGCGGGCGGCATGGGCGCCGCACAGGCCATGGGCGCCGGGTCCGGGCGGGGTGGCCGCGGAGCACAGGTACATGCCGGGGATGCCGGTGTCGTAGGGATGCGGGCCCAGGCGCGGGCCGAACAGCAACTGCCGAGTGCTCTTGGCGCCGGTGACGATGTCGCCGCCGATGTAGTTGGGGTTGTACCGGGCCAGCTCGGTGGCACTGCGCACGGCCATGCCCACGATCCGCTCCCGGAAGCCCGGGGCGAAGCGCTCGATCTGGGCGGTGATCGCCTCGGTCGCGTCGCCGGTGTACCCGGCCGGGACGTGGGCGTAGGTCCACAGCGGGTGGATGTCGCCGACCGAGCGATCCTTGTCGGCCAGGTACTGCTGGGCGACCAAGACGAAGGGACGCGCGGGCATCCGGCCGGCGTGAATCTCCCGCTCGCCCGCCGCGATCTCCGCGAACGTGCCGCCGAGGTGTACCGTGCCGGCGCGACGGACGGCCTCGTTGGCCCAAGGCGCACCGCCGTGCACTGCGTAGTCGACCTTGAAGGCCCCCGGCCCGTGCGTGAAACGCCGGTAACTGCGGGCGACGCGGGCCGGCAACCGCGCACCCAGGATGTCAGCCACCGCCACCGGCGCGAGGTCGAACAGCACGACGTCGGCGCTCGGAAGCTCCGCGGCCGAGCGGATGTGGCGATTGCACTCGATGGTGCCGCCGCACTCGGTGACGATCGCGGCGAGCGCATCGGTGATCGCACGGGACCCGCCCGCGGCCACCGCCCACCCGTGCCGGTGACCCGCCGTCAGAATCCCCAGCCCGATGGCGGAGGTGAAGGGCCGGTGCAGTGGTCGAATGGCGTGCGCGGCCACCCCGCCCCACAGCGCCCGGGCCTGCTCGGTGGCGAAACCCCGGGCGAGCATCGCCGCGGGCACCGCGGCCGGGACCCCGAACCGGGCAAGGCGCACCGGGTGCGAGGGCAGCCGTACCAGCGGCCGCAGGATGTCTTCGGACAGCGCGTCGTACCCCGCGGAGGTCCGCTCGAACAGGGTGCGCCAGCGTCGGGCATCGCGGCCCAGGCCCCTCGCGGTGTCGGCGACCGACCGGTGCAGCAATGCGGCGCCGCCGCCGTCGAGGGGGTGCGCACAGTCGATCTCGGGCCACCGCCAGCTCAGCCCGTGTTTGTCCACCGCCAACTCACGCAGGACCCCGGAGCCCACGGCGATCGGGTGCACGGCCGAGCACTGGTCGTGCAGTAGGCCCGCGACGATCGCCTCGCTGGTGCGGGTGCCACCGCCGATCTCGGCCGTGGCCTCCAGCACGGTGACCGCGAGCCCGGCCCGGGCCAGGACGGCGGCGGCGGCGAGCCCGTTCGGGCCCGCCCCCACCACAACGGCCGTGCTCACTGGGGCGTGCTCAAGCAGGCTGCCCCGCCCGTTGCTCGGCTGCCCGCTTACCGCCCGGACGCAGGGACTCCGGGACCACGTAGTTCCCGCGGCGGGTGTAGCCCTCGCGGGTCCAGGTGACCTCCAAATTGATCGGGCCGTTGGGCAGCCACGGCTGTTCGTTGACGGCTTCGGCCACGTTCCAGGTACCGCGCTCCAGGATGCCCACCGCGGGGTCGATGACCTTGTAGGTCTGCGTCTTCTTGTGGATCGGCTGCGACTCCACCCAGGCCACGATGAACTCGCCCGGCTCGAATCCGCAGCGCTTCTGGATCGCGAACAGCAGACGCTCGTCGTGCCAGTGCCCGTCGCCGAAGTTGAATCCGATGATGGAGTTGGCCGCGAACTCGGCCTCGCGGACCGTTGCGGAGTCCAGGTCCGGGACGTGGTGCATGAGGAGCGAGTAGAGCCCGCGAGCCTGGCTGTGCATGGTGCGCCAGCCGATCGTCTGCTGCATGGTGATCTCGGCGACGACCTGTGGGTAGCCCATGCCGGTCGTCAACTGGTCGATCTGGTTGACGGTGGGCCGCGGGCTGAGCCTATTCAGCTTGGCCTCGGCCTCGAGCGAGGAGAAGGCCCACTGCGCCGAGGCCCAGTTACCGGCGTACTGGCGCATCGACGGCAGGAAGGAGACCAGGTCCGGGCGCAGGTTGCCCAGGATCGGGAAGAACACGCTTATCGCGACGATCGCCAGCAGAAGACCGCCGGACATGTCGCCGACGGCGTAGCCGTCCTGGGCCGGGAAGCCGGCGAACAGGAAGACCGTGGCGAAGGCGAACATCACGTTCCACTCCAGCGGCACCGCCAGCGGGAACGCGGAGATGATGAACACGTGGAAGATCACCATGGCCACCACGGCGGCAATCGTCAGGTCACGGTTGGTGGAGAACAACAGCACGATCGGGAAGGCGATCTCCACGAAACTGCCGCCGCCGTGCGCGAGGAACTGGGCAAGCTTGCCGGGGCGGATGTCGTTCGGGAAGTCCTTGTACATCGACCGCTTGATCCGCTTGGACGCCAGCCACGGCGAGTTCGACATCATCGGCGCCACCACATTGCTGAAGTGGTGCCCGAACTTGGAGATCCCGGCGAAGATCCAGATCGCGCAGATCGAGACCTTCAGCGCGATGATCATGTCGGTGAAGTCCAGGAGCGTGAAGAAGAAGATCCACGGCAGGTACTGCTCAGCCCGCGCCGCCAGGAACGCGACCGAATCGCGCAGGCCCAGCAGGACGAGCAGCACCATCGGCGCGATCATCAGGGCCGGCTCCACGAGGCCGGAGTCGTTACCCGGCAGCACCGCGCTCAGCGTCGCGCTGTCGTTGCCGGGGACCACGATGGCGGTGAGCAGCGTGGCCAGGAATCCCACGTAGAGCGTGACGTCCACGATGGTGCGGTGATCACCCGCGGTACCGGGAACGCGCTTGTACGGCGCTACCCGCAGCGTCCCCGGCCGGGCCCAGAACAGGATCCCACCGGTCATCGGCTTGAACTTGCCCGCCAGCGGTCCCCAGGAGCCGGCCACCCCGAGCGCCTCGAGCAGCATCGTCCACATGACGAGCTTCTGATAGACGATCGGCTGGTCCCACCAGTTGCCGACCTCGAAGGGCGAGCCCAGGTCGGAGGTCAGTACGGCAAGGCTGACCCCGAGCGCGATGTGGATCAGCACCACCTTGGTGATGTAGATGGTGTGCACCATCTTCGGCGTCCCGAAGCCGTACTCACACCAGTGCAGTGCCAGGGTTTTGGTGCGCTCCATCAATGGCTTGTCGAGGAAGGTCTCGACGTCGACGGGCGGGAAGTTCGGCGTCTTGAATCCCATGGGGGGCTCCTGTCGTGCTTGTCGTGCCGGGGACGGGCGATTCTGAGCAGTTGTCAGGTGTGATCGAGGACGGCGCGGCCGAGCAGGTGGCACGCCACCAGAGCGAGCTCGACGTCGAAGCGTTCGGGGTCGACGGCGCCGCCACGCAGCTCCTGCGCCTTGGCCACCCGGTACTTGACGGAGTTCTTGTGCAGGCTGAGCAATTCGGCGGTCGCGGTGTAGCTGGAGCCGGTGGACAGGAACGCCCGCAGGGTCTCGCGAAGCTTGTGTGCACCGTCCTCATCGCGCGCGAGCGGACCGAGCGTCGTGCGCACCAGCATCCGGGTGTGTTCCAGGTCGGCGCACAGTAGGGCAGCCGCCCGCACGCCGGGATGCAGATAATCCGTGGCCGCCGATGCGTCGGGCCCCGCCACGACCGCGAGGCGCTGAGCCTGGCGGGCCTGTAGGTGCGTGGCCCGAAATCCGTCCCTGCCGTAAGCGGCTCCGCCGAGGGCAACCAGCAGATGTGGGTTGGTGCTGCGCACGATGCGGGCTACCTCGCTGCTGTCGATGCGGGTGGCGTCCTGGCCCAGCGGCAGCCAGGCCCAGCCGGTGCGCCGATCGCAGGTGGTGAAGAGCAGCTGGCCTTTGCCGACGAGTTTGTTCCCGATCGCCGAGACCACGCGCTCGAGCTCGATCGGCTCCCCGGCCTCCGGCACACCTTCAGGCATCCAGACCACCACGCCGAGGTGCTGCTGGCGCAACCGATACCCGATCGCGCTCTCAGCGGATTCGACGTCGATCTCCACCCCGTCGATGAGCTCCCGCACCCCGATCGCGCGTTTGGTGTTGCGGTGCATCAGCCACCGCTCACGCTCGGCCTCGTATTCGGTGACAACTCGCTCGGAGATCCAGTCGACGTAGGCAAAGGTCGCCGAGACAATGCGTTGCGATGCCGCGAGGCGGATCTCTGCATCCTCATCGATCAGGCGTAGGCGCGCGTGCGCCCAGTCCACCAGATGGTCTTGCCCCAGCCGGTAGGCCCGCACCAGCGCGTGAACGGGAACGTCGTGCTGCGCGAGGCGCCTGGCGTACTCGAAGGCCGCGGACGGCGGCTCCAGATTGGTGGCGGGGACGTCGTGCACGAGCATGTGGGAGATGTTCTCCATATTGCCCTGGATGCTCGCCGCGAGCAGGCTCAGCAACCGCTGGTCGCCGAGCTCCCCGATGCCACCGAAGAGGGCCTCGCCCATCGACGCGGTGATCTCCCCGAGGTCGACGTTGAGCGCACCTCCGACAGCGACGACCACCTCGCGGACATGGTCGTGCTCCCCGGCGACGGAATTGAGGCGGCGCAGGTCCGCACCCATCGCACGCGCCCTTCCGTAGGGAGTCATGCCAGTGCTCGCACTCTCGCCGATCTGCGCCCGTCGCGCTACCCCTGGGGCAAGTTCGGCGCGCCCCCGAGGAGTGTCGGTCACATCGGTCACCGTGCCCACATTGTCGATGTTGGCAAACCGCACGGTTGGTCGCCGCGCGGCCGCTGAGCCCACCTCAGGTAACACGTGCGTCGGTAAGATGAGAACGAGAGTGTGTCATCAAGGCGCCCAGCGCCAGGAGGCGTACGCCGGCGCCCGTTCCTCGCGTTCGCGGATGACCGGAACTCCGGCGAAGGAAGCTCCCTGCACGCCCCGCGAGGAACCGCCCGCCGGCGCGAACCGCTTGGACTCGATCTGCCACTGCTGGTTCTGGTCCGCCTTGATGATGATTCCCGTTGGCGGTGAACCCGCCAGGTCCGCGAAGTTGAGCTTGAGCCCCAGGCCGACGTCGTAGTTGGTCATGGACTTCAAGGACTTCAGGAAGCCCTCACGGGTCAGGTTGGGGCCGGTCGCGCGGATGGCGTCGACGATGGCGGCGGCGCCGACGTAGGTGACCTGCTCGTAGAAGTGGTGGAAGGTCTGCGGGAAGTAGAACTCGGTGATCTGACGGTACTTCTTCAGCCCGGGCGTATTGCCTTCGTAGTAGTCGTACATGGTCAGCCCGTACATGCCCTTGCCGTACGTTCCGGCAGCAGCGGGAACATCGGCCGCAGCGACGAATCCCCCGAAGAACGTCGGCTGCCAACCCACCCGCTGAGCGGCCTGGATGAATTTCACCGTGTTGACCGGATCGTTGCAGAACAACACGACGTCGGCGCCCGCGTTCTTCAGCGCCGCAACCTGACTGTCCAACGAGGTCTCGATGTCGCTGTTCTCGGCCAACGCGACCACCTCGCCGCCGAGGCGTTCGGTGGTCTGATTGACAGCCGTCGTGCACGAGGGCCCGGCCCCGTTGCGCAGCTGCGAGATACCGACCTTCTTCTTGCCCAGCACGTTGATCGCGTGCGTCGTGATGAGGGCACCCACCGAGCCACCACGGATCTGGGTGGGGAAGAACCATGGGCTTTCGAACTCTGCGTCGTACAGGCCCGACGAGCCGACCCACGGCAGCTTCTCATCGGCCAGCTTCCTGGTGACGATGTCAAGGTTGAAGTCGAGCGAGGGACCCATCAGGAAGACCTTTGACTGGTCGGCGAGCTTGCTCAGGCACCCACTGGTCCCATCGGCGCTGCCAGTGGTGTCGCAGGTGATGTAGTCGATCTTGCGTCCGCAGATCCCGCCCGAGTCGTTGATGAAGCTGAAGTAGGCTCGCGCACTGCTCTCGGCCGCCTGGCCGTACTTGTCCAGGAAGCCGCCGTTGAAGAAGGTCCCGCCGACCTTGATCGTGGTGTCGGTGACTCCGATGTCGGTGGCGCCCCCGTTCCCCCCTGCCGGCGTCGCAGCGGCGCAACCGAGCTTGGCCGGCGCTGCGACGACCGTCTTGTCGGTACCTGCAGCAGAGGTGGCCGCGGCGTCCTCGCCCGGCTCCTTGGCCTTGGGCGCGCCTGCCGCCACTACCGCCTCTGGTGCGGTTCCGGCATCGGGGCTGCTGAGGCCCACCCCTTCGGGTACTGCAGCCGCCACCGGCGCCCCCGGACCCGGCGCGGACCCGCCGGCGGCGGCCACAGGCGCCGCGGCCTTGGCCGCGTTGTGGGCGCGGACCGAATCCTGGACCTCTTGGGCGGCGCCGCACGCGCTGAGCAAGGCGGTGGCAGAAGCGAGGACTATCAGGCGAACGGACCGCCGGGATGAGGACATGAGCACGATCGACTCCGAGGTTGGGCACCGCCCACGGCTGGCGGCGTCGGGCCCACCGTAGGAACGAACGAGACCTGGGTCACTGTCGTCACCGGACAACGCGACGGCAACACTTTGGTCGAACCAGGCATTCCGGGCGGGCGGCGATCGGGGATCGGGGCGGGACCTCAGACCTCGTAGGTTGCGTGCGGGCGGGCCAGCTCCGCCGAGCCGTCGAAACACGACGCCTCGGTCAGGGTCTGGTCCGGGTCGTTCCAGGGCGGTACGTGGGTGAGGATCAGACGCCCCACGCCGGCGCGCGTCGCGTGCTCGGCGGCTTGCCTGCCGGTGAGGTGGATCGTGGGGGCGTTGTCGCGACCCTCGATGAACGAGGCCTCACACAGGAACAGGTCGCTGCCCTTGGCCGCTCGGACCAGCGCGTCGCTGACCCCGGTGTCCCCGGAATAGGTGAGCACCCTGCCCTCGTGCTCGATGCGCATCGCGTAGGACTCCACGGGGTGAACCACGAGTTCGGTGCTGATGCGGAACGGGCCCAGCTCGAAGGCCCCGTCGGGAAACTCCAGGAACCTGAACTCCTCCTTCATCCCGGATTCCGGGGGCAGGTCGTAGGCACGGGCCATCCGCTCCCCCGAACCCGCGGGACCGTAGACGTCCAACTGCGGCGCCGGACCCCCGGGCCGGTACTTGCGGGCGACGTAGTACCCGCACAGGTCCAGGCAATGGTCGGCATGCAGGTGCGAGAGCAGGACCGCGTCGACGCTGTAAGGATCGACGAGCTTGGCCAGCGAGCCCAGCGCGCCCGAGCCCATGTCGAGCAGCAGGCGATACCCGCCGGCCTCGACCAGATATGACGACGCGGGGGAGTCCGGTCCGGGGAACGACCCCGAGCAGCCGACAATGGTCAAGCGCACGACGGCCCCCCGCTGCGGCGATCCGGCGCGCTGGATGGCAAGGCGAAGGACGAGCCGATACCGCACCTGTATCGGCGAGGATCACCACGCCGCCAGGCGCCCGCCGGGTGTCGCAGAGTCATGCGATCGCTCCCATCACGCCTACCTGACCGAGCGCTTCCACCACACCGATGTCCGGGCCCAGGAATCTGCGCCCGACCGCCGCGAACGGTTGGCGATCCCCGGTGGCAAGGAAGCGGTGCCGCGGCGCGGGGAGCTGGGACGATCGGGTCGAGCCGTGCTCGGTGAGCAACCGGTAGACATCCTGGGCGGTCTCCTGGGCGCTGTTGATCAACGTGACCTCCGGACCGAGGACATGGGCGATCGCGCCGGCGAGCAACGGGTAGTGGGTGCAGCCGAGCACGACGGTGTCGACGTCGGCGTCGATCAGCGGCGCCAGGTAGTCCCTGGCAACCGTCAGGACCTCGTCTCCGGTCGTGCGGCCACGTTCGGCGAACTCGACGAAGCGCGGCGCCGCAGCCACCGTCAACTGCACGTGCGGGGCGGCGGTGAAGGCATCGGGGTAAGCCTTGGACGTCATCGTGGCCTGGGTGCAGATCACCCCGACCCGGCTGTTGCGGGTGGCCGTAATGGCGCCGCGGACGGCGGGGCTGATCACCTCGACCACCGGGACCGGGTAACGCTCGCGGGCATCGCGCAGCACGGCCGCCGAGGCGGTGTTGCAGGCAATGACCAGCATCTTGACGCCTTCGCCGACCAGGTGGTCCATGACCGCCAGCGAGAGCGCCCGGACCGAGGCTATCGGGCGGGGCCCGTAGGGGCCGTTCGCGGTGTCGCCGACGTAGACGATCGGCTCGGCCGGCAGCTGATCCAGGACGGCACGAGCCACCGTCAGACCTCCGACACCACTGTCGAAGATGCCGATCGCGGCCTCGGACATACGAGAAACGCTACGGGAGACGCCAGGGGAACTGTAGGGAAACCCTCGGTCGGCTGAATCACATTCGCGCAGCTGAATGAGGGTTAACCCGGGCGGGCTATGCCCACAATTGACCCTCGAGGCGCTCTTCTGCCTCGGCGATGGTGCCGGAATAGGCGCCGGTCGAGAGGTACTTCCAGCCGCCATCACAGACGACGAATGCGATGTCGGCTCGCTGGGCAGCGGCGACGGACTTGGCGGCCTGGGCGAGC
The DNA here is from genome assembly GCA_052388275.1 of Sporichthyaceae bacterium. Taxonomy (GTDB): domain Bacteria; phylum Actinomycetota; class Actinomycetes; order Sporichthyales; family Sporichthyaceae; genus JBQTII01. Next base: position 23,357 of record JBQTII010000116.1, on the reverse strand, counting down.
GCGGCGTGCAGAATCGCGCCGGTGGAGATCCCGGCGAAGATGCCCTCCTCCTCGATCAGCTGCCGCGTGCGACGCACCGCGTCGCGCGGGCCGACGGAGAACCGGGCGTCGATGAGGGCGGGGTCATACAGCTCGGGGACGAAACCCTCGTCCATGTTGCGCAGTCCGTAGACCAACTCGCCGTAGCGGGGTTCGGCGGCCACGATCGACACCTCGGGTTTGTGCTCGCGAAAGAAGCGCCCGACACCCATCAGCGTGCCGGTGGTGCCGAGCCCTGCCACGAAATGCGTGATCGAGGGCAGGTCCTCCAGCAGCTCCGGCCCGGTTCCCTCGAAATGTGCCTGGGGGTTCGCCGGGTTGCCGTACTGATAGAGCATCACCCAGTCCGGGTGTTCCTCGGCCAGTCGTTTGGCAACCCGCACGGCCTCGTTGGACCCGCCGGCCGCTGGGGAGGACACGATCTCCGCGCCCCACATCCCGAGGATCTGGCGTCGTTCCTCGGAGGTGTTCTCCGGCATCACGCAGACCATGCGGTAGCCGCGCATCTTCGCGGCCATGGCCAGGGAGATTCCGGTGTTGCCCGAGGTGGGCTCCAGGATGGTGCAGCCGGGCTTGAGCCGGCCGTCCTTCTCACCGTCAATGATCATCCGCAGCGCGGCGCGATCCTTGATCGAGCCGGTGGGGTTGTGGTCCTCGAGCTTGGCCCACAGCCGCACGTCCGGGGACGGCGACAGGCGCGGCAGCCCTACCAGTGGGGTGCGGCCCACGGAGTCCAGCAGCGAGTCGAAGCGCACGGTCTCAGAATCCCACGCGGGCGGCCAGGCGGCCGAAACCGCAGCTCAGATGGAGCCGCCGGCAACGGCCGGAAGGATGGTCACGCTGTCGCCGTCGGACAGCTCAGTGGTGAGCCCACCGAGGAAGCGGACGTCCTCGTCGTTGAGGTAAACGTTGACAAAGCGGCGCAGGCCGTTCTCGTCCACCAGGCGGGTCCGCAGGCCCGCATGGCGGGACTCCAGGTCGTCGAAGAGCTCGTCGAGGCTCTTCCCGGCACCCTCAACGGCCTTCGCGCCGTCGGTGTACTGCCGAAGAATCGTCGGGATGCGGACCTCGATGGCCATCAGGTGTGCTCCAGTTTCGTGTTCAGCGCAGGCCGACTCGGGCCGGACGTCGAAGGTCAGTCTGCCCGATGCAGGGGCGCGGGCTCACATCCGGCAACCATCAGCGGCCTGGGCCCATTCCGATCAGCTAGGCCACGACCGTCACCGGCTCCTCGGTGACCACCCCGTCGACGATCCGGAAGGACCGGAACTCCACAGTTTCCGGCTCCCTGGTCGACACCAGCACATAGTGCGCGTTCGGCTCCGAAGCGTAAGCGATGTCGGTGCGTGAGGGGTAGGCCTCGGTCGCGGTGTGGGAGTGGTACACGATCACCGGTTCCTCATCGCGCTCGTCCATCTCCCGGTAGAGCCGCAGCAGGTCGAGGGAGTCGAACTCGTAGAAGGTGGTCGAGCGGGCCGCGTTCGGCATCGGGATGAAGCGCTCCGGTCGATCGGTTCCGGCGGGCCCCGCGACCACCCCGCAGGCCTCGTCCGGGTGGTCCGCACGGGCGTGCGCGATGATCGCGTCCCGCGTCGCGGCGTCGATTCTCAGCACGGCGGCAATGTTAACGTTGCGCGCGGACCAGGGCGTCCTGCAGGGCGGTCAGCCACTCGTAGAGCGCGAAGGCCGGGAGCAAGGGGTGCTCGGGGCTCATGTCGGCGACGCGCTGGGAATACTCCTCGTCGATCTCCAGGCGGGTGCCGAGCATCAGTCGCAGGTCGTTGAGCGCGAAAAGCCACGCGTGCGCCTGCGCCGGGTCGAGGTTGACCAGGCCGGGGACGAGGGTGGACAGCAGCATCTCGACGTTGGCCCGCTTGTCGGCGACCAGGTCGGCCTCGGTGAAACGCCGGAACTCGGAGGTGGCCTCAGGGTCGTCGGGATAGGCGTCGGGCAGCAGGCGCGCCAGCGCCGGATCGGCAGGGAGCGAGCGGTCCACCGTGTCGGCGAACGGGTCGCGGACACCGGGAGCGATCTCGGCGACCTCGGTGTCGGCGTCGCTTTCGCGGGTGCCGAGCAGCACCAGCAGTTCACCGAACGCATTTCGGAGGATCGCCGCCTCGTGGGGTTCGAGTTCCAGCGCGACGAAACCGCCTCGGCCCCGTTTGACCCGCATGTGCTTCTAGTCGTCCTTCTTCAGGGTGGCCCACAGGCCGTAGCCGTGCATCGCGCCGACGTCGCGCTCCATCTCCTCGCGGGTGCCGCTGGAGACCACCGCGCGCCCGGCGTGGTGGACATCCATCATCAACTTCGTGGCCTTCTTCTTGCTGTACCCGAAGTAGGTCTGGAAGACGAAGGTCACATACGACATCAAGTTGACCGGGTCGTTCCAGACGATCGTCACCCAGGGGATGTCCAGGTCGAGCACCGGCTCGGCGATTGAGGGCTCGACCTCGGCAGGTGCCACGGGCATGGTGCCATCGTCGCACCCCGGCCCGGGTGGGCGCGGGAAGTATCAGCCCGTGCCGTCGCGACGCGAATCGCCGACGGACGAGAGATGACGCCCCTGAGCCGTCCCGGACAGTCTGGCTCCGCGGGACTGTCTCCGCCCGCCGCCCTGACGAGCAGCAATCCCGGGGCGGCACCCGGCGCGTCGGCGCCGTCGCGGAGGTGGTGAGCACCGCTGATCTGAGGGTGCGTTACGCGTTCACCGCGCTTCGCGCTGGGCCGAGGCAGGCAGGCTACGGCCGCGTCATCACGGGTCGAGAGCGCGCGCGCTCGCGTGGGCGCTAGTGGCTTTTCCGCCTACCTCGCAGACAGCCTGCGACTGACCGAGCACATGGCCGACCTCGATGAGTTCCTGGCAATCAACGAGGCCGAACACGGCCCGATCCCCGAGCACATCATGGAGGAGGTGCGAAAGGCATGGCCCGATCCGCGCGGCGCCGTGACACCCCCAGCCCGTCGGAGTCGGCGCTCGTCCTCGACAGCCAAGGACTGAGCCGGGCCGCCGCCGGCGATCCCTATGCGGTCGCCTGGGTCGCCCGGGCCCGTGAGCAATGCCGTCCCCTCGTCATCAACGCGGTCACCCTCACCGAGACCCTCCGCGGCACGGCTCGTGACGCCCAGATCCACCGGATTGCCAAGAACGCCCAGGTTGACGTTGTCGACCGCTCGTTCGCCGCCGAGGCCGGCGCCCTGCTCGGACGCACGAACCGCAGCGAGGGCGCCAATGCTCTGGTCGCCACGTCAGCCATCCGTCTCGCGCAACCTGTTCACATCCTGACCAGCGACCCGGGCGACCTCGAAGCTTTGACCGTCGAACACCCTCAGATCCAGGTCGTCGGGATCTGAGGAACCCCAAACGCGGGGTGCGCCTACCTGAGACTTGCGCGTTACCGACGTCTGACGTCGGCGACGCAAGACGTCGGTTACACTTCGCACATGTTCGTCAACCGGACGGTGGAACTCGACGCCCTCGAGCGGTGGTGGCGCAGCAGGGCGCAACCGCTTGCCGTCGTGTGGGGCCGCCGGCGCGTAGGCAAGACAGCATTGGTGCGCCGCTTCGCCGACGGACGCAGGGCGATCGTCCATACCGGGGCCGGTCGGGCGGAGGGCGCGGAACTAGCGATGCTGGCCGCGCAGATCCCCGATGCGCCGGGGAGCCGGGCCGGGCACAAGGCACCGGCACACTTCCGGGACTGGGACGACGCACTGGATCACCTCGCCGGTCTAGCAGTGCGCTCGCCCTTGCTTCTCGTCCTTGACGAGTTCCCCGAACTGGCAGCGAGCACCCCCGAACTTCCCAACGTCCTGCGGGCGTTCCTGGACCGCGCAGCCGGCGCGACGAAGCTGCGGATCCTGCTCTGCGGGTCTGCGGTCCGCTACATGGAGCAGCTCACCGAGGCCCGCAACCCGCTGCACGGGCGGGCTGACCTCACCTTGCAGGTCCATCCGTTCCAGCCGTGGGAAGCTGCATTGATGCTGCGGGATCTCAGCCCGGCGCAGCGAGCCGTCGTCTACGGCATCGTCGGCGGAACCCCGCTGTACCTGGGCTGGTGGGAGCAGAACGCGACGGTCGCGGAGAACCTGGCCGAGCTCGCCGGAGCCCCCGGCGCCCGCCTACTCACCGAGGGCGAACTCGTGCTCTCCACGGAGGCCGAGACCGGGGGCCTGGCCCGGGCCGCCCTGCACGCAATCGCCGCGGGTGCTACTCGGCACAACGAAGTCCAGCAGGCGATCCGCGCGGACCCGACCCGGCTGCTGGAACGTCTGGCCGAGCTGCGCCTGATCGAGCGGCAGCAACCGGTCACCGAGACCGGTCGCACCCGGCGGCGCACCTACCGGATCGCCGACAACTTTCTCGCCTTCTACCTCGATGTGCTCGGGCGCCACCGCACGCAGCTCGAAAACGGGCTCGGGCCAGGGATCATGCCGGTCATCACCGACGCCTTGGACGACCACCAGGGCGGCCGCTGGGAAGCCGCGGTCCGCTCGCACATCCGGCGGGCGGCGGCCGCTGGCGAATTCGGCGAGCGCATCGTCGCTGTCGGGCCATTCTGGACCACCGACGGTCACAACGAGATTGACGTCGTGGCCCTGGCCGGGCGCTCCCGCGCGCCCGTCCTGGTCGCCGAGGCGAAGTGGGCACGGCAGGTCTCGGCCCCGGGGATCGTCGCGGCGCTGTTACGTAAGGCTGCGGCACTCCCGGATGCGGCGGCGGACCTGCAGGTCGCGGTCTGCGCCCGAGAGCGCGTGACGGACCTGCCCGACGGCGTGCTTGCCATCACCGCGTCCGACGTATTCACCTGAGCGATCCGCACGAGCGACGTCCGGGACCTGCTGCTCGTCGCGACGACGAGTGGGTCCGGCGAATACCGCGGCGGCAGGCACGCGCTTCGCCCCCGACACGCGACGGCGCGCCGCACGGAAACGGAAACTGTCGGTGCCCGGTTCTAGCGTTCTCGGTATGCGACTGCTGCACACCTCCGACTGGCACCTGGGGCGCTCCCTGCACCGGGCCGACCGCCACGATGCCCAGGCGGCGTTCATCGACCACCTGGTCGACACGGTGCGCAGCGAAAGCATCGACGCGGTGCTGATCGCCGGGGACGTCTACGACCGGGCGTTGCCACCGGTGGAGTCCGTGGAGCTGTGCAACGAGGCCCTGTTCCGCCTGCGGGACGCGGGTGCCCGCGTGGTGCTGATCAGCGGGAACCACGATTCGGCCCGGCGTCTGGGCATCAACGACCGCCTGGTGGCCGCGTCGGGAGTGCACCTGCGTACCCGGGTGAGCGCCGTGGCGGACCCGGTCCTGCTGGAAGACTCACACGGGCCGGTCGCGGTGTACGCGATTCCGTACCTGGAGCCGGCGGCGGTGGCCGGGGAGCTACCCGGGGCACCGATCGAGACGCGCTCGCACGAGGCGGTGCTGCGCCGCGCAGCGGACCTCGCGCGGACGGATCTGGCCGGGCGTCGCGTGCGGTCGATCGCGATGGCGCACGGCTGGGTCGCGGGCGGGCTCGCGAGTGATTCCGAGCGCGATATCAGCGTGGGCGGCGTGGGGTCGGTGCCGGCGTCGGTCTTCGACGGGTTCGACTACGTCGCGCTGGGCCATTTGCACGGCCGTGCCGCGCTGGCCCCGCACCTGCGCTACAGCGGGTCGCCGTTGGCCTTCTCCTTCTCCGAGGCCGCGCACGTCAAGGGGTCCTGGCTCCTCGAGATCGGCGCGGGCGGCCTCGGCGCCGTCGAGTTCGTCGAGGCACCGGTGCCCCGCCGGCTGTCCACCGCACGCGGCACGCTCGAGGAGCTGCTGACCAGCGCAGCCCATGAGGGGATCAGCGCAGACTTCCTGTCGGTGACCTTGACCGACCCGGCCCGCCCGGAGGCGGCGATGGACAAGCTGCGGGCCCGCTTTCCGCACGTGCTGGTGCTGGAGTGGGTGCCGGAAGCCGGCGTCGTCGACGAGCGGGGCTATCGCACCCGCCTTCGTGGGCGCAGCGACGCCGAGATCGCCCGGGACTTTGTGGCCCACGCCCGCGGAACCGAGGCGAGCGCGGCGGAGTCGGCGTTGCTGGACGAGGCGTTCGCCGCGGTCGCGCGCCGGGATTCCGAGGACGCTACGCCGAGTGCGGACGCGGCATGAGCGAGCGCAGCGAGCGAATCAATAAGGACAGTGCACTGTCGCTCATTGGGTGGCCGAGCGCTAGCGAGGTTGCCCAATGAGCGAGCGCAGCGAGCGAATCAATAAGGACAGTGCACTGTCGCTCATTGGGTGGCCGAGCGCTAGCGAGGTTGCCCAATGAGCGAGCGCAGCGAGCTCACCATGTCATCGAATGGTGGCCCGGCGAGGACGAAGTCCGTGGCGGGGACGCCATGAGACCCCACCGCCTGCAGGTGACGGCGTTCGGCGCGTTCGCCGGGGCCGTCACGATCGACTTCGACGACCTCGCCGCCTCTGGGTTGTTCCTGCTACGCGGTGAAACCGGGGCGGGCAAGTCGACGTTGCTCGACGCGCTGGGTTTCGCGCTTTACGGGCGGGTCCCCGGCGAGCGCGGCACCGCCCGCCGCTTACGTTCGGACCACGCCGAGCCCGCGACGCGTACCGAGATCGCCCTGGAGGCAACCCTCGGGGGACGGCGCATGCGCGTCACCCGATCCCCCGAACAGGAACGACCCAAGGTGCGCGGAACCGGCACGACCTCCGAGCCCGCCAAGGTCCTGCTGGAGCAGTTCGAGGGCGGGAGGTGGACCACAATCTCCACCCGCGCTGGGGAGGCCGACGCCGAGATCGCCGACCGGCTCGGCATGTCCGCCGACCAGTTCTTCCAGGTGATCCTGTTGCCTCAAGGGGAGTTCGCCAGGTTCCTGCGGGCGGGCTCGGACGAGCGAGCAGCGCTGCTGGAGCGGCTCTTCGGCACCGACCGCTTCCGGGATGTCGAGACCTGGCTGGCGCACCGGCGCCGCGACAGCACCGTCGAGTTGACTAAACGTCAGGACGAGGTCGGAGTGCTCGCCCGCTTGATCGCACAGATCGCCGAGGTCGAGCCTCCCTTGGAGGCGGCGCCGCCAACGTGGGCGAGTGATCTCGCCGAACAGCATGCCGCCGCGGTGGCCACGGGGGCGCGCGCGGTCGGTCGTGCGCAGGCCGCGCTCGCGGCCGCGGACGCGAGCGCCGAGGCCACCCGGGCACTCGCGCATCGCCAGCGCCGCCGGGTAGAGGCCGAGAAACGGATGGCTTGCTGCACTGCGGCCGAGGGCTCCCTGTCGGCACTGCGATCTGAGCTGGAGTGGGCGCGGGCAGCAGCCAGGGTCAGCGCCTATCTCGGTGCCCGCTCTGGCGCCGTCACGGACCTCACAGCCCGCCTGGGCCACATCGAGACCGGGGTCACCGATCTTCGTGCTGAGCGCGCAGGGCTGATCTTGCGCCGCGCCGACTACCGCGTGGCGGCCGAGGCATTGCCGCGGGCCGAGCGGATCACCGCAGCCGTGGAGCAGGTGTCGGCAGCACTCGCTGCATGGTGTGCGGCAGCCGCCTCGGATCAGACCTGGCGCGAACGCCATGTCGAGGCCCGGGAGGGCGCTGCCACCCTGGCGGAGGAGTTCCTGCGGATCCGCCGGGAACGCCTGGACTCGATGGTGGCCGAGCTGGCGGACACCCTGCACAAGGGTGAGCCGTGCCCGGTGTGCGGGTCGGCGGAGCACCCCGCCCCGGCCGCGGGGCGCCCCGGCCGGATCACCGCCGACGACGAGGATGCCGCGGGCGCCGCCGCCGAGGCGGGCCGCGCGGGCGCCGAGCGCGTCGGGGAGCAGGCCGCCTCGGCCGCGGCCGAGGCGGCGGGGGCCGGGCGACGGTTGCGCGAGGGCGGTGAACTTCTCGCCGACCTCGCCGAGCGCGCCGATCCCACTGCAGTGTCCGAGGATTTGGTCGCTATCGCAGCCGCTTGTTCGGACGCAGAGGCTCCGCCGGCACCGCGCGTCACCGAGGCCGTCCGCGCGGCGCTGCACAGGGCTGTCGCCGAGCGGACCGAGCTGGCGAGGTTGGCTTCCCAACTCCCCGCGGTCGAGGCGCGCCTCACCTCGGTCGATGCCGAGTTGGCCGAGCTCGCAGTGGCCGGTACCGGTGCGCGGGAGCAGCTGGCCGGCGCCCAGCAGGCAGCTCAAGCCGCGGGCTTCGGTGCCCTGCAGGCCGCGGCGGCCGCAGCCCGCACGGACTCGTGGTGCGAAGCCGCCACCGAGAAGCTGGCAGCGCACCGTCGCGAGGTCGACGGCCTGACGGCCCTGCTCGCCGACCCCGACCTCGATGTCGCCCTGATGCCTGCCGCTGATGTCGATGCCGCCGAGGCCGCGGTCGCTGCTGCCCGCGCGGTCCACGCCCAGGCGATCGCGCTGGCCGCGTCGGCCCGCGAGCGCAGCGTGGCCCTGGACCGCCGGGTCCCGGAGTACCTGCGCGCCCTGGCGGGGCTCGAGCCTGTCGCGGCCGAGGCCGAGCGGGTCCGAGCCCTGGCCGACCTGGTCAACGGCCAGGGCGCGAACACCCGTCGCATGACGCTGTCTGCGTTCGTGCTCGCCGCCCGGCTTGAGGAGGTCGCCGGGGTGGCCGGAGCGCGCCTGAACCGGATGACGGGTGGGCGCTACACCCTGGTGCATACCGACAACGGCCGCGACGGACGGCGCAAGGCCGGCCTGGGTCTGCTGGTCCGCGATTCCTGGACCGGAACCGACCGCGACACCGCGACCCTGTCCGGCGGGGAGACCTTCATGGCCAGCCTGGCGCTGGCGCTGGCGCTGGCCGACGTCGTCTGCGCGGAGGCCGGTGGCACCCGGCTGGACTCCCTGTTCGTGGACGAGGGATTCGGCAGCCTCGATCCGGACAGCCTCGATGAGGTGATGGATGTCCTGGACGGGCTGCGTGAGGGCGGCCGGGTCGTCGGCATCGTCAGCCACGTCGCCGAGCTCCGCGCCCGGGTCCCGGCGCAGGTCCACGTGCGCAAACACCGTCACGGCAGCGACCTCACCGTCGTCTCCTGACCGGTGAGGTCCAGCAGGTGGACTCAGAGGTTGCCGCGAGCGTCCTGCTCCCGCTCGATCGCCTCGAACAGGGCCTTGAAGTTTCCCTTGCCGAAGCCGGTGGCTCCGTGCCGCTCGATCAGTTCGAAGAAGACAGTCGGGCGGTCCTGAACCGGCCGGGTGAAGATCTGCAGCAGATAGCCGTCCTCGTCGCGGTCGACGAGGATCCCCCGGGCCTTGAGTTCGCGGACCGGGACACGGACCTCGCCGATCCGGGCGCGCAACTGCGGGTCGTCGTAATAGCTGGGCGGAGTGGCGAGAAACTCCACGCCGCTCGCACGCATCGCATCGACGCTGCCCAGGATGTCCGCGGTGACCAGGGCGACGTGCTGCACGCCCGGGCCGCGGTAGAAGTCCAGGTACTCATCGATCTGTGAGCGCTTCTTGCCCACCGCCGGTTCGTTGAGCGGGAACTTGACCTTGCGGGTGCCGTCGGCGACGACTTTGCTCATCAGCGCCGAGTACTCGGTCGCGATGTCGGCACCGACAAACTCGGCCATGTTGGTGAAGCCCATGACCCGGCGGTAGAAGTTCACCCACTCATCCATGCGCCCGAGTTCGACGTTCCCCACCACATGGTCGATATCGGTGAACACCGGCATCCGCGGGCGCAGGATCGGGGGGCGCGCCACGAAGCCCGGAGCGAACGCGCCGGTGTAGGCGGAGCGGTCGATCAGCGTGTGGCGGGTCTGTCCGTAGGCCCCGATCGCGGCGGTGAGCACCCGGCCGTAGTCGTCGCTGCTCTCGACCGGCTCGGCCAAGGGGTGCGCGCCGCGGGCGCACGCCAGCTCAAAGGCGCGGGGAACGTCCCAGACCGCGAGCGCGACGTCGCGGACCCCGTCGCCGTGCTCGGCCACGTGCGCCGCCAGGTCGGTGTTCGGGCGCAGCGAGCCGGCGATGACGAAGCGGGCGTCCCCGGCCGCCAGCACATACTCCGCGGCGTCGCGAAAGCCCTGCTCCGGCCCGCGGTAGGCGATCACCCGCATCCCGAAGGCCGTGGAGTAGTAGTGCGCGGCTTGGCGTGCGTTCCCGACCTCGAAGCGCAGGTGGTCCAGCCCGGTCAGCGGAAAGTCGATCATTCCTTCATGATGGCCCAACTACTGAGTGTGTCCCGGGCTAATCAGGGCCCGCGAGAGCCCGACGCGCATACAGAAGTTGAATCAGGGCTTGCCGCGGCGGGCCCAGCGCACACCCGGGATCGGCACCACCTCGGCGTCGCCGCCGGTTGCCTGATCCATCGCCGCGCGCACGGCCGCGATGACCGCTCCCACGCCGATCTCGGCGGCGTTCGCGAGATCGGCACCCGCCTGCGCGCCGGCGATGAGATCCACCTCGATCGAGTCCGGACCGCCGGCCTGCGGCAACGCAAGGGACATGGCTGTGCGAGCGCCCTCCTTGATCGCCGAGGCTGCGCTCTCGGCCACCGGGCCGGGCGCTTGGACGGCAATTCGCACCTGGTGAAGGTGCACGACCGAGCTGTCGGCGGCGTCCAGCACGACCCGGGAAGCGACGACGGCGAACCCCGCGTGCGCGTGGCCCTGCCCGTGCCCGTCGAGACCTTCCACCCGGCGGATCTCGCCTCGGGTCTGCTCGACGCTCGCACTGGTCGCGTTCCCGGCCCGCAGGGTCGGCACCGGGCCACGGTCACGGCCGGCCCCACGCGCGGGAGCACGCGGGACGACGGCGGCCGCGAAGCCGATCCCTCGGCGGCCGTTCTCGCCCGGATCTGGTGCGACACCCGGTGGTGGTGTGGCGAGGCGGTCCAGCAACATCAGCGAAGGACGTGTGGTCGCGAGGAATTGCCCCGTCGGCAACGGGTGATCCAGGTCCAAGGCGTTCACCGCACGTAGCTGCAACCCATCGCGCCCGAGCCCGCGGGCGAGCCGGTCCAGCTGCGCCTCGACCGCGAACGCCACGGCCTCGCTCCCGCCACCCGCCGGTGTCGGCAGCGGTGGATTGGTGGTGCGAACCGCGACCACGTCAAGATCGACGTTCTCGACGTGGTACGGCCCGACCCCGGCGGCACACAGCGCAGCCACGAGGGCGGCGCAGTCACCGGCGTAGGCGCCCGCGTCGAGGCGGATCTCGGCCTGTACCCCGAGCAGGCGGCCCTGCGCATCCGCGTGGTGGCGATACGCCAGCCATACCCACCGCCGACTCAGCCCACCCTCGATGGGGTCCTCAACCAGGCGCACCGACTGCCCTGTGCGCAAGGCGAACAACGCGCACATGACCGCCGCACTGAGCTCCCCGCCGCCCTCGCCGCGGCCGCTTGCGGCGCGCAACACGACAGCGGGTCCATCCAGGTTCAGGCACTGCGCGAGTTGGTCACGCAGGTCCACTGACAGCGCTCCCGCGACGGTGATCTCGACGCCGCCCTCGCACGGGCAGGCCGACACCGAAGTCTGCGTCGGTGCGATCGGGGAATCCAGCGCGTATTGGCCCTCGACCACCACCGCAGCCCCCGGCATCGGGGAGCCGGGCCGGCCGGCATCAAAGGGCAGGACCATGGGGGGGAACGTCTTTCCGCGCCGCAAGTGCACCGCCGCCACCACCGAGCCATCGGGATGGATCGGGTCGCTCATCGTGGTGGGGTTCGGCGCCGGCGGTAACGGCCGGTAGCTCACCTGCAGTCGTTCGGCGCCGCGGAGCGCACTGGAGCCATCAACGGCGAGCACGGCCGCCACCGGTTCGCCGACATGGCGCACCACCCCCGAAGCCAGCACCGGGCGATCGGCGCGGACCTGGCCGTAGGTGAATGCCCCCGGCAGATCGAGCGCGGTCAGTACCTGCCGTACACCGTCGAGGTCGGCGATCGAACCCTCGTCGATCCCGAACAGGACGGCATGCGGGTGCGGGCTACGGACCAGCGCCACGCACCACGGCTCAGGAATCCTGATCCTCGCCTTCGCCGGGCGGGATTCCGTCGTAGATCTCCTTGCATTCGGGGCAGACCGGGTACTTCTTCGGATCCCGGCTGGGCACCCAGACCTTGCCGCACAGTGCCTGCAGCGGGGTGCCCTCCACCATCGCGCCGGTCAGCTTCTTCCGCACGACGTAGTGCGCGAACCGATCGTGGTCGCCGTCGCCGGTGGAGGTCTGCGTGCGCTCGTCGGTCAGCGTGCTGAGCCCGCCGCCGGGCTCCAGGGGCATGGTCATGGGAGCGAGTCTAGGCGCCCAGACCAACCCTGACCGGGGGGTGAGGGTTCCACCCGCGAGCCGGGGCAAACCGGTACAGGCCGATTCACCCGACGGGGTACCGCACCACGCGAGAGGCACCGGCGCTCCCAGGTTGGACCCAGCGGGCGGATGGAGGTCGGGCGTGCACGAGCTGCGCGAGGTCATCATCGGCGACGGCACGCTTCCTGCCGTCACTGAACTCCTCGGTGTGCGCCGCCCGCAGCCCAGCCTCGTGCAGCGCTGGACCGCCGCACAGGCGCAGCGGGCACTGCCCGGGGCGCGGCTCCCCCCCGGCGAGCTCAGTTCATCCGCGGATCAGCTGGGCGGGTCGCGAGCAGTGCGAGGTCCCCGCCCTGGCGGCGCAGGACCGCTGACCACAGCTTGCTCGGGTGCGCCGTGAACGCGTCCTCGGGGCGGAAGTCCACGACCGCCCACGCACCCTCGCCGAGTTCACCCATCAGCTGCCCCCCGGACCAGCCGGCGTACCCGGCGAACACCCGCATCCCGCGCAGGGACCCGCTCAGGGTCTGCGGATCGGCGTCCAGGTCGATCAGGCCCATCGAGCCGGCGACCGGACGCCAACCCATCGGTGCGCCGCCCATCCGCGCCGGCACCCCGTCCAACTCCGCCAGTGCCAAGGCACTGTTCCGGGATACCGGTCCACCGGCGTAGAGCACGTCGGGATCATTACCGACCCCGGCCCAGCCCGACAGCACCGAGCCCACGCTCCGGTCGGTGGGCCGGTTCAGCACGACTCCCAACGACCCATCTGGTGCGTGCGAGAGCAGCAGCACCACCGTGCGCGCAAAGTGGGGATCCTCGAGCTCGGGTGAGGCGACCAGCAACTGACCCGCACTCAGCTGATCCGGAAGCGGGAACACCATGGGCCCAGCGTGGCAGAAGCCAGAGCGCTCACCAAGGGGTCTACCGAGGGACTACTCCCGACGGGGGGTCAAGCGTCGCCGCTTGACCGCGTACATGGACTCGTCGGCGAAGCAGAGCAGCGTGCTCGCATCGACCTGATCATCGTGGGACACCGCGTACCCGATGCTGACGCGAACCTCCAGCATGCGTCCATCTGGGGCGAGCAGCCCCGGTGGTGCCTCGACCGCCTCCTCGATCCGGCGGCACATCGCCTCGGCGTCGACGGCAGCGCGCAGGTGCGCGACGACCACGAACTCATCCCCGCCGACCCGGGCGACGGTGTCCCCGCCGCGTACCCGCTGTGCCAGCCGACCCGCGACCAGGACCAGCACCTGGTCCCCGAATCGGTGCCCGTAGGAGTCGTTGACGGCCTTGAGCCCATCGACGTCGCAGAACAGAACCGCCACCACCCCCCCGTCGCGGTCTCGTGCGGCCACTGCCTGAGCCATCCGGTCCTCCAGCAACGCCCGATTGGCCAGACCCGTCAGGGCGTCGTGCAGCGCGAGGTAGGCCAGCCGAGCGTCCTCGGTCCGGCGCGCGCCGATGTCCTCGTAGGCCGCCACCACGTACGACGGCTCGCCGGCCGCGTCCCGCACCACGGACAGGTTCCGCCGCACCCAGACCACATTGCCGTCCCGGTGGCGATAACGGGACTCCGCGCTCACCTGAGCGAGCGCGTCGGGCAACTGGGCGCAGGCGGCTTCCTCCTGCGCCACGTCCTCGGGCAGGACAAGATCCGCGGGCGAGCACGCGAGCAGGTCGCGGGCGGAGTAGCCGAGCATCCGGCACAAGGCGGGATTGATGCGAAACCAGTGACCTGCCAGGTCGAGCAGCGCCATCCCGACCGGTGCGTGGTCGAACGCGGCCTCGAAGAGCGGCCCGTCGCCCTGAGGGGCCGCGCCTGACTCCTTCACCCGACGCGCCTCAATCCGGGACTTTGATGGCCCCGAGCTGGCGGGCGATCTGCTGCAACTGCACGCTGATCGACCAGCTGACCTCGTCGATCGGGCGCGCCCCGTTGACACCCACGAGCTTCCCGCGGGCGGCGTAGTACTCCAGCATCGGCAGGGTCTTGGAGTCGTAGACGTCCAGGCGGTGCTCGATCACCTCCAGGGTGTCGTCGCTGCGACCACTCTGCTCGCCGCGGGCGATCAGGCGCGCTATCAGTTCCGCGCGAGGCACCTCCAGGTGCACGACCGCCTGCACCTCAACGCCGAGCGACTTGGCGACCTCATACGCGGTCTCGGCCTGGGGAAGGGTGCGCGGGAAGCCGTCGAGTACATACCCGCCGGCCCCCGCCGCCTCGACGACGGGCTTGCGCAGCATGTCCATCACGATTCCGTCGGGCACCAGATCGCCACTGGCCAGAGCGGCCTTGACCTGACGGCCGATCGCCGTCTGCGCGTTGACGTGCGCGCGCAGCAGGTCACCCGAGGAGATGTGCCGAACCCCCAGCTGCTCGGCGATGCGCACGGCCTGGGTGCCCTTGCCGGCCCCTGGCGGCCCGATCATCAACAAGCGCATGGAACGCCCTGTGCCCCTCGTCGCCTACGCGGAATGCCGGGACGGTCGCTCGACCGCCCAGGGCTCACCGTAACGTCCGGTCAGCGTTTTCCCAGGACCAGGTCGGCGAGCACCCCCGCGTGGTCGGTGCCGTCGACCATGAAGGTGTCCGTGCCCCGCGCCCCCAGGTACCCGTTGATCAGGACGTGATCGAGGTGCAGCAGGTACGGCAACCAGTACCGCGGGCTCCAGGTGGGGGTGTAGCCCTCGCCCGCGTACTCCGAGGCGTCGCGCCAGCCGTCGGCCAGCAGCCTGCGGAACGCGGCGTGGTCGCGGGTGGCGTTGAAGTCGCCGAGCACGATCGCGGGCGCTTCCGGCGGCAGCGCGGCCAGGCGAGCGCGCAGGGCATCGTGGTCGTTGCGGTAGGACTCGGCGGAGAACTTGCCCGTGCGGAACGGATGGGCAACCCGGACAATCACCTCGCGAATCCCGCCGGTCGTCGGGAACGCGAGGACGGCGCCGGGGCTCGCGTGCACACCATCCCAGTCCTCGCCGGGGGTCACCGGGTACCGGGAGTAGAGCCCGCTACCGTGGGCGAGTTCGCCCGGGCGCAGCACTCGGTGCGGCAGCTCGGCGGCCAACCCGGCGGCCTGCAGTGCGGTGATCGCCGGCGCGGTCAACTCGGTCACGCCGAGGACGTCGACCCGGTGCTCGCGGACCGCCTCGACCACCGTTGCCGCGTCGCCCCAGCCGTACTGCAGGTTCACCGTCATCGCGACCAGATCGGTTCCCTCGGGCACCTCGTCGGCGACGTAGAGCGGAACCAGCCAGTAGACGTTCAGCGCGACCAGCGCCATCCCGGCCCCTGCCGCCCGCCAACGCCGGCAACCGAGCGCGAGGACGGTCAGCGCGAGCAGCACCAGCGCGGCCGGCGGCACGAACGAGACCGCCATGATCGGCCATGGCAGGCCGCGGTCGCCGACGAGGCGAAACGCCGTGGGCACCGCGGCGGCGCCCAGCAGCGCGACCAAGAACCAGCGGCGGATGAACGCCAGGACGGCCCCGCGCGCGTTCAGCTGCCACCAGCTTTCCGCGGTGGGCGCGGGAGGAAGCCCGAGGTGCGAGCGATGTAGTCGTCCATCCCAGGGCGCCCGGCCATCCGGCGCTCGGTCAGCGCGGCGCCGCTGCCCTTGGTCAGGAACGCGATCATCACCAGGGGCGAGAGGATCGTGAGCGCCCCTACCCCGGTTTCGGCGGCGACCAGGTAGAGCCCGGTCCACACGCAGGCGTCCCCGAAGTAGTTCGGGTGCCGGGTGTAGCGCCACAACCCGCGGTCCATGATCTTGCCCTTGTTGGCCGGGTCGGCCTTGAACTTCGCGAGCTGGGCGTCCCCCACGGACTCGAAGAACAGCCCCACCGCCCAGATCAACGCACCGATCACCCCCAGGACGCCGACCGGATCGTCGCTGTACTGGGCCACCTGCACGGGCAGCGAGATGAACAGGACCAGCGCGGCCTGGACGCCGTAGATCATCCGCAGCGCGTAGCCGGTGCGCTTGGCCGGTTCGACCTTGGCGAGCAGGGCCTCGTAGCGCGGGTCTTCGCCATGGCCGGCATTGCGGCGTCCGATGTGCCAGGCCAGGCGCGAACCCCAGGCGAGCACCATGATCGTGACCAGCGATTGTCGAGAGGGATCACCGTGGTCGACCGCCATGTACGCCGTCACTGCGATGACGAGGACGAAGCCCATCCCCCAGGCGATGTCGACGACGCTGTGCTTGCCGAGCCTGCGGGCAACGAGGAACGTCGCGGCGAACAGCACGGCGAGTGCACCGGCGCAGGCGGTGAGTCCCGCAGCGAACGCGCCGCCGTCGAAGGAGTCCACGGGTCCTAGCGAACCACTGCGAAGCCGTCGTCGCGGACGGGGTGCATGCCGCTGACGCCGTTCGGGGCACGCTTGACGGCGAGGATCTGGTCCACGCCCATCCGTCCTTCTTCGAAGACCAGCGCGCCACCGACCATGTACAAGCGCCAGACGCGGGCGACCTCCTCGCCGACGAGCGCGACGACCGCGTCCCAGTTCTTCTCCAGCGTCTCCAGCCAGGCGCGCACGGTCCAGACGTAGTGCTCGCGAAGCGCGTGCACGTCGCGGACCTCCAGGCCGGCATCCTCGATCAGCGCTACGGTCTCCCCGACGGGGCGCATGTGCATGTCCGGGGCGATGTAGCACTCGATGAACGCGCCACCACCGGGGCGCTCGCGCCGGGACATCTGCTGAATCAGCGCCCGGCCCCCGACCCGCAGCGCGGAGTGGATGACACCGGTGAACGCCGGGTAGTTCTCCGCGCCCACATGCTCGCCCATCTCGATCGAGCTGACGGCGTCAAAGCCGCTCTCGGGCACCTCGCGGTAGTCCTGCAGGCGGATCTCGACCTGGCCGGTCAGGCCGCGCTCGGCGACCTTGGCGAGCACGAAGTCCTGCTGCTCACGCGAGAGGGTGACGCCGATGACGCGGGCGCCGTAGTGCAGCGCCGCGTGCAGCGAGAGCGAGCCCCAGCCGCACCCGATGTCGAGCAGACGCGAACCAGGCCCCAGGTCAAGCTTGCGGCAGATCAGGTCGAGCTTGTCCCGTTGGGCGTCCTGCAGGGTGTAATCCGGCGCGGTCGAGGTGTAGTAGGCGCAGGAGTAGGCCAGGTGCTCGTTGTCCAGCAGCAAGGCGTAGAAGTCGTTGCTGAGGTCGTAGTGGTGGCTGATCGCAGCCCGGTCGCGCAGCTTGGTGTGCAGGACGCCGGTGAGCTTGGCCTGCGAAGCCGGTGTGGCCGGCTTCGGGCCGATCGCCCCGAGCTTGATCGCGGTACCAGCGGCCGAGATAAGTTGACCCTTCGTCATCTTGCGTTCGGTCAGATTCCGCTCGCGGATCGCGGCCCAGACCAGCGTCAGGCCCTCGGTGAGATCGCCCTCGCAGTCGATCTCACCGGTGATATAGGCCTGCGCCAGCCCCAACTCCCCCGGGCTCCACAGCAAGCGGCGCAGCGCCTTGCGCGAGCGGATGACCACTGCGGGCGCATCGAGGGGGCCGACCTCACTGCCGTCCCACGCCCTGATCCGAATCGGCAGCGCGCCACCGAAGATCGGCTCGAGGAGCTTCGCAAGTTGCGCCGCCGCATTGCCGCCGAGCAGTCCCATCAGTTTCCCTCTGCCTTCTGGGCAGGCTGTACCTGCGGGCCCTTCTGGAGCACGAACTGATAGACGTCGAGGTAACGGCTGCGAAAGCCCGCCTCGGAGTAGGCGAGGTAGAACGTCCACATCGCACGAAAGGTGGAGTCGAATCCGCCGAGGGCGTCGACCTCACTCGCCCGCGCCTCGAACCGCTCCCGCCATAGGCGCAGCGTGTCGGCGTAGTGCAAACCGAATCCGTGGCGGCCGACGACGCTCAGCGAGGTGTGCTCGGCGACTGCCTGCTCGACCGAGGCCACCGAGGGAATCAGCCCGCCGGGGAAGATGTACTTATGGATCCAGGTGTAGGTGTCCCGCGAGGCCAGCATCCGCTCGTGCGGCATCGTGATCGCCTGCAGCCCTACCCGTCCACCCGGCGCGAGAAGGCGGTCCAGGGTCGCGAAATATGCCGGCCAGAACTCGAAGCCGACGGCCTCGATCATCTCCACCGAGACCACCGCGTCGTAGGTGCCCTGAACTGAGCGGTAGTCACACAAGTCGATAGTGACCAGATCTGACAACCCGGCCGCGGCGACCCGCTCCAGAGCAAGGCTGCGCTGTTCCTCGGAGAGCGTGATCGAGCGAACCGTCGCGCCACGACCCGCGGCCCGCAGCGCGAGCTCCCCCCAGCCCGTCCCGATCTCCAGCACCCTGCTGCCCGCCCGGACCCCGGCGGCGTCCAGCAGGCGGTCGACCTTGTGCCGTTGGGCGTCGGCGAGCTCGTCCCACTGCGCCGCAGCGGCCAGGGCCACCGAGCCGTCACCGGGCCCGAACAAGGCCGCGGAGTAGGTCATGGTCTCGTCCAGGAACAAGGTGAACAGCTCATTGGACAGGTCGTAGTGCCGCGCGATGTTGCGCTGGGCGTTCTCCGCGGTGCCTTTCTCGCCGTGCGGGTGCCGATGCACAGCCAGGTCGCGAAGGCGCTGCAGCATCGGCGGAACCAGCGTCGACATCCGGCCGCAGAACACCGTCAGAACCTCGGCGAGGTCGTCGGTGGCCCAGTCCCCGGCCATGTAGGCCTCGCCGAACCCGATCAGACCGCTGTTACCCACCCGCCGGTAGAACGCGCCCGGACGCACGAGTTCCATCACCGGAGCGCAGCGGTCCCCGCGGCCGAGGTTGCGCCCGGTCGGAGTCAGGATCTGCAGCGCGAGCTTGCGGGCCACCCGCTCG
This sequence comes from Sporichthyaceae bacterium, assembly GCA_052388275.1. Lineage (GTDB taxonomy): Bacteria > Actinomycetota > Actinomycetes > Sporichthyales > Sporichthyaceae > JBQTII01. Next base: position 4,256 of record JBQTII010000116.1, on the reverse strand, counting down.
AAGAGGCGCTGGGCGATCTTGGCGCGCATACCGCCCGGCGGCAGGGTGGCGATGTCCGGCCAGAGGGCGGCGTCGACACCAGCGTCGTAACTGGTGCGACGGGGCAGGGTAGAACTCACAACCGCACCTCGCTGCGCTGGCACATGTCAAACCTCCGGTTGGCGGGGGTGCTCGGGCCGCGGAACGACCCGAACCCGTCGCACCCACAGCCGAATGCCCTGTATTCGGATCTGAACGGCAACGGTAAAGGTCACCCACGGCACCCGAATTGCCGCCCGCAGCAGGGCACATGTCCCAGCGGGGCGGCGGCGGCCCCGCACGGTCGCCACAAAGGGCTTGGACTCGCCGCGGTGCAACTCGATGGCGATGCGCACGACCTCGTCCGGGCGGGGCAGCGACATCCGGTAGTGCCCGTCGACGGGATAGAACGGGGAGACGTAGAACTCCTTGTCGAAACACCCCTGCCCCGCGGCGTCGGTGCGCACCAGGTAGGCGTGCCGCTCGCCGTAGGTGTTGTGCACCTCGGCGACCACGCACACCAGGGCGCCATCGCCGTCATGGCACCAGTACACCGACAGCGGGTTGAACACGTATCCCAGCACCCGGGCGTTGGCGAGCATGAGGACCCGTCCACCGCCCAGGTCCACCCCCCGCGCGGCAAGAAAGGCGTCGAGGTTCTCGCGCAGACTGCGCTCGGGCGAGCCGAGATGGTCCTGGGCCCGGAACTGGGCCAGCACCCGCAGCGGGCGCGGGACACGTGGCAGGTCGTCGAGGTCGACGAGCCAGCTGTAGCTGCGGTAGCGGAAAGCGTTGCGTACGGGGATCTGCCGCGCGTGCGCCACGACGGTGTCGTAGAGCGCGGCCCCGCCCCAGCGGTTGGTGGCTACCCGCGGTGCCGGCTGCGCCCCCGCCGGCCCGCTCACCAGCGCCCGCCGAGCCGTCGGGCGGCCGCGAGCCCGGAGCGGGCGCCGTCCTCGTGGAAGCCCCACCCGTGGTAGGCCCCGGCGAAAGCGATCCGGTCATCGTCCAGTTCAGGCAGTCGGCGCTGGGCGGCCACCGAAGCCGGAGTGTAGATCGGGTGCTCGTAGACCATCCGCGCAATGACCGAGGCCTCGTCGATCAATGCCGGGGAGTTCAGGCTGACGATGTAACGCTCGGGCCCGGGCAGCGCCTGCAGACGGTTCATGTCGTAGCTGACCAGCACGGTCTCTGCGTCCGAGGAGCATCCGTCCATCCGGTAATTCCAGGAGGCCTGCGCACCGGCCGCGCGCGGCAACGGCGCGGTATCGGTGTGCAGGACCGTGTGGTTGGTGGAGTACTCGATGGCGCCGAGCACCGCACGTTCGGAGCTCGTCGGCTGCGCTAGCAGCGCGAGCGCCTGGTGGGGGTGGGTGGCCACGACCGCCGCGTCGAAGGCGGCGACCTGGTCGCCGTCGTCGCGAATCTGGACCCCGCCCTCGGTTCGGGTCAGCGCGCGGACCGGGGTGCTGGTGTGCACTGCGGTCAGTTCCTTGGCGATCTGCTCGACGTAGGTGCGTGAGCCGCCGACCACCGTGCGCCACTTCGGCGAGCCGGTGACGGCCAGCATCCCGTGATGGTCCAGAAAGGCGAACAGGTAGCGGGCCGGGTAGGCCAACGCGGTCTGCGGCGCGCAAGACCACACGCACGCGACCACCGGCTGCAGGAAATGGCTGATGAAGTACGCGGAGTACCGCCCGCGCGCCACGAAGTCTCCCAACGTCTCTTCGCGGTCCGCGCCCTCCGGGCGCGCGAGTAGTGCATGGGCGGCCCGGTGGAACCTGGGAACCTCGACGAGCATCCGCAGGTAGGCCGACTTGCGCAGGTTGGCCGGTTGCGGAAACAGGCCCTTGGCACCGCGCGCGCCGGCGTACTCCAGACCGCAGCCGTCGCACCGCACCGACATCGACATGTCCGAGGGCTGGGTTGCGACACCGAGCGCGGCGAACAGGCGCAACAGGACCGGGTACGTCCGCTCGTTGTGGACGATGAAGCCAGTGTCGATCGCAATGGTGTCGACCATTGCACCGTCCACGGCGACGGCGCTGCCCCCGGGGCGCGCGACGTCGTGGGTATGGGCGTGGCCGCCGAGCCTGCCGTCGGCCTCGTACAGGGTGACGTCGGCGTCGCGCTGGAGCACCCAGGCCGCCGTCAGGCCGGAGACGCCGGCTCCGATCACGGCGATCCGCCGGCGCTGTTCACTCACCGTGGTGCTCCGATTCGGCGGCCTCGGTGGAGCCGGCGGCCCGCGGGCCGAGGTAGGGCGCCAGGACGTCGACGACGAAGTCGGTCACGTACCGGCGCCAGCGGGCCCGGCGGCGCAGCATGAAATGCCCGTGCCCGGCCAGCGGGACAAACTGCGCCGGGGTCCCCTCCGCGGCAGCGCGCTCGACGTAGGCCCGCGAGGTACGGGGGTCCGTCCAGCGGTCCGCCGTCCCGTGCACCACCAGCAGGCGGCGCGCACCCAGCTGGACGCGGGGTTCCCCGTCGGGGATCCATGGGGCCAGGCCTACCACGGCGACGACCCGGGGATGGTCGGCGACCCGCAGGGCCGTGCGCCCGCCCATCGAGTGCCCCACGAGGACGATCGGAACCGCACCGAAGCGGTCGGCGATCTCCGCCAGGGCCCAGCGAGCGTCCGCGACCGGGGAGGCCTCGGCCGCGTTCCAGCCCCGGACGCGGTAGCGCAGGGTCGCCACCGCGACGCCATCACAGCCGCTGCGCGAGGCGATGGCGCGGGCGAATGGCACCATGCGCACGGCGGACAGGTGACGCGCCCGGGAACGTTCGTAGGAATCAGCGCGCCCGCCATAGAGGACCAGCGCGACGGCCAAGGTCGGCCCGTCGGCGGGGATCACGTCGAGGCTGGGACTGCACTCGTTCACTGATCCACCCTCGGCCTCGGGTACCGGTCCTCGCCGGAGCAACTGTCGTCTCGCACACCAGGACTTCGCCGCCGCCGCCGGATCGGTCGGCTGTGGGGGCAGGGGTGCCGGTCACACCCGCCGTGACCAGCCGAGCCTGCCACGCGGCCACTGAACCGTGCAATTCGGACAATCGTGAATTGCAATCACATTTATCGGGTAATGCCTATTAGCCGCATTCCGCCGCCATCCGACAAACGGCTACCAATGCAGGGGGCCGGTCGGATGATTTTTCTCTCCGGGGGGCACGAAAATCGCATGAACTCCCGAATCGAACGCAATCTGAGCGATCATCGTGGCAACGAGAAGACAGCGTCTGCCGGCACCGGACCAGCGTTGACTTTCCGCACCGACCACGTCACCCGACGCTCCGACGACAGGATCAGTGATCCCGATGGCCATGAACCCGGCTGCTTCGCACTTCGGTACCGCGATGAAGGGCTACGACCGGACCGCGGTCGACGCCAAGGTCGCCACGCTGACCGAGGAGCGCTTTGCCTTCGAGCGGCGCGCCGCCGAACTCGAGCGCGAGCTGGGCCGCTTGCGCGGCGCCGTCGCGAACGGCGAGCAGGCTCCGTATTACGTCACCCTCGCCCGCAACCTGGAAGGCATGCTGCGCCAGGCCGACGAGGACGGGCGCAAGGTCCAGGCCGACTCCGAGGCTGCCGGCGAGCGTGAGCGCGAGCGGGCCCGTGGGGCCGCCCAGGCGCTGCTCGCCCGCACCAAGGAGGAGATCGACCGCCGTCAGGCCGAGGCCCGCGAGGCCTGCGAGCACCTGGTCGGCCAAGCCCGCAGTGAGGCCGAGCGGATGCGCAGCGAAGCCAACGTTCAGGCAACCGCGATGGTCAACAGCACCAGCGACGTGGTCGAGAAGGCCCGCGTCAAGGGCGCCCAGATCGCCACCGAGATCGAGACCAAGCTGACCGTCCAGCGCGAGCAGTTCGAGCGCGACATGGTCACCCGGCAGGAGACCGCGGAGCGCCGCCTGGTCGAGACCGCCCAGCTGGCCGAGCAGATGAAGGCCGAAGCGACCAAGATGACCGAGGACTCCCAGCGCGCGGCCAAGGCCCTGATCGACGCCGCCAAGACCGCCGCGCACGATCTGGTCTCCGAGACCGCCGCCCGCGCCGAGCGCCTGCAGCAGGACGCCGAGCGCGAACTCGCCGCCCTGACGCACCGCCGCGACAGCATCAACGCCCAGCTGACGACCGTCCGCGAGACGCTCTCCAGCCTCTCCGGCGCGATCGCCGGCGGCAAGTAGCCCCACCGCACCTAGGCCAGAAGGCGCCGGTCCCCGCGGGGACCGGCGCCTTC
>JBQTII010000115.1:0-18218 GCA_052388275.1 Sporichthyaceae bacterium | reverse complement strand
GCGCAAACCGGCCATCGGCATGGTCGTGGGGGATGACATCCCCCACGACCATGCGCCCGAGTCGATCCCCCAGGCCCCGCACCCTGACGGTGCGGAGCCCCGCACCTGACGCTGCGTCAGTGATACTCGCGGTACATCCGCGCCACCTCGAAAGCGATATCGAGGGACTGCGTGCGGTTCAGGCGCGGGTCACACGCGGTCTCGTAGCGCAGGTGCAGGTCGGTCTCGTCCAGGGTGTGACCACCGCCCGTGCACTCGGTCACGTCGTCCCCGGTCAGCTCCATGTGGATGCCGCCCGGGTGAGTGCCCAGCGCCCGGTGGACCTCGAAGAACCCGCGTACCTCGTCCAGGACGTCGTCAAAACGGCGGGTCTTGTAGCCGCTCGCCGCCTCGTAGGTATTGCCGTGCATCGGGTCGCACACCCAGCCGACGACCCCGCCGGAGGCGGTGACCTTCTCCACCAGGCGAGGTAGCACGTCACGGACCTTGCCGCTGCCCATCCGGGTGATGAACGTGAGCCGACCGGGCTCGCGGTCGGGGTCAAGGGCCTCGATCAGGGCGAGGGCGTCATCCGGGGTGGATGACGGCCCTAGTTTGCAACCGAGCGGATTGCGGATCTTGCGCAGCAGGTCGATATGCGCCCCGTCGAGATTGCGGGTGCGCTCGCCGATCCACACGAAGTGCGCCGAGACGTCGTAGGGCAGCCCGGTACGCGAATCGATACGGGTCAGCGCCCGCTCGTACTCCAGCAGCAGGGCCTCGTGGCTGGAGTAGATGTCGACGGTCGCCAGGGCGTCGGTATCGACACCGCACGCGCGCATGAACTCCAGCGCCCGGTCGATCTCGCCCGCGAGGTTCTCATAGCGCTTGCCCACCGGTGAGTCTGCGACGAAGTCCTGGTTCCAGGCGTGCACCTGACGCAGGTCGGCGTACCCGCCCTGGGTGAACGCGCGCACCAGGTTCAACGTGCGCGCGGAGGCGTTGTACATCTGCACCAGCCGGTCCGGGTCCGGGATTCGGGCCTCGGTGGTGAAGTCGATGCTGTTCACCGCGTCCCCGCGGTAGGACGGCAGCGTGCGGCCGTCACGAGTCTCCGTCGGGGCTGACCGGGGCTTGGCGTACTGCCCGGCAAATCGGCCGATCTTGACCACCGGCACTCGGCCCGCGTAGGTCAGGACCACGGCCATCTGCAGCAGGGTCTTCAGCTTCGCGCGCAGCGGGTCCGCGCCCCGCACGTCGAAGGACTCGGCGCAGTCACCGCCCTGCAGCACAAACGCCTCGCCACGGGCTACCGCCGCCAGCCGCGCCTTGAGCTGATCGCACTCGCCGGCGAACACCAGCGGCGGCAGCGAGCGCAGCTCGGCGAGCGCTCGCTCCAGCGCCGCCGCGTCCGGGTAATCGGGCTGCTGCAGCGCCGGGAGATCCCGCCAGGTGTCCAGGTCGATACTCACCGGACAAGGCTACGTGTCCGGCGCAAATCGCTGCCCGGATATACCGACGCCCCAATCCCACTGACCTCATGCGTCACAGGTCCAGTTCTGCGGGCGGGGCAAACCTGAATACCTTGTGACATTGTCCGTATTGTCCGTTCTCCCCCCCGCCGCTTAGCCTTCACCCCATGAGCGCAGGCTTCGAGGTCGACGACACCTCCTGGGACGACTTCCTCGCCGGCGTCCGGGCCGAAGCCGACGAACTGCGCACTCAGCGTCTGATCGCCTCTGACCTGGCCGGTAGCACCTCCCCCGGCGCCGCCCCACCCGCAGTCCGCTGGCGGGAGAACCTCACCGCGTCCCGGCCCACGCCTGCCCCGACGAAGACCACTTTCCCGGTCGACGCGCAGGCTGCAGCCGAGCGCTACCGGCTGGCCGCGGGCGAGGTCAGCGCCATGCTCGCCCAGTTGGAGCGCTCCGCCGACCGCTGAGCCCCCACGACCCGTCAAACCGGGTCCCCCTAGGGATGCCTCGTGCGGCAGCGGGCATGATCACGCCATGACCTCAGTGAAGTTCGGCGTCTTTGTCCCGCAGGGCTGGAAGATGGAGCTCGCCTCGATTGCGGATCCGGTGCAGAAGTGGGCGACGGCGCTGGAGATCGCCACCCTCGCCGAGGAGTTGGGCTATGACTCGCTGTGGGTCTACGACCATTTCCACAACGTGCCCAAACCGGCCGGCGAGACCATGTTCGAGTGCTGGACGACGATGGCGGCGATCTCCCAACGCACCTCGCGAATCATGCTCGGGCAGATGGTCGGCTGCGCGCCGTACCGCAACCCTGCACTACTGGCCAAGATCACCTCCAACATCGACGTGATGTCCGGTGGGCGGCTGATCTGGGGCATCGGAGCGGGGTGGTACCGCAACGAGTTCGACGGCTACGGCTATGAGTTCGCCTCCAACGCGGACCGGATCCGGGCGATGGCCGAGACCGTGCAGATCGTCACCGCGCTGTGGTCCCAGCCCTCGGTCACCTACCAGGGCCGCTACTTCTCCCTGGACCGGGGCCAGTGCGACCCCAAGCCCGTGCAGTCCCCACGCCCGGCGGTGCTGATCGGCGGCGGCGGCCCGACGATGACCCTGAAGTACGTCGCTCGCCTGGCGGACGCGTCGAACTTCGGCGGCAACGCCCAAGAGTGGGCCGCGAAGGCCGAGATCCTCAAGGATCACTGCAAGGCCGAGGGCCGCGACTACGACGAGATCCAGAAGACCTGGTCGCCGGAGGTCCTCATCCGCGAGACCGAGGCCGAACTCGCTGACTGCGGCGCCCGCAGCATCTGGGGCGAGAACACCGAATCCTGGCGACAGGGCAACCTCGTCGGCACCCCCGAGCAGGTCGCGGAGAAGATCGCCGCCTACGTCGACCTCGGCTGCACCGGCTTCTACACCTGGTGCACCGACTACCCCGACACCACCACCCTGCGCCTGCTCGCCGAAAAGGTCATGCCGCATTTTCGGTGAGGGTCCGACCAGCGCACGTCGCCCGCGGATTCACGATCCCGATCGCTATGGATGGGGCGTTCCTCAGCCGAAGAAGACCTCGGCCTCGCGGTAGAGGGCCGGGTCGACGAGTTTGAGCGAGGCCGTGGCCTCGGCCAGCGGGACGCGGACGATGTCGGTGCCGCGCAGCGCCACCATGGTGCCGAAGTCCTTGTCCTGCACGGCGTCGATCGCGTGCAGGCCGAAGCGGGTGGCGAGCCAGCGGTCGAAGGCGGTGGGGGTGCCGCCGCGCTGCACGTGTCCCAGCACGACGGCGCGCGACTCCGCGCCCGTGCGTAGTTCGATCTCGCGGGCGACGCGGTCCCCCATCCCGCCCAGGCGCACGTGACCGAAGGCGTCGAGCTCCCCCGACGCCAACTCCATGGTCCCCTCCAGCGGGACCGCTCCCTCGGAGACGACGACGATCGGAGAATAGTGGCTCTGGAAGCGGCTCTCGATCAGTTCGCAGACGTGCGCGATGTCGAAGGGCACCTCGGGAATCAGGATCAGGTTCGCTCCCCCGGCCATCCCGGCGTGCAGGGCGATCCAGCCGGCATGACGGCCCATCACCTCCACGACCAGCGCCCGGTGGTGGGACTCGGCCGTGGTGTGCAGACGGTCGATCGCCTCCACCGCGATGTTCACGGCGGTGTCGAAGCCGAAGGTGTAGTCGGTGGCACCCAAGTCGTTGTCGATGGTCTTGGGGACACCGACCACCGCAACGCCTTCGGCGTGCAGGCGGGTGGCCACCCCGAGGGTGTCCTCACCACCGATCGCGATCAGCGCATCCACGCCGAGATCGGCGAGGTTGCGCCGGATCTTCTCGATCCCGCCCTCGACCTTGATCGGGTTGGTCCGGGACGAGCCCAAGATCGTGCCACCGCGGGGGAGGATCCCGCGGACCTCGGGTATCCCGAGGGTGCGAGTCTCGTTCTCCAGCGGCCCGCGCCACCCGTCACGGAAGCCGATGAACGAGTGCCCGTACTGGTGCACGCCCTTGCGCACCACCGCCCGGATCACCGCGTTCAGCCCCGGGCAGTCACCGCCCCCAGTGAGCACTCCGATCCGCATGAGACCTCCCGGGCGAGCGCAGCGTCAGCGAGGTCCCACCGTATCCAAAGACCGCGTGCCCCCCTGCCCCGCGACCGTGCGCCCGCCGCGGCGCGGCTGTAACCGCGTGGTAATCGCCAGGGGGTCGCACATTCGCCCACCGAGGCGCACTCTGAGATCACGCGCTGCGCATGGGCCACACCCAGCCCAGCGGCCGCGACCTTTCTGCTCCACACGACAACTCGGAGGCACCACGATGCAGTCCGCACCCGCCATGGCCGGCCTCGCGATCTTCCTGATGGGGACCGGAGCGATCCTGCTGTTCACCCTCGCGTGGGCCCTGCAGACCCGCATCCCCCTTGCCCGGATTCCGCACCTGACCGGGCGCCCCGCGGCGCCCTACTGGTACACCCCGACCGGCCGTCAGGACGAGCGCGGCATCACCGCCCTCGTGCGCCGCTAGCGCCTAGACCCGGGCGCGGCATCACCCCAGCAGGCGAGCCGCGCATCGCCGCGGCGGCGCAGGGGCGACGCTCCGCAGAGAGCGAGCGGAGCGAGATACGAGCGCAGCCGCGACCGGAGGAGTTTCTCGACCCGAAGACAAAGCGGCAAGCGCGGGAGCGCGAAGCGACGCGGAGCGTCGCCATGATTCAGTACGGGCGGCCGGTGGCGCGCAATTTGTCGAGCGCCTCGGCGAGGATCGCCTGGCCGTCCTCCTCGCTGCGGCGTTCACGCACGTAGGCCAGGTGGGTCTTGTAGGGCTCGGTGCGCGGGGGCGCCGGGGGCGCCTCCTTGTCCTGGCCGGCGGGCAGCCCGCACCGGGGGCAGTCCCACATCTCCGGAGCGATGACGCTGGTGTCCTCGGCGAAGCTGGGACGGGTCTCGTGCCCGTTCGCGCAGAAGTACGAGATCCAGAACCGGGGCGCGGAATCACCGCGTTCGGCCTCGCCCATCGGCCCGGCGCCGACCCGGCTTCCCCTGATCGCATTGCCACTAGCCACGTGAAGACTCCAGAGGTACAGGTAGGGACGGTTCCGATTCGTGCGGCATCGCCGGGAGCTCAGCCCGGCGATAGTTCAGGTTTTCAGCAGCAGCAAGAGCCCGATACAGGCTGCGGACCACACCACGATCAGCACGTAGGTGATCCGGTCGAGGTTGCGCTCGGCGATCGAGGACCCACCCAGCGATGACGAGACGCCGCCGCCGAACAGGTCGGACAGGCCGCCGCCTTTGCCCTTGTGCAGCAGCACCAGCAGGATGATCAGCACGCTGGTGAGCAACAACAGGACCTGGAACGCAGTCTCCACGACACATCCACTCTCTCGACGAGCGCCGCCGCTACGCGTACGCCCGCGACAAATCCCGAGTTCGGAGCACGTCTACGCGACGAGCAGCCGTCATCCTAACCCGGCACATCCGCCGGCCGCGGATAGCGCACGATCCGGGTGAATTCCTCGGCGTCCAGGCTCGCCCCGCCGATCAGCGCACCGTCGACGTCGGGCTTGGCCATGATGGGCGCGACGTTGTCCGACTTGACCGAACCGCCGTAGAGCACCCGGACTCCCTCGGCCAGGTCCGCGGAGTACAACTCGCCCAGCCGGGACCGGATGGCGCCGCAGACCTCCTGCGCGTCCTCGGGGGTGGCGACCTCACCGGTACCGATCGCCCACACCGGTTCGTAGGCGATCACGATGCTCGACGCCTTCTGCGCCGCGACCCCTGCCAGGGCGCCATCGAGCTGCGCCAGGGTGTGCGCGACGTGCTCTCCGGCCCGGCGCACCTCAAGGCCCTCTCCGACGCACAGGATCGGGGTCAGCCCGTGCCGGTAGGCCGCTGCGACCTTGCTGCCCACGACGGCGTCGTCCTCGCGGTGGTAGGCCCGTCGCTCGGAGTGCCCGACGACGACAAAGGTGCACGCCAGCTTGGCGAGCATCGCACCGGAGACCTCGCCGGTGTAGGCGCCGCCGTCGTGCGCGGAGAGATCCTGAGCGCCGAACTTCAGGCGCAACCGGTCCGCGTCGATCAGGGTCTGCACCGAGCGCAGGTGGGTGAACGGCGGCAGCACGGCGACGTCGCAGCTGTCGTAGTCCTTGCCGGTGAGAGAGAAGGCGAGCTTCTGGACCAGGGCGATGGCCTCCAAGTGGTGCAGGTTCATCTTCCAGTTGCCCGCCATCAGGGGCATTCGGCCCTTGGGGGCGTTGGCGCTGCGGGGCATCTGCATCGGTCCTTCCATCGTTTCCTGGTACCCGGCCTTGATCGTCGCCAGCGCATCACGAATGCCCATGACGGCTCAGCCGGCCAGGGCGGCCAGGCCCGGCAGCGTCTTGCCCTCGAGGTATTCCAGGCTGGCGCCGCCGCCGGTCGAGATATGCCCGAACGCCTCATCGGCGAAGCCGAGCAGGCGGATCGCGGCGGCGGAATCCCCACCGCCGACCACGGAGAAGGCGGCGCCGCCCGCCAGGGCGCGCGCCACCGCCTCGGTGCCACCGGCGAAGGCGGGCATCTCGAATACGCCCATCGGGCCGTTCCAGAAGACGGTGGCCGCATCGGCAAGTTTCGCGGCGAACAGTTCGGCACTGGCCGGGCCGATGTCCAGGCCCATCCGGTCGGCGGGAATCGCGTCGGCATCGACCACCACCGCGTCCGCGTCGGCGGCAAAACGATCCGCCGCGATCACGTCGAGCGGCAGCACCAACTCGACCCCGCGCTTGTCGGCCTCGGCGAGGTATCCGCGCACGGTGTCGAGCTGCTCGGTCTCCAGCAGGCTGGCGCCGACCTCGTGGCCCTGGGCGGCGAGGAAGGTGTAGACCATGCCGCCGCCGATCAGGATCCGGTCGGCGACGGCCAGCAGATTGTCGATGACGGCGAGCTTGTCCGAGACCTTCGCGCCGCCGAGGACGACCGCGTACGGGCGAGCGGGGTCCTGGGTGAGCCGGCGCAGGACGTCGACTTCGGCGCGCACCAGCGGGCCGCCGGCGCTGGGAAGCAGCCTGGCGAGGTCGTAGACGCTGGCGTGCTTGCGGTGTACCGCCCCGAACGCATCGCCGACGTAGGCGTCGGCCAGCTCAGCCAGCTCCGCCGCGAACTGCCCGCGTACCGCGTCGTCCTTGCTGGTCTCGGCGGCGGCGAACCGGACGTTCTCCAGCAGTGCCACGTGCCCGTCACCGAGACCTGCCACGGTGGCCGCCGCGCGCTCGCCGGTGACCTCGGGACTGAAGATGACCTGCGCGCCGAGGAGCTCCGCCAGTCGCGCCGCCACCGGCGCCAGCGACAGCAGCGGGTTCGCCTCGCCCTGGGGCCGCCCGAGGTGCGCGCACACCAGGACCCGGGCTCCGCGCTCGCTCAAGTCGGTGATCACCGGCAGGCTCGCCCGGATCCGGCCGTCGTCGGAGATCTCGCGCGTGCCATCCGCGCAGGTAGTGAAGGGAACGTTGAGGTCGCAGCGGACCAGGACCCGGCGCCCGCGCAGGTCGCCAAGCTCGTCGATGCACTTCACCAGGGTTCTCCATCCGCCTTGCGTCCGAAGAATGGCGGGCCCCCGGACGCTGTTCTTCGGACGCTATGGCTAAAGCGAGGTGCCGACGTATCCGATGAGATCGACGAGGCGGTTGGAGTAACCCCACTCGTTGTCATACCAGCCGACGATTTTGGCCTGGCTTCCTTGAACCATCGTCAGATTCGCATCCAGCGTGCAGGACGCCGGCCAGGTCACGATGTCGGAGGAGACAATGGGGTCCTCGGTGTAGTCCAGGATCCCCTTGAGGGCACCCTGGGCAGCGGCCGCAAACGCGGCGTTGACCTCGGCCTTGGTGGTCTCCCGGCCGAGGTTCAGCACCAGGTCGGTGACGGAGCCGGTGGGGATCGGCACCCGCATCGCGATGCCGTCCAGCTTGCCCGCCAGTTCCGGCAACACGAGCGCGGTGGCCTTGGCGGCGCCGGTGGAGGTCGGGATGAGGTTGGTGGCCGCCCCGCGCGCCCGGCGCAGGTCCTTGTGCGGAAAATCGAGGATCACCTGGTCGTTGGTGTAAGCGTGAATCGTGGTCATCAGACCGCGTTCGATACCGAAATTGTCCAGCATGACCTTGGCCATCGGGGCGACGCAGTTCGTCGTGCACGAGGCGTTGGAGATGACGTGGTGGGCGCCGGCGTCATACGAGGTGTGGTTCACGCCCATCACGATCGTGATGTCCTCCCCGCTGGCCGGCGCGGAGATGATGACCTTCTTGGCGCCAGCGGACAGGTGCTTGCCCGCGTCAGCGGCCTTGGTGAAGTGCCCCGTCGACTCGACCACGATGTCGGCGCCGAGAGCCGCCCACGGCAGGTTGGCCGGGTCCCGCTCGGCGCTGACCGCGAAGGTCGAATCGCCCACGGTGATCGAGGTCTCGGTCGCCTTCACCTCACGGCCCAGGCGGCCCAGGATCGAGTCGTACTTGAGCAGGTGCGCCAGCGTGGCGTTGTCGGTCAGGTCGTTCACGCCGACGATCTCGATGTCCGCCCCGCCGGCGTGCACCGCCCGGAAAAAGTTGCGCCCGATCCGACCGAAACCGTTGATACCGACGCGGACCGTCACCGTGAGCTCTCCTCCGTGCTGGGTGTCAGGGGCGTTTGGGACCCTACTCCTGACTGCCGGCAGCGGGCCAAAGCCGCTGTCGCGCTGCTGGTGATGCTCTCGGGGGCTACTGAACCATCATCTCCGGCGTCAGGGACGCCTCAGTGCTGGGGATGCCCAGGTCGGAGGCCTTCTTGTCGGCCATCGCCAGCAGGCGGCGGATCCGGCCGGCAATCGCGTCCTTGGTCAACGGCGGGTCCGAGAGTGCGCCCAGCTCCTCCAGGCTCGCCTGCTTGTGCTCGACGCGGAGCTTGCCTGCGCAGGCGAGGTGGTCGGGGACGTCGTCGGCGAGGATCTCCAGGGCTCGCTCGACTCGGGCGCCGGCGGCGACGGCGGCGCGGGCGCTGCGGCGCAGGTTCGCGTCGTCGAAGTTGGCGAGCCGGTTCGCGGTGGCGCGGACCTCGCGGCGCATCCGGCGCTCCTCCCACGCCAGCACGGAGGTATGCGCCCCGAGGCGGGTGAGCAACGCGGAGATGGCGTCGCCGTCGCGCACCACGACCCGGTCGACCCCGCGCACCTCGCGGGCCTTGGAACCGATGCCCAGGCGGCGCGCAGACCCGACGAGGGCGTGGGCGGCCTCCGGACCGGGGCAGGTGATCTCCAGGGCAGAGGAGCGGCCGGGTTCGGTGAGCGAGCCGTGCGCGAGGAACGCTCCGCGCCAGGCGGATTCGGCGCAGCACGCGGAGGCGGAGACGACCTGTGGCGGAAGACCCCGCACCGGGCGACCGCGGCCGTCGACCAGCCCCGTCTGGCGGGCGAGCGACTCACCGGCGGCGACCACGCGCACCACCCAGCGGCTGCCGCGGCGCAGCCCGCCCGGCGCCATCACGGCGATCTCGGAGGTGTGCCCGAAGATCTCGGCGATGTCCTTGCGGAGCCGGCGCGCCGTGGCGCCGGTGTCGAGTTCGGCCTCGACGACGATCCGTCCGCTCACCAGATGAAGGCCGCCGGCGAACCGCAGAATCGCGGAGACCTCGGCCTTGCGGCAACACGGCTTGGTGATCGTCAACCTGCTGAGCTCATCCTTGACCGCTGCCGTCATCGCCATGCGGTGATCCTGCCAGAGGAGAAGATGCGTTCGTACGCCGCCGCAAGAAGAAGTGGATCGTGACGCGGGGATCCATCGGCCATCGCCACGCGCTCAAGGACCACCTCGGCGCCCATCGCCGCAGCCGCCGTGCGCAACTCTGTTTCGTCGCCCACGGCAGCGGGGTCGGCCAGCACGACGTCAATGCGCAGGCCCGGCTGGTGTCGATGCAGCACGTCGAGGTGCATCGACGCGGAGAAGCCCGTGGTCTCGCCGAGTTGCGGCGCGAGGTTCAGTGCGACCAGGCGCCGGGCCGTCGTCTTCGCCAGCGCCGCGGCCAGAGCGGGCACGAGCAGATGCGGTAGCACACTGGTGAACCAGGAGCCCGGTCCGAAGACCACCCAATCGGCCGCGTCGACGGCGTCGAGCGCCGGCTGGCAGGACGGTGGATCGGCGGGGATGAGGCGGATCTCGCGGACGCGGCCCGGTGTTGTCGCGATCGCCACCTGCCCGCGAACCGCGGTGACGCGCTCCGGGTCGGCGCCGTCCACGCCGACGACATCGGCCTCGATCTGCAGGGGTACCCCGGCCATCGGCAGCACCCGCCCGCGCGCGCCGAGCAGCAGCCCGATCCAGTCCAGGCCGTCGACGGTGTCCCCCAGCAGCTCCCACAGCGCCACAATCAGCAGGTTGCCGACGACGTGCCCGTGCAGGTCACCGCCCGCCCGGAACCGGTGCTGCACGACCTTGCTCCAGGTCGCGCCCCACTCGTCGTCACCGCACAGCGCCGCCAGCGCCATCCGCAGATCCCCGGGCGGCAGCACCCCGAAGTCCTGGCGCAGCCGCCCGCTGGAACCCCCGTCGTCGGCGACGGTGACGATCGCGGTGATCTCCCCGGTGACGTCGCGCAGTGCGGCCAGCGACGCGGCGAGTCCGTGCCCGCCGCCCAGGGCCACGACCCGCGGACCGGCCGTCATCGCCGCGCCGTCGCAGTCGCGGATCCCTGGCTCATGAATGACCCGGGGCCCACCTTGCCTACGCCGCAGCCCAGATCCTGGCGCATTACCCGCCCCAAACTGGTCCCTGGCTCATCAATGAGCGACGGCCCACTCATTCCTTGCCCATGTCCCGGTGCACGACGCGGGTCGTGACGCCGGCCGCGCGCAGCCGGGCGACAAGCTCCTCGGTCATCGCCACGCTGCGGTGTTTGCCGCCGGTGCACCCGACCGCGAGGGTGGCGTAGCGCTTGTTCTCCTGCTTGTAGCCCGCCAGCACGAGGTCCAGCAGCCGCACGTAGGTGTCCAGGAACTGCGCTGCGCCCGGCCGGGTGAGCACGTACTCGCTCACCTCGGGGTCGGTGCCGGTGCGCGGCCGCAGCTCGGGCACCCAATGCGGGTTGGGCAGGAAGCGGCAGTCCACCACCAGGTCCGCGTCGGTGGGGAGCCCGTACTTGTAACCGAAGGACATCACCGTCACCGACATCGCATCCTCGGCTCCGGTCCCGAACGCCTGGTCGATCTCGTGACGCAGCTGATGCACGTTCAGCGCCGAGGTGTCGATGACGAGGTCCGCCTGACCGCGCAGGTCGCGCAGCAGGTCGCGTTCGGCCGCGATCCCGTCGACGATCCGTCCCTCGCCCTGCAGCGGGTGCGGGCGACGCACGCTCTCGAAGCGGCGGACCAGCGCACCGTCGGAGGCCTCCAGGAACACGATGCGTGGCGCGATCCCCCTGGTGTCGAGTTCGGTCAGCGCCCCGCGCAACGCATCGAAGAAGGCGCCGCCGCGGACGTCGACGACCGCGGCGATGCGGGGCACCGCACCCTTGCTGCGCCGCCCGAGTTCCACCAGGGTCGCCAGCAGAGCGGGCGGCAGGTTGTCGACGACGAACCACCCCGCGTCCTCCAGCGCGTTGGCGGCGGTGCTGCGACCCGCACCGGACATGCCGGTGATGATCGCCAACTCGGTATCCGGGTTATCTCCCACCATCGCCATGCCTACTCCCCCGCCTCGCCGGCCGCCATTGTCACCGGTGCGTGCACTGAGGAGTCGATGATCTCGCCGGTGGCCGTGTTCACCGCAGGCGCCGCGCCCGCGCCGGGGGCCGCGTCGTGCAGAGCGGCATGGATCGCCGCGGCGGTGCGTGCTCCGAAGCCGGGAACGGCAGCAATCTCGGCGACCGTCGCCCCGCGGAGCTTGCGGACCGAGCCGAAGTGGCGCAGCAACAGTGTGCGCCGGCGCTCGCCCACCCCGGGGACCTCGTCGAGCTGACCCGCCGTCATTGCCGAGGACCGCCGCTTGCGGTGATGACCGATCGCGAAGCGGTGAGCCTCATCGCGTACCCGCTGGAGCAGGTAGAGACCTTCGCTGGTCCGAGGCAGAATCACCGGGTCGGCTTCGCCGGGCAGCCAAACCTCTTCCAGCCGCTTGGCGAGCCCGCACAGCGCGACGTCGTTGACACCGAGCGCGGCCATCGCGGCCGCCGCTGCCGCAACCTGGGGCGCTCCCCCGTCGACGACGACCAGATTGGGTGGATAGGCGAAACGACGTGGACGTCCCGTCTCCGGGTCGATGCCCGGGGCGAGACCCACTTCCAGCTCGGGGACCCTGACATCGGCGGCACTAGGCCCGTCCATGGGGACGGATCCTCGAGCCTCGGCGTAGCGACGGAACCGCCGGGTGATGACCTCCCCGATCGCGGCGACGTCGTTCTGGCCCTCCACTCCCTTGATGGTGAACGAGCGATACTCGCTCTTCCGGGCCAGTCCATCCTCGAAGACCACCATCGAGGCCACCGTCTCGGTACCCGCCAGGTTGGAGATGTCGAAGCACTCGATGCGCAGCGGAGCCTCGTCGAGCACCAGGGCCTCCCGCAACTCCCCCAAGGCGACCGAACGTGACGTCAGATCCCCCGCCCGCCGGGTCTTGTGCAGCAACAACGCCTGGCCGGCGTTGCGCGCAACCGTCGCCATCAGTGCTTTCTTGTCCCCCCGTTGCGGCACGCGTAGCTCGACCCGCGACCCCCGCTTTGCCGAGAGCCAGGCCGTCAAGGCCTCGGCATCGGGCGGCAACTCCGGGACCAGGATCTCCTTCGGTATCCCCTGCTCGGGGCGGGCCGGCGCGCCGGTGGCCCCACGACGCACGCCGCGACTGCTGTCCGCACGCGCCGTCGAGGCGGCCATCTCGTCCTCGCCGTAGAGCTGGGCCAGGAACTGCTCCACCAGCTCCCCGGTGGTGAGTTCGGAGACGCGGTCGGTCACGAACCCGCGTTGCCCACGGACCCGTCCGCCCCGGACGTGGAACACCGCGACCGCGGCTTCGAGGGGATCCTCGGCGAGGGCCACGACGTCGGCGTCGGTCCCGTCACCAAGCACGACCGCGTTGGCCTCGATCGCCCGTCGCAGGGCCCCCGCGTCATCGCGCAACCGGGCCGCTCGTTCGTAGTCCTGCACCGCAGCGGCAGCCGTCATCTCCCGTTCGAGACGTTTGAGGTAGGGCGTGGTCTGACCCGCCATGAAGTCGCAGAAGTCCTCCACGATGCGCCGGTGTTCCGCGGCAGAGACGCGGTC
The DNA here is from genome assembly GCA_052388275.1 of Sporichthyaceae bacterium. GTDB lineage: Bacteria > Actinomycetota > Actinomycetes > Sporichthyales > Sporichthyaceae > JBQTII01. Next base: position 4,997 of record JBQTII010000115.1, on the reverse strand, counting down.
CACGCAGGGCGCGGAGCACTTGTCGATGTAGCCGAGCAGGCACGGGCGCCCCACCTGACCCGCGCGCTTGAAGACCCCCGCCGAGCAGGTCCGGGCCGGAAACACTCGCAGTAGCAGGTCCAGGGTCTCCCGGATCGCCCAGGCGTGGGCGTACGGGCCGAAGTACCGCACGCCCTTCTTCTTGGGCCCGCGCATCACCAACAGCCGGGGATACTCCTCCCCGAGGGTGACCGCGAGGTTCGGGTAGGACTTGTCATCGCGGTAGCGCACGTTGAAGCGCGGGTCGAACTCCTTGATCCAGGAGTACTCCAGCTGCAGCGCTTCCACCTCGGTGGAAACCACCGTCCAGTCCACCCGGGAGGCCGTGGTCACCAGGGACTGCGTACGGGGGTGCAGGCCCGCGACGTCACCGAAATAGGAGTTCAGTCGCGAGCGCAGGCTCTTGGCCTTGCCGACGTAGATGACCCGGCCGGCGGCGTCGGAGAAGCGGTAGACCCCCGGGGAGTCCGGTATGGACCCCGGCCGGGGCCGGTAGGTCGACGGGTCCGCCACGCTGCTGAGGGTATGCGGTGGCGCCAGGCCACCGGTGTGTCAGGCGAGTGAGATGAATCCGTTCTTCACCGTGATCGCCACCGCCGTGAGGGGTGATGGTGCCGGCGAGCGCACCACGGAGCCGTCCGTCACCGAGAACGCGCTGCCGTGCCGCGGGCAGGTGATGAGCCCGTCCGAGACCTTATTGAGGTCAGTGCTTTCGTGGGTGCAGGTCGCCGTGAACGCCTTGAACTCACCCGCAGTGGGTTGGGTAATGACGAGGTTGGCGCCCTTGATAATCCGACCGCCACCGACCTCGATATCCGCGGTGCTTGCCAGGGTCCCGGACGGGGCGTCCGGCGGTAGCGCAGCGGGGGCCGAGCCACCGTCATCCCCGCCTCCGCAGGCGGCAAGTCCGCCTGCTACCCCGGCTGCGAGCAGCCCGGTGAGCAGGGTGCGGCGGTGTACACACGGTTCGGTCTGGACATGCTCAATGCTCACGGCGGGCTCCCCCGGGCTCGGTGGCCGCCTGCGCAGCGCAGCGGCGTCTACCTACCACAACGTGTCAGCCGCGCCGAATGCTCCCGTCAGCGACGGTGAGTCTGCCAGTCGCTCGGACGCCTGGCAGACTCACCGCTGGAACTTGGTCACAATTCCGCAGGATGACACTTTCGTCCGGGCCAATAAGCCGCTGTACGCGAACGTACGACCGCTACGCGTACTCGTCTGTCGAGAACAGCGGCGATAAGGTATCTCGACTTCAACGCTAGCAGCCAACGCTGCTCGGTAATTGAGCCCTGTCGATTCAGATGGGATTCGATGCAGGCCAGGATAGAGGCTAGCCGGGGATGCTCCGTACTCGCCGCACCAATAGGAAGGAAGCTACCGTTAGGCACCCTATGAAAATGATAGACAGGAGGGGAGACGAGTCGTACATAAACAAGAACATTGTCCACAGGATGAAAATCACCGGAACTGCTGCGAGCAATCCTAGGGCGCCCAACGCAAGCGCAACCCACCTGGACGCACCGAATCGTTCACTCATAAGGGAAAGTGTACCACGCACCCGGGTGCACACGAATCCCTTCAGCTATGAATAACTCCCGCGGATGCCATTCAAGTGATAAACTTCGCAAGCTCCGCCAACTAAACAAGCTGGTCCTTTTGCGACGATTTGATGAACGTAAGTAACTCGGCCCCCGTTGAAGATGTAAATCATATGGTTGGGCATTTGCCTGTGGCTGCCCGAGCGGATCGTGTAGTTTCCACTCTGCGTGATCTCGAAACTGGCGGCTCCGTCGATCGAACCAACATTGCAAAATGGATTGGACGCCTTATGGACCATACGAATATCGACACGGTCACCAGAGCCACCCTGTTTGAAAGCTTGCATCCTGGACGCTGAGGCTTGCCGTGTCGCTATCAGGCGACCATCGCTCTTTCGATATACATTTGTTGGACTGACGCTGATATTCCCAACCACTGACTTATTGCTCCATGTTATCGTGGCGTGAGTTGCCGTTCTATGGCCGGACTGACTCCAATTGAAACCGCGATTATCGCCACCAAATTGGTGCTTGCCATCGCCATAGGTACAGAGGCTTCCACCGACGGAGGAAGGAACGTCGATCCGGGCTTGAGGTATAAAGGAAATCCAAGAAAGGGTAGTCGTGCTAGCCGCTGCCGCGAGGCGCGTTTGCGTCGCAGCCTGACGCATCAAGGCGTCTATATCGCTTTCTCGAGGCGTCTTGCGCGGCTTAGTCGCGATCATGCTCCACACTCGCCGAGTAACTGCGCTGTTTGCGTCCACCACAGGCGCAACTATATACCGGTGTGACATTCCGGCTTCCGTGGACGAGTCCCTAAACTTGCTAACTCCACTCTCAAGGTCCGCAATCTTGGTGTCGTCCCGATAGACGCTGTACCCAAGAACATCGTCCTGAAGTTTCCAGGACAGATTGATCGAACGTGTTGAGACCGCCGAGACGACACCCGAACCATAAAGGGAGGTGTCGGCTAAGACTACCTGCTTGCCAGACGTGTATAATAGCTGCAAGCCCTGTGCATCAACGGCTGGAACACCCAGTTGACCAATTGGACTCTGAATCTCTCGGTACTTGCCACTTGTGAGCGCCTTCAAGTCGAACTCTGCCGCAGATGAGTCGACCGCGGCGAGGGGTGGCATTGGTGCAATCAGACTGGCCGCAGCAACCGCCCCACCCAAGATTGATTTCTTCCAATTCCTCATATCGCATGTCCCTTTCGTCTGGGCTGCTCGCGACCGGCACATCAGTACATGACGTGCAAGGTTCGGCCGCCGTTGCTCTAATCCAATAGGAATGCGAGAGGCAACACCAGTCGGGCGAAACGGTATTGCCGGAGGGCCCCGCTATTTTTTGAGCGGCCACCATAACGTTATTGCGATAGCTACGCACAGGCAAACGACAATCAAGCCACGAGCCAATTTTGGCGGAATGAGAAAAAAATGAGGGAAAGACGAATTCTGTGGCATCAGGGTTGACAAGTCGGCTTCGCCGGTGTACTGGAACTGCGCTTGTCAGACCACACGAGATTGCCGGCAATCGGGTAGCTCGTAGTAATGAAAACCGTGGAGCGAACCCGCTGCTCGATGCCGCCCGTGCATGTTCAAGAGTCCCTCTGAGCATGTGCTGAGCCACCCGCATCGGCAGGGAGGTGCGCCACGGGCACGTTCCACGCCGAGCCGGAACCCGCTACGTGCTAGCGCCTCGCTGTCGGCCACGGCAACTCGATCGACGACGGGTGGGCACTCGGCGGGGCCACTCCGGACGATCAAGCTCCCGCGCCTACGGCAATGACGAGGACCAAGGCGATATGCACCACGGAAGGAGGGGCCTACCGCGGCATGGCAACCGCAGAACCAGCACAACGTGTACGGGCTCGCGTCACGATTGCCTCGTAGCCGGTGCCTAAAGGGCCCGCCACGAGCTGATCGCTTGACGCAAGGAGCGGGGTCCCCCTGAATCGGCGGTCAGAGCACACCATCAGCGCAAAGTCGAGACGCAGCCCATTTGGCACGCCTACGGGATCCTCACCCGCGACGAATGCTCCCGTCGGCGACGGTGATCGCCTCCGGCGGCAGCGGCGCCGGAGCGGGACCGGTCTGCACGGTTCCGTCGGCGATGCTGAAGCGGCTGCCGTGACACGGGCAGATGATCGAGCCCTGCGCCACGCTCCCCACGGTGCACCCGGTGTGGGTGCAGCTGGCGCTGAAGCCCTTGAAGTTGCCCTTGGTCGGCTGGGTGACGACGACCTTCTCCGACTCAAAGATCTTCCCCCCGCCGACGGGGATGTCCGAGGTGAAGGCCAGCCCGTCCGGCGGCAGGGTGGGCTCCGGTTTGGGGCTGCGGGTGGCCCGGCCGCCCTTGACCTCGCCGGAGTCCCGCCCGGCATCCGCCCCGTCGTCCTCCCCCTTGCGGGCGGTCGCCAGGTCCCCCGAGCCTCTGGTGCCGGCTTCCACCTCGGCCGGTGCCGAGGGGTCCTTCGGGGTGGACTTTCCCGGGCCGGGATCGACCTCTGCCGTCGGCTCCGCCTTCGCTCGCTCGTCCTGGCGGCCGCTCGCCTTGGTCCGCGCCGGACGCGGCTCCGGGGTGCGCCGGAAAACCTCGGACTTCGAGGGCAGCGTGGGCGAGGGCGCGGGAGCCGCGCCGGCGGAGTTCGCAGAGTCCGAGCCGCAGGAAGACAGGGTTCCGGTTGCGGCAGCCAGACCGACGGCGGCCACGCCGCGCACCAGGGTGCGGCGGTCGGGGTCCGGCGGCGTCACCATGAGCGGGCTCCATCCGTATACAGGCCCGGGCGTGGGCTCTGCGGTAAGCCTAAGCGCGGGCAGCGGTGGCCGTGGCCCGCTTGACCGGCTCAGGAGGAACCGCCGAGGCCTTCCTGGACCGCTTCTTCGTCCCCTGACCAGCGGTTTCCCTGGCAAGCATAGGTGCGAGGAAGCGCCCGGTGTGACTCTCGAGGACGGCCGCCACCTGTTCGGGGGTTCCGATTGCCACCACCCGGCCGCCGCCGGACCCGCCCTCGGGGCCCATGTCGATGACGTGGTCCGCGGTCTTGATCACGTCGAGGTTGTGCTCGATGACCACGACCGAGTTCCCCTTGTCCACCAACGATTGGAGCACGCCGAGCAACTTGCGCACATCCTCGAAGTGCAGACCGGTGGTGGGTTCGTCGAGGATGTAGATCGTCCGGCCGGTCGAGCGCTTCTGCAGCTCGGCCGCGAGCTTGACGCGCTGGGCCTCACCCCCGGACAGGGTGGGGGCCGGCTGGCCGAGGCGGACGTAGCCAAGCCCGACCTCGACGAGCGTTCTCAGGTGCCGCGCGATCGGCGGGATCGCGGCAAAGAACTCCGCGGCCTCCTCGATCGGCATGTCCAGGACCTGGGCAATGGACCTGCCCTTGTAGTGCACCTCGAGGGTCTCGCGGTT
>JBQTII010000114.1:0-2574 GCA_052388275.1 Sporichthyaceae bacterium | reverse complement strand
TGAACACTCGCGCCGAACTGATGACCGCTTTCGAGGACTATCAGGCGGGAAGGCTTGGAGTCATCCCCGGCTGAACCACCCTCCGGGCAGCGCGAGCATCCCAGCGGCGGGTCCAGCGCAGCACCCTGTGTGCGTCGCGCCAACGGGTCACGTTGCGGTTGGTTGTCCTGGCGATGCTGATCATCGACTCGATCGGGTTCAGTGAACCCCGTCGCTCCCCTTGTTGTAACTACAAAACGTAGGTACATTGGCCCTATGGAATCCATCGGGCTGCGGGAGCTCAACCAGAACCCCTCCAAGGCGGTCGCGCGGGTGCGCGCCGGGGAATCGCTGGTCGTCACCGACCGGGGCAGGCCCGTCCTACGCATGGTTCCGGAGACTGACAACCGCAGCGCACTTGCCGAGCTGATCGCGACCGGTGCCGTGCGCCCGCCGATCGAACGCGGCATGCCCGACCTGGTCGCGGATCTCGCCACGCAGGTCCCGGACCTTGCCGAACTCCTGATCTCTGAGCGTGACGCCGAACGCCGGCGATGATCTATTTGGACAGCTGCGCCCTGGTGAAGTTCATCCGGTCCGAACCACAGACAGAGGCGATCCGACACTGGCGAGCGGCACTTCCCGCGGGGACAGACCTCATCACCAGTGAGCTGTCCGAGCTCGAGATCACCCGCACGATGATCCGCGCCGGGATAGATCACCAGCGCATCCCTTACCTGCGTGGGCAGGCCTTGCGCGGCGTCCACGTCATCGAGTTGACCACCACGGTGCTGGCCCGCGCGATGACCTACCAGGTTCCGCGGCTCGGCTCGCTGGATTCGATCCACCTGTCCAGCGCCGATCCATTCCGGCCAGAGGTCTCCGAGTTCGTCACCTACGACAACGAACTCGGCGAAGCGGCCAAAGAATTGGGCTTCGTGGTTTCCACTCCATCATGACCTCCCACCGCTCGGTCGCGAGTACCGGGAGCAAGTACTCAATGGCTCCGTAATCCACCAGGGTGCGCCCACCGAACGGATCAAGGATCGCCCAGGTGAGCGGCCGATCTCCTGCTAGGCACCCTGAGCTGGACTGACCAGACTCTGGGGGGAACACCATGACAGATACGCGAGCCGGCAACAGCGTGAATAGGCTGATGCCATGTCCGAGAGCGCAACACCAAAGACGATCGACTACGCGGCGAAGGACCGGGTCTACCCACCGGTGATCGCGGCGATCAAGGTGGTGTTCCGTGCGCTGAACCTGCGGGTTACCGTGGTGGGGGGCGAAAACGTCCCCACGAGCGGGCCGGTGGTGTTGGCGAGCAATCACGTCAGCTACCTGGACTTCATCTTCGCCGGCTGGGGGACGCAGCAGGCCAAGCGCCGGGTGCGTTTCATGGCCAAGGAGTCGGTGTTCACCCACCGCATCTCCGGTCCGCTCATGCGCGGCATGAAGCACATCCCGGTCGCCCGGGATGCAGGCTCGGCCTCGTTCCGGGAGGCCATGCGGGCGCTCAAAGCGGGGCAGGTCGTTGGCGTGTTTCCCGAGGCCACGATCAGCCGCTCGTTCACCGTCAAGGAGATCAAGAGCGGCGCGATCCGGATGGCGGTGGCCACCAAGGCGCCGATCATTCCCGTGGCGGTGTGGGGTGGGCAGCGGCTCTGGACGAAGGGGCACCCCAAGAACCTGCGAAAGCGCAATGTGCGGGTGCTGGTCTACGTCGGGGAACCGCTGTACCCGCAGCGGGGCGAGGACGCGCAGGAGCAGAGCGAGCTGGTGCGCACCCGCATGCAGGAATTGCTGGACCGGGCGCAGAAGGACTACCCGCAGGAGCCCGTGAGTGCGGCTGACCGGTGGTGGATGCCGGCGCATCTCGGCGGCTCCGCACCGACGCCCGACGAGGCATTTGCCCTGGAGTCCACACCGGAGTGAACGATCGATCCCGGTGCCAGGACCCCGGGGTGCTGCGCAGGTACCCTTCCGAGGTGCCTCGGGTCCTGCTCGCCCCGCGTTGGGTGGCGCTGCATGCGCTGACGGTCGCCGCCGCGGCGACCTGCCTGGCGCTGTCCTGGTGGCAGTTCGGACGCGCCGGCGGTGGCGGGGGCGGCACCAGCCTGGGTTACGCGTTGCAGTGGCCCGCGTTCGGGCTGTTCGTGGTCGGGGTGTGGGCCTGGTTGTGCCGGGATGCCGTCCGCTCGCAGGACCCGGGCACAGCGCCGAGTCCGCGATCCCCGGCGGCGCCCTACCGCCTGCCGGACGAGGTGGTGCTGCCGCCCGCCCGTCCGACGGTGTCCACCGCCGCGTATCCCGACGCCGGGTCAGATCCCGAGCTGGCCGCCTTCAACGACCTGCTCGCCCGCCTGCACGCCAAGGATTCCCCGTGAACGCTGCTGTCCTGCGCTACCGCGTCTCGGCGTTGATCACCGGTGTTCTCCTGCTGGGGCTGTGCTTCTCGATGTACATGAAGTACGGCCCGCCGGACAACCACGATTTCACCTGGCTCGCGCTGGTACACGGGTGGTTCTATGTGATCTACCTCGTCGTGGCCTTCGACCTCTCGCGCCGTCGGCGCTGGCCCACCCGCTGGACGTT
>JBQTII010000113.1:0-35236 GCA_052388275.1 Sporichthyaceae bacterium | reverse complement strand
GGTGCCCGAGTTGTTCCACCCGTAGGAACGCGCCATGAAGTTCAGGCACCGGTTGAACCAACCGGCCGAGCCGATTTGCGCCTCGCGCGCCGCCCAGGCGACCGCCTCGGCCGCGGCCCGCGGGTTCGGCCGATCAGCGATCGGCGCGATCGCGCCGGCGAAGGTGAAGCCGCGGCCCAACGCAACGACGGTCGAGGCACGAAAGCGCGGTTCAGCGCCGATGATGCGCTGGACGTAAGACCGCGTTTCGGCGTAGGGGGGCACCCCGCGGTGTTTGGCCACCGCGCCCCAGCCCGCGTTGTATCCCGCCAGCGCCAGAACGACGGGGTCGCCGCGGATACCCGAACTCGCGGCGGTCCGGTAGAGGTCGCACATGAAGCGAGCCTGGGCATCTATCGCGTCGGCCGCATCGAAGGCCGAGGCGGTGCCGTTCCCGTCGACATCACGTCCCCAGGTCGACCACGTCCCCGGCATGAACTGGGCCAGGCCCATCGCGCCCACCGAACTGACCGCGCGCGGATCGAAGTTGCTCTCCGCCTCGAGCTGGGCGGCGAGCAATGGCGCACTGATCTGCGGGCACCGCCGTCCGCCGTCGGCGATCAATTGCGCGTACTCGGCGGGCAGCAGCGCGCGGTTCAGCGAAGCCGTGGCACCCGGTACGAGCACGACGACGGAGCCGACCGCGATCAGGAGCACGGAAAGCACACCACCGAACAGTCCCAGCGCCAGCGCGGGGGCGGATCCCATTCTCACGGCCGCTTTTCGACCGCCCGGGCACGGTTTCGACCCGGGAGAAGTGACGTAGGCACAGATCAGACGATAGGAACCTGACCGGACATCAGATGAGGTTTCTCCCAGAAACTCACCTGGTGGCAAGATCGCTCTTACCTTCGATGGATCCGGTCGGCATAAGGTTCAGGTCATGAGCGCCCGCCCCCCCGGGGCCGTCATCCGCTCGGTACGCCTATCAGCCCGGGGGCGGGCTGATAGGCGTACCGAACTGACGACAGGCGCTCCCACACGCCCCGTCGGCCACGTCCATGTCTAGGGTCAACCCATGACCGCCGCCCTGCAGCCGACCGTCGTGCTGGTCCACGGCGCGTATCACGGCGCCTGGTGCTGGGACGGGGTACGCGCGGCGCTCGAGGCCCAAGGTGTCGCCTCGATCGCGGTGGACCTGCCCGGGCACGGCGAGGATCCGGGCGAGCAGACGGATCTGCACGGCGACGCCGCCGCGGTCACCCTGATCCTGGACGCACTACCGCCTCCGGTCATCCTGGTCGGGCATTCCTACGGGGGTGCGGTCATTACCGAGGCCGGCGTGCACCCGGCGGTCACGCATCTGGTCTACCTCGCGGCCTTCGTCCCTGACCTGGGCGAATCGTCCCTGAACGCGGCCGCCGAGGAAGTCGCTGCCGAGCACCTCGACCACAGCGGGCGGCCAGATCCGCGCGAGGTGCTCACGATCCGCGACGGCTTCGGCCGGGTCAGCGCCGAAGGCGCGACGGCGATGTTCTACACCGGCGCTCCGCCCGAGGTGGTGCGGGCCGCCGCGGCCCGGATGCAACCCCAGCGGATGGCGAACTTCCGCGAGTCCCCCGCCGCGGTCGCCTGGCGGGCGAAGCCGTCGACCTACGCGGTGTGCAGCGCGGACCTCGCGATCCACCCACACCTGCAGGCGATCCTCGCGCGCCGCTGCACCGCCTCGGTGAGCTGGCCGAGCGGGCACATCCCGATGGCCTCGCACCCGGACCTGGTCACCGACCTGCTGGTCGGGATCGCGCGAACCTCCTGACTCGCGCGCCATGACGTCCCCGCTGATCCCCGCCCACGAGCAGGCGTGGATCGAACGGGGCCTGTGGACCCAGGAACGGATCGCCGACCTGCTCGACGGTGCGGCGCAGCGCTTCGGCGACAAGCAGTTCCTGACCCTGGGCCAGACGCGGCTCTCCTTCCTCGAGTTGCGGGACTGGGTTGCCCGCGTTGCGGCCTGGTTACGTGAGGGAGGGCTGCGCCCCGGTGAACGCGTCCTGATCCAGGCGGGCAACTGCGTCGAGGTGATCGTCGCCCAACTCGCGGTGTGGCGGATCGAGGCCGTCGCGGTGCCGGTCATCCCGATCTACCGGGCCCACGAAATGGGGGCGATCCTCGACGCCACCACCCCGGCGGTGGTGGTGAGCTCGCTGCGCGAAGGTGCACGGTCACCGGCCGCCGAACTGGAGGACCTGCTCCCGGGGCGGTCTACGCGGGCACCGCGGCAGGTGCTGATCGGCGGTGAACGCCGCGGCTGGGAGCCCTTCCCCGGCCGCGGGCTCATCCCGGCCGCGCCGCCGGCCCTGCCCGGGGCGGGGGCTGCACCCGATGCCTGCGCCGCGATCCTGTTCACCTCCGGGACGACCGCCCTGCCCAAGGGCGCGATGATCAGCGGGCGAGCCCTGCTCGCCAACCTCGCGAACTGGCGCACGACCTGGGAACTGGACACCGGTGCCGTGCTGCTCTGCGGCGCTCCGCTGGCGCACATCGGCGGGATGCTCGCGGTGCTGGTGCCGCTGTCGGCCGGCGGGCGCGCGGTGATCCTGCCACGCTGGGACGGCGATGCGGCCGTCGCCGCGATCGAGGCCGAACGCGTGACGTTCATGTCCGGGGCTGCGGTGTTCCTGGCCGATCTCGTGCAGCGCTACGAGGCCGGTGCCTCGCCCGGCTATCGCCTGCCGGTGTTCACCTCCGGCGGCGCCGCGACCGCGCCGTCGCTGATCGAGCGCGCACAAGTGGTGGGCGTCACCGCCGGCCGCTGCTACGGGATGACCGAGACCGCGGGAACGGTGGCCGCCTCGCGCCACACCGACCCCCTCGAGATCCGCGCCCACACCGACGGCGAGGTCCTTCCTGGGGTGCAGATCCGGATCCTCGACGCCCGCGGCGCACCGCTACCGGGCGGCCAGGTGGGGCAGATCCACCTGCGCTCCCCGCAACTGATGCTCGGCTATACCGACGCGGCGGTGACGAGAAGTCAGCTCGATGCCGACGGCTGGTTCGACACCGGTGATCTCGGCATGCTCGGCTCCGCTGGTCACCTGACGATGGTGGGGCGGACCAAGGACATCATCAACCGCGGCGGTGAAAAGTTCTCCTGCGCCGACATCGAGGCCGCCCTGCTGTCTCATCCCGCGATCCGCGAGGCCGCGGTGCTCGGCCTGCCCGACGAGCGCCTGGGCGAGGTCGTCGCGGCCGTCGTAGTCCTGACTGACGGGACGCAGTGGACCGGGCCCGGCGACGTGCTGGCCCACCTGGAGCTGACCGGCCTGGCGCGGCCCAAGTTCCCGGTCGCCTGGTTCCTGCGCGAGGAACTGCCCCGGACCGCGAGCGGCAAGGTCCGCAAGAACGTCCTGGCGGAAAGTACGGCCACCGCCGGCCCCCTGCCCTGATCCAACCGTAGGCCCCAGATCAACGTGGTGGCGCGCGAGACGGCCTGACCGCGCCAGCTCACCCCACCCGCACCAACGTTGATCTCGGGCCGACGACGCGCACCGCCCCCGGCCCGCTCAGCTCGGGAGCGCGAGCAGTTGTGCTGCCGCCCGCTCCCCCGCCACCGTCGCGGTGCAGATGTTCGACGAGGAACGGAACACCCCCGCGAGCTGGACCCGGGAGTGAGTCGGCAGCCGGCCCCGGAATCGGCCCAGCTCCTTGTACATCCCAGGCCGGCTGTACACGATCACCTCGTTCCAGCGCGAGACCCGGGTGTAGTCCACGGTGTCGGTGACCCCCGGAATCACCGTCTCCAACGCCGCCAGCATGGCGTCCCGGACGGTGTCGTCGTCCTCGCCGATCAACTGCTCGGCCCACTCGGTCATGGTCAGCAACGCCATCAGGCCGTGGCCCTCGGGGGCACGGCCGGGGGCCTTGTTGTGCTCGCAGGTGAAACCCATCAGGCCGTCGTGCACCTTGCGCGGGATGTTGATCACTGAGGCGGTGATGCCCTTCGGTCTGCGGGTGACTCCGGTGTTGAGCACCACGCACTTGGTGTAGCGCAGACTGCGCAGGAACGCCTCGCCCTCGGCGTGCAGGTATCCCGGGACGAGGTCGGGGATGGTGTCCGCGCGGGCGGTGATCACCACTGCGGCCCCGACCTGAGTGTGCGTCACCCCGTCGGCGTCGAGGAAGGTCACGGTGACGGAGTCGGCGTCGGCCTTGATCTGTTGCACGCTCGTCCCGAGTCGGATGTCGAGCCCGGCGGCGAGCGCGTCGATGTAGGTGGAGTAGCCACTACGGAAGGCGAACAACCGCGTGCCGAGGATGTTGTAGAGCATGAAGAACAGTTCGAGGTTGCTGATCGCCTCACCTCGCACGCCCAGCACGCCCCGCACGGTTGCGTCGATGACGTAGTCGTAGACCTCGCCGGACAGGCCCAGGTGGGTGGAGCAGTACTCCCACGGCGTCATGGTGTCGTAGGCGGAGGCGCGTGAGAGGTCCTCGTAACTGAGCAGCCTGCTCGCCTTGGCCGCGTCGATCCCGAAACGCGCCATCGCGATTTTCGAGCGGTTCGACACCAGGGCGGTCCTCGCCGCGTCCAGGAACAACTTCTCCGAGCGCAGGTTGTGAATGCCGCCATCGCGGGCGAACCCGATCACCGAACCGGCGGGGATCAGGTTCGCGCCGGCCCCGACCTCGTGCGCCAGCGCCACCACAGGCTTGTAGGCGCTGGGCAGGATCGTCGCGCCCTCCTCCATGAGATACCCGGCTTCGCGGTGGGTGTGCACCATCCCGCCGGCTCGCTCGCGCCGGTCCAGCACGATCGCCCGCACACCCCCCTGCTGGAGGCGGTAGGCGGCGGCCAACCCCGAGGGCCCCGCCCCGACGACAAATACCGGTGCACGATCCATGCCGCCATCATCGCGCAGGGCGCCAGGCGTCCAACTCTCGCGGCGTTCTACCTCCAGGAGAGCCGGGCGTTGCCGGCCAGAGCTGTCTGGTCAGCGGGTGCCGACGCCGAGTTCCCTGAGCAGGGCGCACACTCGGGCCTCGATCTCGTCGACGATGCACCGCACGCTCGCGAGGTCCTGGCCCTTGGGGTCTTGCAGCGGCCAGTCCTCGTAGCGCTTGCCCGGGAAGATCGGGCAGGCCTCACCGCACCCCATGGTGACCACGACATCAGCCTGCGCCACGCCGTCGGCGGTGAGCAGCGTGGGGCGCTCGCCGTCGGTGCGCAGGCCACGTTCGTGCAGGACCTGCACCACGACGGGGTTCAGCGCGGCGCCGGGTTCGCTTCCAGCGGAGCGCGCCTGTACCCGGCCCGCGCCGTGATGCTCCGTCAGCACCTTGGCGGCGAGGCTGCGTCCACCGTTGTGGATGCAGGCGAACAAAATGACAGGAGCCTTACTCACGGTCGGTTCTCCGGGCTGTCCACGCGGGCCGCGGCGAGGTGGCGGGGCTCGGGGTAGAGCGCGAGCACCGCGGCAAGGGCGAGCAGGGCGCCGACGAACTGCGCGCCGACGAACGCGCCGACGCCGGCCGGTGCGATGCCGGCGAAGGTGTCCGAGAGCATCCGGCCCACCGTGATGGCGGGGTTGGCGAAGCTCGTGCTGGAGGTGAACCAATAGGCGGCGGTGATGTAGCCGCCGACGGCGTAGGCAACCGAGTCCGCTCGGCCGGACCGCAGGAGGCTGAAGATGACCAGTACGAGCCCGAACGTGGCGACGACCTCGCCGAGCAACAGATGCGCGCCCGTGCGGTCCCGTGCGCTGAGGTCGACGGCGGCCAGGTCGTACATCAGGTTGGCCACCATCACGCCCGCGCAGCACCCGGCGACCTGTGCGCTGATCAGCGCGGCCGCAGCGCGGCTGTCGACGGCTCCGAGAACACGCTCGAGGAGCGTCACCACCGGATTGAACGCCGCCGAGACCGGCGCCAGCGCAAGGATCAGGGCGACCAGAACGGCGCCGGTGATCACCGCGTTGACCAGCAGTTGCACGGCGACGTCGTCGGTGAGCCGGGTGGCAGCGATCCCCGAGCCGACGACAGTGCACGCGAGCAGCGCGCTGCCCAGGAACTCGGCGAGCGCCCTGCGCGCCAGCGGCGAACCCACGATCAGCAGCATTCGGGGTCGATGACTCGGCACAGCGCGCCAAGGTTGGTCAGGTCCGGCCGGTACCAGGTGTTCGTGCCCCTTTTCGTGCCCGTGATCAGCCCCGCCTCGCGCAGCTGTTTGAGGTGGTGGCTGATGGTGGCCTCACTACGGCCGAGCGCCGGAGCCAGATCGCAGGTACAGATACCGGGCTCGTCGGCCGCGAGCAGCATGGACATCAGCTGCACCCGCACCGGGTCGGCGAGCGCCTTGAGCCGTAACGCGATCCCCAGCGCGCTGCCCGAATCGATGACCCCCGCCGCGATCGGAGCGCAGCACACGGGCGCGCTCGTGTCGAGGCGCGGCAACGGCTTAGGCATCGACTCAGGTTAGCGCTTCTTCGATAAACGTCAAGCAATCACTTGGACGCGATCGCCACCGAGCGGAACCCGGCGGCCTCGCACCAGCCGCCGTAGTCGGCGCCGGTGATGTCGAAGGCGTCGCCGAAATCGATCGGTATGTTCAGCGACATCATCAGACCTCAGGGGGAACGAGCCGTGACCCAGCTCAGCACCCCGCGCCTGTTCCTCGACGCGCTACGCGCCGAGGACGCCGACGAGATGGCGGTGGTGCTCGGCGACGAACGCCTGCACACCTACATCGGGGACGCGCCGCTGGAACTGGCTGACCTGCGTGTGCGGTACCAATTCCTGGAGCGGGGATCGCGCCGGCCGCAGGAGATCTGGGTCAACTGGATCCTTCGCCAGCGCACCGACCACGCGGCGGTGGGCACCGTGCAGGCGACGATCACCGTCGGCGAAAGCACGCGCACCGCCACCATTGCCTGGGTCGTCGGAGTGCCCTGGCAGGGCAACGGGTACGCCGGCGAGGCGGCGATCGCGCTCGTGACATGGCTGCGCACCCAAGGCGTCGACCGCATTGAGGCGCACATCCACCCCGAGCACGCCGCCTCGGCCGCGGTGGCGACGCGCGCCGGACTCACCCCCAGCGACGAGCGCGTCGATGGCGAGACCGTGTGGTGGGGCTGAGGGGGACCCAAGCGAACGGCGCAGGTGTGCTCAGGAACCTTTGCGCTGTGCCCCGGGTACCTGGCTGGCGCGGACAGCAGGCTCAGCGCGACGACGCCGGCGGCGAGCGCCCCTAGATTGAGCACACCCGGCGAGGAGGAACACGTGGTGAGCACCGAACAGGTCGACGTCGTGATCGTCGGCGCACGCTGCGCCGGTGCGGCCGCGGCCGTGGTCCTGGCCCGGGCCGGGCACCGCGTGCTCGTGCTGGACAAGGTCGCCTTTCCTGCCGACACGCTGTCCACCCACGTCCTGGTCCCCAATGGCGTGGCGGAACTGAAGAAGATGGGGGCGCTGGAGGGGATCCTCGCGCTCGGCCCGGCCCGGGTGCCCTACCTGCGCATCCAGGACGACGACCTGGTGCTGCGCGAGCGGTTCACCCCCTTCGACGACATCGACTTCGGCGTGTGCATTCCGCGCAACCTGCAGGACGAGGTGCTCGTCGCCGCCGCCCGCGCGGCGGGCGCCGAGGTTCGCGAGCGCCGAAAGGTCACCCAGGTCGTGTGGCGCCGCGGCCGGGCGGCCGGGGTGCGCTACACCGATGCCGACGGCGAGCACGAGGTTCAGGCGCGCCTGGTCATCGGGGCCGACGGACGCTGGTCGCGGGTCGCCGCCGAGGTCGACGCCTGGGAGCCCTACCGCGGATCCCGCAACGGCCGCGGCTTCGCCTTCCGTTACCTGGACGACCCGCAGGCCGGGACCGAGGCGGCCCGCGAGTTCGGGGTATATCGCGCGCAACGCACGGTGGGCCTGGCACTTCCCTCGTGTCCCGAAGGGCGCCTTCTCGCGGTGTGGATGTGCCCGGCCGGGGACATCGCCGACTTCCGGGAGAACTCCGAGGCTGCCTGGCAACGCAAGCTCGACGGCGACCCCGAGGGCATGGGCGCTCGGTTACGCGGCGCCACGAACCTGAGCACGATCCGGCGCACCGATGACCTCTCCGCTTACTACCGCCGCTCACACGGCCCCGGTTGGGCGCTGGCCGGCGACGCGGGGCATTACAAGGACCCGGTCGTGGGCCAGGGCATGCGGGATGCGCTGAAGAACGGCCGCCTGCTCGGCGAGGCAGCCGCCCCGCACCTGCGCGAGCGTGCCGCGCTCGACCGCGCCTTGCGCAGCTGGGAACGCCAGCGCGACAAGGACACCCTGAGCACCTACCACTGGGGCAACCGCGAGTCGCGTCCGCTGCCCACCTCGACGCTGGTGCGTGAGGTGCTGCGCACCTTCGCCGGCGACGAGCTCCCGGACATCTCCGACACCTTCAACCGGGCGCGCTCGATCGAGTCGATCATCAGCCCCGCCCACCTGGTGCCCGGCCTGATCCGCGCCCTGCGCCTGCCCGGGGCGGACCGCCGCGCGATCCTGCGCGACGTCGCGGCCGAGATCCCGCACGAGATCACCGCCCGCCGCCACCGCCTCCTCGACGGCTTCCGCTCCACCCGGGCGACCTCCACTGAGCGCCCGGGGTACAGCCTGGGCCCGGCGCCCGCTCCCCCGTCCTGGCGCTCCGCCACGGACCCGCCCCGTCCCGCCGCCGACCGGTTTGCTCGAAGCGGAGGCTGAGGCCGCAGCTAACGCTCCACCGTTGGCTCAGGGTCCACATCGCCCCACGAATGGCGAATCGTGCACCGCAAGGGCCACACGCGTGTCGATCGGGCTCTCCAGTCGACAATTCGGCAGGCCGGCAGTGGGGCGGGTCGGACTCGAACCGACGACCCAGGGAGTATGAGCATGCCCGAAAGTGCCCTCTTCAGGTTACCTGCGACTTTGCCAACAGACGGACCATCAGAAAATGGCTCCACGCCCTGGTCGACTGTGGTTCGCCCCACTGGTAGGTTCGGCAAATTTTCCGGCCCGCCTCGACTCGACGCCGAAGAGAGGCAGACCTCCCGTGATCCCGCTCGACGACATCGACCTGTCCGACGCCGGACTCTTCGGCGACGGCCCACCGCACGACATCTTCGCTCGGCTGCGAGAGGACGCGCCCGTGCACTGGAACCGGTGTGCGGACGGTGGCGGGTTCTGGTCGGTGAACTCGTGCCGAGGACATCGCGCGCATCAGCCGGGACCCGGTCACGTTTTCCAGTTCCAGCGGTGGCGTCTGGTTGCGTCGCGACACCCTCGCGCCATTGGAGGCGCTGCGCGACATGATTCTTTTCAAGGATCCGCCCTCGCACGCCCAGTACCGCCGCGTCGTCGTCGACGCCTTCCTGCCTCGCGCTGTACGGCAGTTGGACGACCTGATCGGCGCCGTCGTCGCCGAGGTGCTCGAAACTGTCCGGCCGCGCGGGCGCGCCGACCTGGTCGCCGAGGTCGCCGTACCGGTCCCGCTCAGGGTGATCGCCTCCCTCTTGGGAGTTCCGCGCGGCGACCACCACCGGTTGTTGGACTGGACCGACCAACTCGAACGCCACGTGTCGGCCGACACCGACGGGACGGCAACCCTCGTCGAGATGTCCACCTACCTCGCCGGCCACGTGTCGGCCGAACGCGCGCGCGGAGGCGACGGACTGGTCGCGGCCATGGCCGCCGCCACGGTCGAGGGCCGGCAGCTGACCGACGGCGAGATCACCATCAACTTCGCGAGCCTGCTCTTCGGTGGCAACGACACGATCCGCAACGCGTTCTCGCTCGGCGTACTTGCCCTTCTGGACCATCCCGAACAGTTGGAGCTGCTTCGAACGCAGCCCGAACTCGTTGCCAACGCCGCCGAGGAGGTACTGCGCTGGTCGACGCCTCTGAACTACTTTGCGCGGACGGCCACCCTCGACACCGCACTGCACGGCATCGACATCGCCGCCGGCGATCGCCTCGTGATGTGGTACGCCTCGGGCGCCCGCGACGCGGCGCTGATCGCAGACCCAGACGTCTTCGACATCACCCGGTCGCGCGCGCCGCACCCCGCCTTCGGCGCGGGCGGCCCACACTTCTGCATGGGCGCAGAACTCAGCCGCACGGAACTCAAGGTGATGCTGGCCGAGACGTGCACCCGACTGGCCGGGCTGCGCCGCTGTGCACCGGCAACGAGGGTTCGCTCCACCTGGGTCAACGGACTCGCCACCCTTCCGGTCGAGTTCGCCGGAAGGGCCGGGCCTGCAATCTGACGCAGCGCCATCTCGTGGCGCCGAGGTGGACACGAACGCGGTGGGGGCGCGAAAGGGAAACCCCTTGTCCGCCGGTTCGATGCCGCCGACGCACCGTCAGGTTCCCCACTGCGTTCGCCGGTGCCCCAGGGGCCCAGTTTTTAAGTAATTCAATCACCTACACTGATAAATAGTTGATTCGCCGTAACGAAGGAGGCCACCGTGTCGAGCCTGAGCGAGCTCGCGGCGCACGCCGACCCGCAGGCCGTAGATCTTGCCCGGCGGATCCTCGAGCACAGCGCCAACTCCCGGTTGTGGAGCGCCCAGGTGGGACCGGCGCTGGGCCAGGCCGACACGGCCCGGCTGCTGGGCAAGTCGGTCCAGGCGGTCTCGCAGGACCGTCGGCTGCTGCGGGTTGTCAACAGCGACGGCAGACCGGTCTACCCGATCGTCCAGTTCGACGGGCGCCGCCCGGTCCAAGGCGTCGCCGAGACGGTGGCCGCGCTGAGCGAAGTGCTCGACCCGCTGTCGATCGCGGGCTGGCTCACCGGCGAGAACCTGACCCTCGGCGGCCGGCCGATCGATCGCCTGCGCGCAGGCGAGCAGGCGGCGGTGCTCACCATGGCCCGCCGGCTCGCCGCGCGGCTGAGCTGATCGTGGCGCTGCGCGAGCCGCCGTCGGCAGCTGTGCTCCGGCGCCTGCCCGCCGAACGCCTCGCCGGGCGAGTGCTGCACCGCATCTACAGCGCGCGGCGGGACTCGCCGTGGTGGTTCGCCACCCAGCCCGCGCAGCCGCAGGACGGCGGACGCTTCGATCTGCCCGCCCCGCACGGCTCGTGCTATCTCGCCGGCGGCGTCGCCGCGGCCACCGTCGAGGCCCTGCAGGATCTGCTGGGCCGCGGACTGCTGCAGCGTCGCGTGCTCGAGCGTCTGAGTCGCGCGCAGATCGACGCTCCGTCCACCGCGCCCCGCGCCGCTCGTCTCACCACCGCCGCGGCGGGAGCCGTGGGAGTCACCGCCGCCCTGTGGGCCGGGCCGGACCGAGCGTTGACCCAACGGTGGGCCGCGGCGCTGCACCGTGCCTGGGACGCCATCTACACCGGAGTGCAACACGACCCGACGGGGCGGGGCCGCGCCGTGACCCTGTTCGACGACGCCGGCGAACACCCGCCCTACGGGGACGCCGCCTGGCGGTGGGTCCGGCACCCCGTCGCCGACGATCCGCTGGTCCTGGCCACGCTCGCTCGCTACGGCACATCGGTCGTCGGCCCCGGAGACCTCGCCGTGCAACCCCTGCCACGTCGACGCCGATCCGCCGGCGGCCGGCGTTAGGTTGGGCGCTCGGGTTCTCGACGCCCGCTCCGGGCCGGGTCAGGCCGCCAACCGCTCGACAGCGCGCCAGCGAGCGCACGGCGGCGCAGTGCTCGGACGGAGTTCCGGCCACGATCACGGCGAAGTGCGGTACGTAGACCAGACGCGTTTCGGCGCGCTTGCGGGCCCGTTTGGCCTCCTCGTAGGCGTGCTACCGGCTCCGGTTGACCCGATCTGAATCCACGCCCGATCCGGAAGCGCATGTTATAGTATGTGCATGTACTCGGAGCGTACGCAGGTCCTGCTGAGTCCCGTGCAGCGCCGGAAAGTGGAGCTCCTGGCGGCCCGATCGTCGGGATCGGTCGGCGCGGTGATTCGCGCGGCGATCGACGCCTACCAGCCGGGAGCCGGGCCCGAACAGCGGCAGCGGGCGCTGGCGTCGTTGCTCGCGCTGGAGGCGCCGGTCGGCGAGTGGGAGCAGATGGAGGCCGAGATCGAGGCGGGATACCTCGAATGACGGTGTTCGTCGACACCTCGGTGATCATGTACGCCGCGGGGGCCGCGCACCCGCACCGAGAAGCATGCCGCGGCGTGCTGCGGCTGGTCGCGGAGGGCGAACTGGCCGCGACCACCTCCACCGAGGTCGTGCAGGAGATTCTGCACCGTTTCGCCCGTGCGGACCGCGTCATCGGGCAGACCATGGCGCAGGGCGTCCTGGACCTGTTCGGCGACCTGCTCCCGATCGATCGCCGCTGCTTGGCCGCCGCCGTGGACCGATTTCCGAGCGCCCCGCACCTCTCGGCCCGGGATCTGCTGCACGTGGCCACCTGCGTCGTGCACGGCATCGACGAGATCGTGTCAGTTGACACCGGCTTCGACATGGCCTCCGAGATTCGACGCCTGCCACCGGCCGACGTGCTCGGCTGACACCGCAACCCCTGGCCCCGGCCAGCGCACCGGGTCTATCGCCAGGCCCCCGGGGACCTGCGCGTTCGACGACGACCCGGTCGCGCGCGTGCGGTGGATCGCAGCCACTCGCAAGATCTACGCCGACGACCTGCCGCGGATCACCCGCAGCCACGACGAATTTCTGGATGGCGTACGCCGTGGTCGATGAGATCCGAGTCGTCCGCCTACTGCGAGCGATCACCCGACGACGTCGCGGCTCCAGGTGACGCCTGCACCATCGAGCCCTCGGGCTCGTAGGGCAGTCCCGCGGGTTCGGCCGCCGCGGTGGAGTGGGCCTGCCTGTTCGGCGCGGTAGAACCACGCACTTCGGTGTCGTGCCCAGCTCCAGTCGTCGGCGATGCCCGCGACCTCGACGACCTTCTGACTTCGCGCCTGCTGGCGCAGGTGGGGCGGGCGGGACTCGAACCCGCGGCCTAGGGATGATGAGGATCCCAGTTTGTGGCTACTAGGCCTTCTACCTGCGACTTTGCTTCCACGCGGTCCCACTACAGACGCCTACAGCCACCTTGGTCGACAGGATTTCGTGTCACGTTTCTTGTCACGTTGTCGGCATGGCGGCCTCGGTCCAGGCGGCGGCCTGGGGGTCCCATGTGTGGTCGGCGACGAGACCGTGGACAACCGGATCGGCAAAGGCAACGGCGCGACCGATGGCGTCCTGGAAGTTCTCGGGCAGGCGCTCGGCAAGGCGTTGCTTGCCTACCCACGCTGACCACTTGGTTTGACCGATGTCGCCGTAGCCGACTAAGGCGTCAGCCAGCGAGAACATACGCGTGCCGCGGTGCTCAGCAACTGTTCGCAGCGAGACTCCCATCTTGTTCCCGTCAACGGACTGGCGATCTGTCAGTAGGTAGATGTCGGCGTAGTCCCGCCAACGGGTACTCGCGGTGCCGCGCTGGACCGCAGTCACGATCTTTTCTGCCAGCACCATCGTGATCGAGTAGCCCAAGACGGTGATCGATCCGCCCAAGAGCCGTGCGACATCGACCGGAGCAGGCGCGGGCCAGACCGCATCGCCCACGTTGACGTCGACGTGGAACGGGATCACAGCAGTGGCTAACGACCCGGTCAGTTTGACCCGTACACCGGAGTACTCGTCGTCCTCACGGATCGTGTGCGCGGTGGCGGTTGCGGTGTCATAGGACAGTCCGTCATCGCGATCGATCCCGGCGATCTCCTGCACTAGCGCCGGTACGGTCTCGGTGTCGTTCGAGGTCGCGGCTGCTTGAAGATCAACGTCGCGGGTCGGCCGGCGCGTGTCGTAGGCGGCCAGCAGGACTCCACCTTTCAGGACCAGGTCGGCACTTCGCGCCGAGACACTGAGCCGATCCAGGAATCCTTCCAAGGCGTAGAGGTTGAGGAACTCCGAGGTGTCCCGGTCCTCACGTGCCGCGAGGGCCTGCAGGTCTCGGTATGCGCGGCCCGCTGCCGTCCCGCGGGAGGGGCCGCTCACAACAGGACCGCCAAGGTCTTCCGCAGCGGGGTGAGCGTCCGGGGCCAGTGAGCAGCGAGTTGCAACAGCTCCGAGGGCTGCGACTGCCGTTGCCGCAGCCATGCTTTCAGCGCCTCGATCGCCAGCTCGTCACCCTCGGTGGCGCGCGTACGGAAGGCATCAATGATGCAGCGTTCCGGTGAGTACAGGCCGATCTCGGTCGTTTCATCGAGGGTGAGTAAGCCGCGGCCGAGCTCGAAGGTGTCGGCCGAGAAGAAGTGCCACTGAGCACGTGCACCCGCCGGAGCTCGCGTGCCCCGCGGGAGCGCGACGTCCGGGGCAATCGGGAGCGCGTCACTCAAGCCGTGATGAGCCAGAGCGGTGGCGAGACACAACGTTGCTCTCGGCGCCGCCGACGCGATCGTGATCAGATTCAGGTCGGCCAACGTCGCGTCTGCGCGGCGGTACAGTCCACGCCGCAACGCAATCAACTCCCCCTCGTCAAGCAGCCGATAGAGCGCATGCTTGCTCAGCCCAGCCTCAAACGCCTCCGCACTGGTGAAGGTGTCAGGCAGCACCGACAACGCGCCTGTCAGATCCGCACGAGGACGCGACACAGGTGACCCCTCCCTGATTTTCAGCCTAATCGTATACCCAAGCTCTCTTGTGTCAACGATTCATCCGGTAACTGGGGGCGGGGCCGCCGTGCGATCGAACGCCAGAACTCCTGTCGCGCCTCGTGCCTCAAAGGGGAACTCGAGCTTTCCGGATTCCTTGCTACTCACCGACAGCCACTCCAGGCGACACAGCGGTTCGCTGATCTGCAAAGAGTTTGGTCACTCTGGTCGACTGGAGTCGCCTGGAGTGACGTATGTGGGGCGGGTCGGACTCGAACCGACGGCCCAGGGATTATGAGTCCCCTGCTCTAACCAGCTGAGCTACCGCCCCGTACGACCACGGCGGAGCTGGCCCTCCGGCGCGGTCGCGCAGCTGAGTCTGCCGCACCTACGCCCAGGGACAACACAGGCATCCACGCAGATTGCGCAGACGCCCGGATGGCGCTGGCTCCCGCATCTGGACTCGAACCAGAAACCTGCCGGTTAACAGCCGGCTGCTCTGCCAATTGAGCTATGCGGGACCGTCGCGCGAGGCAGCTCCCCGCCCCGGGTAACCGCGCAAGATTAGCGCACGACCGGCACCGCGCTCGCATGAACTCCTCCGCTGCTGGGTAAGCGCGCAGGTGAGAGCACCACCACCACGAGGAGTGAGCGCGATGCGCAAGATGACGTTCCTGATCGGCGCGACCACCGGCTACGTGCTGGGCGCGCGCGCCGGACGCGATCGCTATGACCAGATCGCCAATCTGGCCAAGCGAGCCAGTGCGAACCCGACCATTGCCCAGGCGAAGGACAAGGTCGGCGACATGGGCGGCGAGATGCGCCGCGGCGCCGGCCACAAGGCCTCTGAGCTGGGCGAGAAGGCGGCCGAGATCGGCGGCAAGGCCGCCGAAAAGGCACCGAGCTGGATGCCGGGCTCACGCACCGCAGCCGGTGAGGATGATCTGCAGGCGGCCGGGCACGCGGCCTCAAGGAGCGCCCCCGGTAGCGACGGCGCTCAGGCCAGGTAGGCACGCAGTTCGTCGGCAGCCGGCTTGTGCCGCAGCTTGGCCAGGCTGTTCGCCTCGATCTGACGGACCCGCTCGCGGGTGACGCCGAACATCTGCCCGACCTCTTCCAGGGTGTGCGCCTTGCCGTCCGCCAGGCCATAGCGCATGGTCACGACGCGCTTCTCCCGCTCCCCCAGACCGGCCAGCAGCGCGTCGAGGTCTGCCCGCAACATCGCCACCGAGGCGACGTCGGCGGGGCTCGCGGCGTCGGCGTCCTCGATGAGGTCCCCGAACTCCGATCCCTCGCTCTCCCCGACCGGGGTGTGCAGGGAGACCGGGTCCTGTGCGAATTTCTGCGCTTCCTTCACCCGCTCCGGCGTGAGATCCAACACGACCGCGAGTTCGTCGATGCTGGGCTCGCGGCCGTACTCCTGGTGCAGCATCCGCTGCATCCGCATGACCTTGTTGATGATCTCGACGATGTGCACGGGAACCCGGATCACCCGCGACTGGTCGGCCAGCGCCCGCGAGACGGCTTGGCGGATCCACCACGTCGCGTAGGTGGAGAACTTGTACCCCTTGGCGTAATCGAACTTTTCCACCGCGCGGATCAGGCCCAGGTTCCCTTCCTGGATCAGGTCCAGGAACGGCAACCCGCGGGCGGCATAGCGCTTGGCGATCGAGACGACCAGACGCAGGTTGGCCTCGATCAGGATCGCCTTGGCGACCGCACCGTCGGCGGCGATGAGCCCTAGCTCGTGCGCGAGCTGCGGCGGCGGAGCGGGCTGCGCGCCGAGCGCGGCGGTGGCGAAGACCCCGGCCTCGACCCGCTTGGCGATCTCGACCTCGTCGGCGGCGGTGAGCAGCGGAACCCGCCCGATCTGACGTAGGTAGTGCCGGACCAGGTCCGTGACCGGGGCCGGGGAGTCGTCGATGACCTGAACCTCGTCGGCGGGCTCTGCGGCCTGCGCGAAGTCACCCGGGCGCGCCGCGTCGAGCGCGTCGGTGTCGATCAGCGGGGCGGGGGTGGCCAGGTCGGGGACTACGGCAACGACCCGAACGCGGCGGGACTCACCGGCCGGTGCGGGCAAGCTGCCCCCGGGCGAGACCGAGGCCTGCAGGACGGCGGCAACGGGATCCGTTGAGCGAACGCGCGCCACGACACCCCCATCGACTGCTCGGTACTGGTGACCGCGGGCGCCGTTCAGGTGCCTGCGCGCTGCGGCTTCCTCAGTGTGGGGTGGCGAAGGCGCTCGCCGCCGGGAGTTGACGAAACACCCGGTTATCCGCGGGGTAGTTCGTCGCCGTTCGACCCGCTTTCGCAGCTCACAGACGGCCCAACCGTCACAATCCGTCAATCAAGCGTTCACGCAGCGCACGCCGGTACTGCTCGAGCGCCACCAGTTCGCCGAAGAGCCGGTTGTAGTCCTCGGGCGCCTCGAGCGGGTTCACCCGCTGCAACCGGCCCTTGAGGGCGTCGATCTGCCGAGTGAGCGCGCCCGCCTGCAGCGTGGCAACCTGCTCCGCGGCGTACCGGCGGTCCGGCTCACCGCCCGCGTGCAGCGGATCCACGGCCAGCTCGGCGATCAGACCCCGCAGCATCGCCTCGCCGGCCGCGTCCCGTACCCGCGAGACCCAGCCCTCCCCCGCGGCCGCCCCCGCCGTACCGCCGCCCGCCTGGATCGCGGCATGCACGAGCGCGTAGGCCGGCGAGGTGAACACCGACGGCTCCAGCCCGTCGTAGAGCGGGCCGACGAGCTGGGGGAACTGCAGGGCGACCTTGAGCAGTTCGCGCTCGACCAGCAGCGCGGGGTCGCGCGGGTCCGGGCGGGCCGCCTCGGTGCTCGCCCGCTCGCCCGGCTCGCCCGCGGGCGCGGCGTCCGCGCCACCTCTGCGCGCACCGCGCCTGGCGTCCGCGGCCAGCGTGCTCATCACCGCGTCGACATCCATCCCCAGCCAGCCCGCGAGCCGGCGCCCGTACTCGTGGCGCAAGGCTCGGTCCCGGATCCCGATCACCGCCGGCCCGGCCGCGTGCAGCGCCGCGATCCGGCCCTCCGCGGTCTCCAGGTCGTGGCGGGCCAGCGCGCCGCGGATCGCGAACTCGAACAGGGGGACGCGGCTGGCGACGAGCTCGCGTACGGCCTCGTCGCCCTTGGCCAGCCGCAGATCGCAGGGGTCCATGCCGTCCGGGCCGACGGCCACGAAGGTCGCCGTGGTGAACTTCTGGTCCTGCTCCTCGTACGCCTTGCGAGCGGCCTTCTGCCCGGCCTCGTCGCCGTCGAAGGTGAAGATGATCTCCCCGCGGAACTCACTCGCGTCCATCAGCAGCCGGCGCAGCACCTGGACGTGGTCGGCGCCGAACGCCGTCCCGCAGGTGGCGATCGCGGTCTGCACGCCGGCGACGTGGGCGGCCATCACGTCGGTATAGCCCTCGACGATGACCGCCTGGCCGCGGCGCTTGATCTCCTTCTTGGCCAGGTCCATCCCGTAGAGCAGGTGGCTCTTCTTGTAGATCGGGGTCTCGGGGGTGTTGAGGTACTTGGCCTCGACGCGGTCGTCGTCGAAGAGCCGCCGCGCCCCGAAGCCGACGACGTCGCCGCTGATGTCGCGAATCGGCCACAGCAGACGGCCCATGAAGCGGTCGATCAGGCCCCGCTGGCCGGCCTTGGCCAGGCCTGCGGTGATCAGCTCGTCATCGGTGAAACGCAGGCCGCGCAGGTGGCGCGCGAGCGCATCCCAGGTGCGCGGGGCGAACCCGACGCCGAAGTGCGCGGCCGCCGCGAGGTCGAAGCCGCGCTGATCCAGAAAGGTGCGCCCGGCCAGGGCGTCGGGCGATTCATGCAACTGCGCCGCGTAGAACACCGCGGCCGCCTCGTGGGCCTCCACCAGGCGGGTGCGCCTGCCGGTGGACTGGCGCGGGGCCGAACCGCCCTCGGTATAGCGCAGGGTGATCCCGGCCTTGGCGGCCAGGCGCTCGATGGCCTCGGCAAAGGAAAGGTGGTCGGTCTTCATGACGAAGTCGATGACGTCCCCGCCCTCGCCGCACCCGAAGCAGTGGTAGAAACCCTTCGCCGGATTGACGTTGAACGAGGGTGACTTCTCCTCGTGGAAGGGGCACAGCCCCTTCAACGAGCCCCCGCCGGCGCTGCGCAGCCCCACCTGCGCGCCGACCACGTCCTCGATGCGCGAGCGCTCGCGGACGGCGGCGATGTCCTCGTCCTTGATCCGCCCGGCCACGGGCCGGAGCCTACGTCCTGCTCCCGACGGTGGGCATACCGAGCAGCACGCCCGGCCCAGCTGTGCCGACGGGCTGCTGCTGCTGCGCCTCCCAGGCGTCCCCGGCCCGGGTGCGCCGGGGCACGGAGACCACGCCGTCGGCGACGAGGTGGTGCGGGGCGGCGTAGGTGATCTCGGCGTGCACGACATCGCCCGGACGCGGGTCCGGCGCGGTGGCGTTGGGGACGAAGTGCACCAGGCGGTTGTCGCGGGCGCGCCCGGTAAGGCGCCGCGTCGCCGCGTCCTTCTTGCCCGCACCAGCAGCCACCAGGACTTCCACCCTGCGCCCGACCTGCTTGTTCGCCTCGTCCCAGGAGATCTGCTCCAGCAGCGTCACCAGGCGGGCGTACCGTTCCGCCACGACCCCGGAGGGGACCTGGTCCGGTAGGTCCGCGGCCGGGGTGCCGGGGCGCTTGAAGTACTGGAAGGTGAACGCACTGGAGAAGCGCGCCGCGGCGGCGACATCAAGCGTGGCCTGGAAATCGGCCTCGGTCTCGCCGGGGAAGCCGACGATGATGTCGGTGGTGATCGCGGCGTCCGGCATCGCGGCGCGGACCCGATCGATGATTCCCAGGTATCGCTCGGCCCGGTAGGAGCGGCGCATCTCGCGCAGGATGCGGTCGCTGCCGGACTGCAGCGGCATGTGCAGCGCGGGCATCACGTTCGCCGTGGCGGCCATCGCCTCGATGACGTCGTCGGTGAACGAGGCCGGGTGCGGGCTGGTGAAGCGCACCCGCTCCAGGCCCTCGACGTCCCCGCACGCGCACAGCAGTTTCGCGAACGCCCCGCGGTCGCCGAACTCCACGCCGTAGGAGTTCACGTTCTGCCCGAGCAGGGTCACCTCGATGACGCCCTCGGCCACCAGCGCCTCGATCTCGCGCAGAATGTCGCCGGGGCGCCGATCCTTCTCCGCCCCGCGCAGGGCGGGCACGATGCAGAACGTGCAGGTGTTGTTGCAGCCCACCGAGATCGCCACCCAGGCCGCGTACGCGGACTCGCGCCGGGCCGGCAGCGTGGAGGGGAAAACGTCGAGGGATTCCAGGATCTCGACCTGCGCCTCGGCCTCGATCCGGGCCCGCTCCAGCAGCACCGGCAGGGCTCCGACGTTGTGGGTGCCGAAGACGACGTCCACGTACGGGGCCCGGCGCACGATCTCCGCCCGGTCTTTTTGCGCCAGGCATCCCCCGACCGCGATCTGCATCCCCGGGTTGGCTGCCTTGACTCCGACCAGATGACTGAGGTTGCCGTAGAGGCGGTTGTCGGCGTTCTCCCGGACCGCGCAGGTGTTGAACACCACGACATCGGCCCGCGCTCCCTCGGCCGCCCGAAGGTAGCCGGCCGCCTCCAACGAACCGGCGAGGCGCTCGGAGTCGTGCACGTTCATCTGGCACCCGTAGGTGCGGACCTGGTAGGTGCGCGGCACCGCTCGAGCCTACGGTGCGCGGACCGGGTGTGATCCGACCCACTAGGTTTCGTCCATGGAGTTGCCCGACGACCAGGCCACGCGGCCCCTCGTCGAAATGCTGCAGGTCAACAAGCATTTCGGGACCTTGCACGTGTTGCGCGACATCGACCTGACCGTCGCCCGCGGCGAGGTCGTCGTGGTGATCGGGCCCTCGGGGTCCGGCAAGTCGACGCTGTGCCGGGCGATCAACCGCCTCGAGCCCATCGACTCAGGCACGATCCGCATCGACGGTGTCCCGCTGCCCGAGGAGGGCAAGGAGCTCGCGCGGCTGCGGGCCGACGTCGGAATGGTGTTCCAGTCTTTCAACCTTTTCGCGCACAAGTCCGTGCTCGATAACGTCACGCTGGGGCCGATCAAGGTCCGCGGGCTGGACAAGGCCGCGGCCCAGGCCCGCGGCCGGGCGCTGCTCGAGCGGGTCGGGGTGGCCGATCAGGCGCAGAAGATGCCGGCGCAGCTCTCCGGGGGTCAGCAGCAGCGGGTCGCGATCGCGCGTGCGCTGGCCATGGAACCCAAGGTCATGCTCTTCGACGAGCCCACCTCCGCGCTGGACCCGGAAATGATCTCCGAGGTCCTCGACGTGATGCGCGAACTCGCCCGCGACGGGATGACGATGCTCGTGATCACCCACGAGATGGGATTCGCGAAGGCCTCGGCGAACCGCGTGGTGTTCATGGACCAGGGCGCGATCGTCGAGGCGGACACCTCCGCCGCCTTCTTCGCCGCCCCCCGCACCGAGCGCGCCCGCGATTTCCTCGGCAAGATCTTGTCCCACTAAGCGCCATCCCCACCCGGTACGCCCCGAGAAGAAGGACACCTGACGATGAGACTCCGCCGCCTGAGCGCCGCAGCCGCTGCGCTGACCCTGAGCCTCGCCCTGTCGGCCTGCGCCGACGACGAGGACGACCTCACCGCCTCGCCGCCCGTCGACACCCCGGCCACCAGCGCCGCGGGCGGGCAGTTCCCCGCGGGTTCGACGATGGCCCGGCTCGCGGGAGCGGGGGCGATGAACGTCGGCACCAAGTTCGACCAGCCGCTGTTCGGCCTCAAAGGTCTCGACGGCAAGCCAGTGGGTTTTGACGTCGAGATCGCCAAGCTGATCGCGGACGCGCTCGGCATCCCCGCCGACAAGATCAACTACATCGAGACGCCCTCCGCCGTCCGTGAGGAGGCGATCGAGCAGGGACGTGTCGACCTGGTGGCGGCGACCTACACGATCAACGCGTTGCGCGGCGAACGGATCGACTTCGCCGGGCCCTACTACACCGCCGGGCAGACGCTGATGGTCGCCAAGGACAACACCACCATCACCGGGCCGGACACGCTGCGCAGCGCGGATGCGAAGGTCTGCTCGGTGACCGGTTCGACCCCGGCGAAGAACATCCTGACCTACATCGAGGAGTCGAAGCTGACCCTGTTCGACGTCTACTCCAAGTGCGCCGACGCGTTGCGCACCGGTCAGGTCGACGCCGTCACCACCGACAACGTGATCCTGCTCGGCCTCATCGACGCCGGCGGCGATGCATTCAAGCTCGCCGGTGAGACCTTCACCCAGGAGCCCTATGGAATCGGGATTGCCAACGGCGACCTCGCCTTCTGCGAGTTCATCCACGGCGTGCTGACGGCCGCGGCCGGCGACGGTCGCTACGCGGCCGCCTGGACTTCCACCGCGGGCAAGGTATTCCCCGAGGCGCCGACCCTGCCGGAGTTCTACACCTGCGGTCAGGTCCCGGCCCCCAGCCCGGCACCGAGCGCAGCGGGCACCGCATCCGCGGCTCCGGCCGCATCGGCGACACCGACCCCCTGAGGTCGCGGGCTCTCACCAACGCGACGCCAACCAGGAAGGGAGCGCGCCGGCGGCGTGGACATCGTCCTCGACAACTTCGCGCTCTTTCGCTCGGGCCTGGTCAAGACCCTGGTCATCGCGTTCTGGGCCGGGCTCGGATCCTTCCTGCTGGGGACCTTGCTGGCTTCCCTGCGGGTGGGTCCGGTCCCGCCGCTGCGCTGGTTCGCGACCGCCTACGTGACGCTGGTCCGCAACTGCCCGCTCACCGTGGTGCTGTTCTTCATCGCGTTCGGCATCCCCGAGATCGGCATCAACGCCAGCTACTACCGCTTCGCGGTGGGCGCGCTGATCATCTACACCGCCGCCTTCATGTGCGAGGCCGTCCGCAGCGGGATCAACGCCGTTCCCCTGGGCCAGGCGGAGGCGGCGCGCGCGATCGGCTTGGGCTTCGTCGCCGGCCTGCGCCATGTCGTCCTGCCGCAGGCATTGCGTTCCGTCGTACCGCCGTTGGGATCGACCACCATCGCGATGATCAAGAACTCCGCCATCGTGGGGGCTTTCGGGGTCGGGGGTGAGCTGTTCGGTGTCATCAACACCCTGACCGGATCCCAGGGTCTGGATGCCTTCCCGGTGATCACCGGGGTTGCCGTGGGTTACCTGTTGATCACCATCCCCGCCGGACTGGCGTTCGGTGTGCTCGAGCGCAGGGTGGCGGTGGCACGGTGAGCACCGTTCTCTACGACGCGCCGGGGCCGCGGACCCGGCGGCGGATCCTGATCGCCAGCGCGCTCACCGTCGCAGCGTCGGCGGTGTTCGCGGCGGCGATCTTTGCCCGCCTGGCCGATCAGGGGCAGTTCGACGGACAGAAGTGGCGCCCGATCCTCGACCCCGGACATCCACAGTTCGGTGACCTGTGGCGCTTCCTCGGCGGCGGGCTGCGGGCAACCCTCAACGCCGCGGCCGCGGCCATGGCGCTGTCGGTGTTCTTCGGCACCCTGTTCGCGGTCCTCCGCCTGCAGGCCGCGGGCCTGAGTACGACGGCCCGGCCCGGCCGGGGGCGAGCGGCCCGCATCGGGCGCCGGGTCGGCGTCGGAGGCTACCGCTGGGGTGTGGTCGCGACCCTGGAGCTCTTGCGGGGCATCCCGGTCGTCATCGCCGTCGTCTACGTATCGCGGGTCTTCCCGGAGTTCGGCATCGACCTGCCGACGATGTGGTACCTGGTGATCGGGCTGACGGCGTACAACTCTGTGGTGATCGGGGAGATCATCCGCGCCGGGGTGGCCGCGCTGCCCCGGGGACAAACCGAGGCGGCGCTCGCCGTGGGGCTCACGCGGGCACAGACCCTGCGCCTGGTGTTGCTGCCGCAGTCGCTGCGCATCATGGCGCCCGCCCTGATCAGCCAACTCGTCGTCGTCCTCAAGGACACCTCACTGGGCTTCTTCATCGCCTACGAAGAACTGCTGCGACGCGGGAACATCGCCATCCAGACGCTGCAGAACCCCCTGCAGTTGTTCTTTGTCGTCGGCCTCATCTTCATTTCGATCAATTACGTCCTGAGCCGACTTGCAGTCTTCCTGGAGCGCCGAGTCAACGCTGGCTCGCGCCAGCGGCGGGCATAAGGGTGCCCGGTTCCTGATCGCACCACAGCGCTGCCCGGTCAGGGCATATCCACTCCCTCCAGATCTGCGCCCTCGGCCTCCAGCGCCTCCCGGATCACGCGGAAGGCGAGCGCCTCGGAGTACCCCTTGCGCGCCAGCACCGACGCAACCCGGCGATAGCGCACCGCGCTCTGCAACCCGCGGGTCGCGTTGATCCGCTTGACCGCGAGCGCCCGCGCCGTCGCCAGCTCCTGCTCCGGGTCCAGTTCGGCGACCGCTAGGGCGATCACGCCCGCCTCCACGCCGCGGGTGCGCAGTTCGTGGGCGAGGGCGCGCCGGGCCAGGCCACGCCCGCTGTGCCGGGACTGCACCCAGGCGGCCGCGAAGGCCTCGTCGTCGATGAGGCCGACCTCGGTGAGCCGGCCCAGGATCGCCTCCGCTACCTCGGCCTCGACGCCCTTGCGCGCGAGCACCCGCGCCAGTTGCGCCGCGGTGCGGGGACCGTGCGAGAGCTGATTCAGGCAGATCTCCCGCGCCCGCTCCTGCGGGTCGACCGGCTCCTGACGCTCGGCCTTCGGCCGCGCGGGCGCCACCGGCCCAGGATCCGCAGATTCGGGATCTGGTGATTCGGGATCTGGTGATTCGGGATCCGCTGATTCGGGATCCGCTGATTCGGGATGTGGTGATCCGGGATGTGGTGATCCGGGATTCGGCGCGCCGGACTCCGCCAGGTGGGGAGGGATCGCCTTGCGGGTCCGGCGCGCCGTGCTCATGGAGATGACGTCCCGTCAGAACTGGGGTCAGAAAACGCCGGTCAGAAGTCGACGGGCGCGTCGGGCTCGGCGGGCTTGTCCAATTGCGGACCGACGCCGAGCTTCTCCTTGATCCTCTTCTCGATCTCATCGGAGAGGTCGGGGTTATCGCACAGGAACTTGCGCGCGTTCTCCTTACCCTGACCGAGTTGGTCCCCCTCGTAGGTGTACCAGGCACCGGACTTGCGCACGAAGCCCTGCTCGACACCCATGTCGATCAGGCCGCCCTCGCGGCTGATGCCCATGCCGTAGAGGATGTCGAACTCCGCCTGCTTGAACGGCGCGGCCATTTTGTTCTTGACGACCTTAATCCGGGTGCGGTTACCCACCGGCTCCGTACCGTCCTTGAGCGTCTCGATGCGACGCACGTCCAGGCGCACCGAGGCGTAGAACTTCAGCGCCCGGCCCCCGGTCGTGGTCTCCGGCGAGCCAAACATGACACCGATTTTTTCGCGCAACTGGTTGATGAAGATCGCCGTGGTGTTGGAGTTGTTCAACGCACCGGTGATCTTGCGCAGGGCCTGGCTCATCAGGCGGGCCTGCAGGCCGACATGGCTGTCGCCCATCTCGCCCTCGATCTCCGCGCGGGGCACCAGGGCGGCTACCGAGTCGATCACGATGATGTCGATCGCGCCCGAGCGGATCAGCATGTCCGCGATCTCCAGGGCCTGCTCGCCGGTGTCCGGCTGGGACACGAGCAGGTTGTCCGTGTCCACCCCGAGCTTCTTCGCGTACTCCGGGTCCAGGGCGTGCTCGGCGTCGATGAACGCCGCGACGCCGCCGAGCTTCTGCGCGTTCGCCACCGCATGCAGGGCGACGGTGGTCTTGCCGGAGGACTCCGGGCCGTAGATCTCCACCACACGGCCACGCGGCAGCCCGCCGATGCCGAGGGCGACGTCGAGGGCGATCGAGCCGGTCGGAATGATCTCCGCCGGGGCGCGCACCTCGTCGCCCAGGCGCATGATCGCGCCCTTACCGAACTGGCGCTCAATTTGGGTGAGCGCGGTGTCGAGAGACTTGCCCTTGTCCGGTGCAGCCATGGGATTCCCCACCTCGGGTCGAAAGGATCTTCAGACGTTTGTCGTCGCCGGCGACACTTGCAGGGGGGTCCGACAATCTCCACGGCTACGCGAAATCTGTGGACGACGGCCTGGCCTTGCGGCGCCTGTGGATACCGTACGTCGAACACGCGTTCGATACCAGGCGACGCGCCGAGGCGCGCGATTCAGCGCTTCGCGGGCGGCAGTTCCAGGGCCGTCCAGACCGCCCGCCACACCACTTTGGGGTCCTCCCCGGCCGCCAGCGCCTGCTCCACGGTGCGCCCGTCCAGCTCGGCGATCACCATGTCGCGCGCGTAGGAGTCGGCATAGGCCGGACCGAGCTCGGCGCGCATCCGGTCCCAGAAGTCGGTCAGTCGCACGCGGGTAGTCTTTCTGGAGCCCCACCCCGACAGCGCACCGCCCCGCCCAGGCTGGATGCGCGAACTGAGGTGACGCGCATCCCGAAGGGACAACGGATGAACGAGGCGGAACAGATCGTCGTCACCGGATTCGTCAGCGCCAGCCCTGCACAGATCTTCGCGCTCCTCGCCGATCCGCATCGGCATCAGGACCTGGACGGCTCGGGCATGCTGCGCGGGCTGGTGGAGGGCTCGACGCTGCGCGGGGTGGGCGATCACTTCATTATGGACATGAACAACCACGTTCTGGGCGACTACCAGGTGCGCATCCACCTCACCGAGTTCGAACCTGACCGGCGCATCGGCTGGAGCGGCGCCTTGCACCCCGAGGACTCCCACGTGGACAAGCTCGGGGACATCAAAGCCGGCGGGCACACCTTCGTCTGGGAACTGACCCCGGACCCCGCCGGCGGGACGGCGATAACCCTGACCTACGACTGGAGCACCCTCTACGACCAGCGAATGAAGCCGATGATGCCGTTCCTCACCCCGGACCAGCTGCGGACCTCAATCGAGCGCGTCGGGGAGTTGACTCGCTGAGCGGGAACGGAAAGTTGGGCGGCTGAATTCAGCCGAGCGCCTCGGCCTCGAGCAGTCGCTTGAGGGTGGCGTCCCAGCCGTGCTCGGGCGCCTCGACCGCGAGTTGCTCCAGCTCGGCCTTGATCTTGGCCCCGTGGCCGGCGGCGGCCAGCGTCCGGATCTCCTCGACGAACGCCTCCGAACCCGTCGCCAGGTTCGGGGTCTGCCCGGTGGTGATGTTGCGGATGTAGGCGTTGCGTCCGCGGTTGAGCGGGATCAGGTACTTGACCTCACCCAGGACGCTGACGCCGCCCGCGCCGGAACCTGCACCGGCGCGAACTGACGCGCGCGAAGTCTTGGACTGCTTGCCGGCCACGACGAACTCCTGCGATCGAGAGAGGGAAACGGGGCGAGCTTACCGGTTCCCACAGGGCCTACCGCGTCAGGATCTTCTCCAGTCGCCGCAGCGCCAGCCAAAGGGCGAGGGCCCCAAGCGCCAGCAGATACCCCAGGTGGACCAGCAACCCAGTGTCCACCGCGCCGGTGCACAGCCCGCGCAGCAGCGTGACGCCGTGGTAGAGCGGCAAGGCGCGGGCCAGGGTGGCGACCGGCTCCGGGTAGGCCGACAGCGGGGCGAAGGTCGCGGAGAACAGGAACATCGGCAGGGTCGCGGTGGTGATCCACTCGAAGTCCTGCCAGCCGCGCATGAACGTCGTCGCGGCCAGGCCCACGGCCGCGAAGGCGAATCCGAGCAGCACCACGGCGGGCAAGGCCAGTAGCGCCCACCAGGAGCCGAGCAGGCCCAGTGCGGCCATGATCACCAGAAAGGCCGCCGAGTAGGAACTGCCCCGGATCAGGGACCAGGTGACCTCCCCGATCGCGATGTCACGAATCGTCAGCGGGGTGGCCAGCACCGCGTCGTAGCTCTTGGACATGTGCAGCTTGGCGAAGATGTTGAACGTCTCCATGACCGCGCCGTTCATCGCCGAGGCCGCCAGCATCGCCGGGGCGACGAACTCGGTGTACGTCATCACCGTGCCGCCCGGACCGTCCACGTCGCCGACCAGGTCCTCGAGACCGACGCCGATCGAGAGCAGGTAGAACAGCGCCTCGAAGAACCCGCCGATGATCACCAGCAGGTGCGTGCGGAAGAAGATCAGGTTGCGTTCGATCAGGTGCCGACCCGCGCCCAGGCGCGGAAGGCGCGGCAGGACCGCAAACATGCCCGTCATGGCGCGAGCCGCCGCGCGTAGGTCCGCACGCCGACCGCGAAGCCTGCCGCGGTCCACGCCAGCAGGTAGCCCAGATGCCCGGCGGCCTCCAGCGCGTGCCCTTGGCCCAGCGCCAGGTCACGGCACAGGTCGACCCCGTGCCAGAGCGGGGTGAACCAAGCGAGGACCTCCAGCACCCGCGGCAGCTGGGAGATCGGGAAGAACACCCCGGAGAACAAGGACACCGGCAGGATGACGAAACGATAGGTGGCGGCCAGGCTGATCTCTGAACGCCGCGTGATCGCATACGCCGCAGACGGGGCGGCATGGGCCAGCCCGCACAGCACCGCCGCCGGTACGGCCGCCACCACCCACGCCGAGTCGAAGGCACCGAACAGGACGCCGGCGAGCGCGAAGATCACCACGGCGATGGTGAGCCGCACCGCGATGTAGAGCAGGTGCCCGGCGAAAATGTCGCGCGTCTGCAGCGGCGTGGCCAGCATCGCCGGGTAGCTCTTCCACCAGCGCAGCGCGCCGACCACCGGCCACGCACCCTCGTCGAACCCCAGCTGCATCGCGGTGACGGCGAGCAGCCCGGGCGCGAGGAACGCCAGATACTCCACCCCGCCGAGATCGGCCGTGCCGACCTGGCGGTCCACCAGGGCGCCCAGGCCGATCCCGAGCCCGCCCAGATACAGCACCGGCCCGAGCACCAGAGCCAGCAGGTTGCTGCGCCAGGCTCCGCGGTAGCGCAGCACCCAGTACTCCAGCACCGGGACGGCGGCTCGGATACCGCGCGCCGGGGCCGCGGAATTGCCCGCCATCACGGCGACCATGTCAGTGTGGTCGCCGTTTGCCTCCACCAGGGCCTCACCCCTCCACCAGCGTCCGGCCGGTCAGGCGAAGGAAGACGTCCTCCAGTGACGCACGCCGCACCAGCACCGACGCGGTGGCCACACCGTGGTGTGCGAGCGCCGACGCGATCTCGTCGCCGTGCTCGGTGTAGAGCAGTACCCGATCGGGAAGCACCTCGACCCGCGCCGCGAGGGTGGGCAGGGACTGCGCGCCGGTCGCCGACGTCCGGTCCGCGAAGCGCACCTCCACGACCTCGCGCGTGCAGTGCGCCGCGATCAGCTCGCGCGGGGAGCCCAGCGCGGCGATGCGCCCGCCGTCCATCACCACGAGCCGGTCACAGAGCTGTTCGGCCTCATCCATGTAATGGGTCGTCAGAACCAGGGTGACGCCCTGACGGCGCAGCTGGAACAGCCGCTCCCACACGACGTGACGGGCTTGGGGGTCCAGGCCGGTCGTCGGCTCGTCGAGCAGC
Source organism: Sporichthyaceae bacterium (assembly GCA_052388275.1). GTDB lineage: Bacteria > Actinomycetota > Actinomycetes > Sporichthyales > Sporichthyaceae > JBQTII01. The sequence goes on along the minus strand of JBQTII010000113.1, from coordinate 6,240 downwards.
AACAACTCCGGGGAGTTCACCAGCGAGCGGGCGATCGTCAGCCGCCGCTTCATGCCCCCGGACAGGGTGTCCACCCGGGCGCCGGCGCGGTCACCGAGCTGGACGAACTCCAGCAGCTCATCGGCGCGCGCGCGGCAGGCCTTCCAGGACAGCCCGAAGTAGCGCCCGTAGATCAGCAGGTTCTCCCGCACGGTCAGCTCGGCGTCGAGGCTGTCCTCCTGTGGCACGACCCCGATCCGCGCACGAATCGCCGGTCCCTGGTCGGCCGGATCCATCCCGAGCACCCGCAGCGTTCCCGCGCTGACCGGGGAGACGCACGCGATCATCCGCATCGTCGAGCTCTTGCCGGCCCCGTTGGGCCCGAGGAACCCGAAAGCCTCCCCGGCGAACACGTCGACGTCGATCCCGTCGACGGCGGTGCGCGCCGTGGCCACATCCTTGCCGAACGCCTTGACCAGGCCCCGGGCGTGGATCAGGACGGAATCGGCGGGCACCCGGGCGACGGTACCCGCGCCCGCCCGGATCGCGCCCCCGGTTATCCCCCGATGCCAAGATGACGTCCATGACCAATGACCGATTCGAGGTGTCCAGGCCGGTCATGTTCGATGCGGCCACCGTCTTCCGCCTGCTCTGCGATCCGGGCGGCCACGTGGCGATCGACAGTTCCGGAATGCTTCAGGACCACACCGGGGAACCGGTGACGGCGATCGGGGACAGCTTCGTGATCCACATGGACCGCGAGTCGCTCGGCGATTTCCCGCTGGGGCGCTACGACGTCACCGTCCCGATCACGGTCTTCGAGCCGGACCGCGAGATCGCCTGGAAAATCCTGGGCCAGGTCCGGCCCCCCGTCGGGCACACCTTCGGATACCGCCTGGAGCCCACACACACGCCCGAGGGAGCCGCGACGCTGGTGACGTCCTACTACGACTGGACCGGCATCCACCCCGAGTGGCGGGCCAAGAACATCTTCCCGATTCTGTCCGAGCTCAATCTGAAGGCGACGCTGGGAATCCTGGAGCGAACGCTGCGCGCCCGGGCCTGACCCGCCCGAGCTCGCCGCGGCCCCGGCGTCACATGTCGGTGGCGCCAGGCAGGATGACGCCATGACGCCCGCGCCGGACTCGCTGGCCGGTTTCACGGCGGCCACCCAAGAGTGGTTCACCGGCGCCTTCGAGGCGCCGACGCCGGCCCAGGTCGGCGCGTGGTCGGCGATCGCGAAGGGGCGTCATGCGCTGGTCGTGGCCCCGACCGGGTCGGGTAAGACGCTGGCGGCGTTCCTCGCGGCGCTGGATTCGCTGACCTCGCGCCCTCCCCCGCCCGAGCGGGAACGGCGCTGCCGGGTGCTCTACGTCTCCCCGCTCAAGGCCCTCGCGGTCGACGTCGAGCGCAACCTGCGCTCCCCGCTGGCGGGGATCTCGCAGGCCGCCCGGCGCCTCGGGCTGCCCGAACCCAGCGTCGAGGTCGCCATGCGCACCGGGGACACCCCAGCCGAGGAGCGGCGCCGCTTCGGCACCCGCCCGCCGGACATCTTGATCACCACCCCGGAGTCGCTGTTCCTGCTGCTGACTTCGCGGGCCCGGGAATCTCTTATCGGCGTCGAGACGGTGATCATCGACGAGGTGCACGCTGTGGCCGCGACCAAGCGGGGCGCGCACCTGGCGCTGTCCCTGGAGCGACTGGACGCGCTCCTGGAGCGCCCCGCGCAGCGCATCGGGCTCTCGGCGACGGTGCGGCCGGTGGCGGAGGTGGCGCGCTTTCTTGGCGGCGCCGCCAACGTCGAGGTGGTGAACCCGGCGGCAGAGAAGGTCTTCGACATTACCGTGGTCGTCCCGGTCGCGGACATGCGCGAGCTCGGGGCGCCGACCGGGGAGTTCTCCGGTTCGGCGGCCGGCCCCGAACCGCGGACCTCGATCTGGCCCCACGTGGAGGAGCACATCCATGCGCTGATCAGCGAACACCGTTCGACGATCGTGTTCGCGAACTCCCGGCGCCTCGCGGAGCGGCTGACCCAGCGCCTCAACGAGGTCCACCACGAGCAGGAGTCGGGCGAACAGCTGCCCGCCCCCGGAGCGCAACGGCCCCCGGCGCAGCTGATGGGCGCCAGCGATGCCTCCCGCGGAGTCGAGGCTGTCCTGGCCCGGGCCCATCACGGCTCGGTATCCAAGGAGCAGCGCGCGATCATCGAGGACGAGCTCAAGACGGGGCGGCTGCGGGCGGTGGTGGCGACCTCCAGCCTGGAGCTCGGCATCGACATGGGGGCGGTCGACCTCGTGGTCCAGGTCGAGTCCCCGCCCTCGGTGGCGAGCGGGCTGCAACGCGTGGGCCGCGCCGGGCACCAGGTGGGGGCGGTCAGCCGCGGCATCGTCTTTCCCAAGCACCGCGGCGATCTCGTGCAGACCGCCGTGGTCGCCGAGCGTATGACGGCCGGTCAGATCGAGGCGATCCGGATCCCCCGCAACCCCCTCGACGTGCTCGCCCAACACATCGTGTCGATGGTGGCCCTGGACGAGTGGAGCGTCGAGGACCTCGCCGAGCTGGTCCGCCGAGCCGCCCCGTTCGCCGCATTGCCCCAGAGTTCGCTGGAGGCCGTGCTCGACATGCTCTCCGGGCGATACCCCTCGGATGAGTTCGCCGAGCTGCGCCCCCGGATGGTGTGGGACCGCGTCAGCGCCATGCTGTCCGGGCGCCCCGGCGCGCAACGCCTCGCGGTCACCAGCGGTGGCACCATCCCGGACCGCGGCATGTTCGGGGTGTTCCTGGTGGGTGAGAAGCAGTCCCGCGTCGGGGAGCTCGACGAGGAAATGGTCTATGAGTCCCGCGTCGGCGATGTGTTCACCCTGGGCAGTTCGAGTTGGCGGATCGAGGACATCACCCACGACAAGGTCCTCGTCACCCCCGCGCCCGGGCAGCCGGGCCGGCTCCCGTTCTGGAAGGGCGATTCGATCGGGCGCCCGCTCGAGCTGGGCCGGGCCGTCGGAGGGTTCCTGCGTGAACTCGCCCGTCTCGACGAAGCCGCCGCGCACGCCCGCCTCAACGCCGCCGGCCTGGACAGCTGGGCCGCGGACAACCTGCTGCTCTACCTGGCCGAGCAGCGGGCAGCGACCACGCACGTGCCCGACGACCGCACCATCGTCATCGAGCGCTTCCGGGACGAGCTCGGCGACTGGCGCCTGTGCATCCACTCCCCCTTCGGCGCGCAGGTGCACGCACCCTGGGCCCTCGCGGTCGCTGCGCGCCTGCGCGAACGCTACGGCGTCGACGTTCAGGCGATGCACGCCGACGACGGCATCGTGCTGCGCCTGCCGGACGTCGAGGACCTGGGCGCGGCGGGCGAGGCGCCGCCGCTGACCCTGGATCCGGTCGAGGTCGATTCACTGGTCACCGCCGAAGTCGGCGGATCCGCCCTGTTCAGCTCCCGGTTCCGCGAGTGCGCCGCCCGCGCCCTGTTGTTGCCCCGCCGGGACCCGGGCAAGCGCTCCCCGCTGTGGCAGCAACGCCAGCGCTCGGCCCAACTGCTCACCGTCGCCGCCGAGTACGCCTCCTTCCCGATCCTGCTGGAGACGATGCGCGAGTGCCTGCAGGACGTCTTCGACGTACCCGGGCTCGTCGAGTTGATGACCGACATCGAGAACTCGCGCGTGCGCGTCGTGGAGGTCGAGACCTGCGCACCCTCGCCGTTCGCGCGCTCGCTGCTGTTCGGCTACGTCGCGGCTTTCATGTACGAGGGCGACTCGCCGCTGGCCGAGCGGCGCGCGGCGGCGCTCGCGCTGGATTCCACCCTGCTGGCCGAGCTACTCGGGCAGGCCGACCTGCGCGAGCTGCTGGACCTCGGCGCGCTCGAGACCGTCGAGGCCGAGCTGCAGCGACTGACCGATGAGCGCAAGGTCCGCAATCTGGAAGGCGTCGCCGATCTGCTGCGGCTGATCGGCCCCGTGAGCACCGAGGAGGCCGTTGCCCGCGGGGCGGACCCGCACTGGTTGGTCGAGCTGGAGAGCACCCGCCGGGTGATCCGCGTCCGCATCGCCGGAGCCGAGCATTGGGCGGCCATCGAGGACGCCGGCCGGTTGCGGGACGCCCTGGGGGCTGCGCTGCCCGTCGGGGTGCCGGTGGCCTTCACCGAGCCGGTGAAGGACCCCCTCGGCGATCTGGTCGCGCGCTTCGCCCGCACACACGGCCCGTTCGCCGTCGGCGACCTCGCCGACCGTTTCGGGATCGGCGTTGCTGTTGCACGCCAGGCGCTGGCCCGCCTCGCCGCGGGCGGACGCGTCGTGGAAGGCGAGTTCCGCCCCGGCGGCTCGGGCACGGAATGGTGCGACGCTGAGGTGCTGCGCCGGTTGCGCCGGCTGTCCATCGCGCGCCTGCGCAAAGAGATCGAGCCCGTCGAGCCGGCGGCGCTCGCGCGCTTCCTGCCGAGCTGGCAGCACGTCGGGCCCGACGCCCTGCGCGGCGTCGACGGGGTGCTGCGGGCGGTCGAGCAGCTCCAGGGTGCGGCGGTCCCCGCCTCGGCATTGGAGCGCCTGATCCTGCCCGCGCGCGTCCTCGGGTACACCCCGGCGCTGCTCGACGAGCTGACCGCGGCGGGCGAGGTGCTCTGGGCCGGGCACGGCGCGTTACCCGGCGAGGACGGCTGGGTCTCGTTGCACCTGCCGGACTCCGCCGACCTGCTGTTACCGGACCTGGACCCCGAAACGGTGACTACGCCGCTGCACAGCGCCCTGCTGGCCGCCCTGGCCGACGGGCATGCCTTGTTCTTCCGCGCCCTGGCCGAGCGTGCGGGGGCCGGGCTGGAGGTCACGCCCGACGACAGCGCGGCGGCCGCCGCGCTCTGGGACCTGGTGTGGGCGGGCTGGCTCACCAACGACACCCTCGCCCCCCTACGCACGCTGATCGGAAGCGGGGGCGCCCACAAGGCCCGCGCCGGCGCGCCGCGCGCCCGCTACAGCCGGCGCCCAGCTCTGGACGGGGCCTCGCCGCGCCGCGGGCCGCTGGGACGGCCGACATCGGCCCTGCGAGCCGGGCCCTCGACCGTCGCCGGCCGGTGGTCGCTGCTGCCCGAGCGCAACCCCGACCCCACCCGGCGGGCGCAAGCCGCCGCCGAGGCCCTGCTGGAGCGCCACGGCATCGTGACCCGCGGCGCGGTGCTCGCTGAACGCACCCCCGGCGGCTTCGCCGCGACCTATCGCGTCCTGGCTGCTTACGAACAAGCCGGACGGTGCCGGCGCGGATATTTCGTCGAGGGTCTGGGCGCAGCTCAGTTCGCGCTGCCGGGGGCAGTCGACCGCCTGCGCCGCTGCCCTGTGCACGAACCACGGCGGGGCAACGACCCCGGCGCTGCCGCTCTCGTGCTGGCCGCGACCGACCCGGCCAATCCGTACGGCGCAGCCCTGCCTTGGCCCAGTCGCGGCGTCGAGGCCGGTGGTCACCGCCCCGGCCGCAAAGCCGGCGCCCTTGTGGTCCTGACCGGCGGCGAGCTCGTGCTCTACGTCGAACGCGGCGGCAAGACCCTGCTGAGTTGGCCCGTCAGCGACGAGATGCTGCAGCCCGCCGCCGACGCACTGGCTCTTTCGGTCCGCGAGGGCGCGCTGGGCAAGCTGACCGTGGAGAAAGCCGACGGTGAGTCCGTCCTGTCCTCACCGCTGGGCGCAGCCCTGCAGACCGCGGGCTTTCGCGCCACCCCCCGCGGCCTGCGTCTACGCGCGTTCTGATCTCGTAGCGTCCGAGAAACCGAGCGTTATGGCCCGCACCTGATCGGACGTCACAGCAGCGCCAGAGCAAGGAGGCGGGATGCCGGAGGGCGACACCGTCCACTTGGCGTGCCGACGCCTGCACGAGGCACTGGCCGGAGCGACGCTCACGCACACCGACTTCCGGGTGCCCGAGCTCGCGACCGTCGACCTGACCGGAACGACCGTCACCGAGGTGCGCGCGCGTGGCAAGCACCAGCTGTTCCGTTTCGAGGGCGGCTGGACGTTGCACACGCACTTCCGCATGGACGGCACCTGGCACTTGACCCGACCCGGCGCCGCCCGCCGCGGTGGGCCCGACCATCAAATCCGGGCCGTGCTGCGGACCGCCGACTGGGAGGCTGTCGGGTACCGGCTGCCCGTCCTTGAGCTGGTGCGCACATCCGAGGAGGACGCCGTGGTGGGTCATCTGGGCCCGGATCTGCTCGGCCCCGACTGGGACCCGGCGCAGGCACTGGCCCGGCTCGGCGCCGACCCGGACCGCACCCACGGT
>JBQTII010000112.1:0-29914 GCA_052388275.1 Sporichthyaceae bacterium | reverse complement strand
GGCGCGCGTTGCGCTTCGGGGACCTCCCCCGCCAGCGCGGGCAGCGCCCGCATGTGCACCTCACCGTCAACGCCGCCGAGCTGAAGAATGGCTCAGGGTTCGGGCGGGCCGCCACGGGTGAGGACCTCACCGTCGCGGTGATCCGGCGCTTGGCCTGCGACGCGACCCTCACCGCGCTGCTCCTGGACACCCACGGCGTCCCCTTGAAGGTCGGGCGGGACGTGCGCACCGTGACCCACGCCCAGTGGGTCGCGCTGTGCGAACGGGACCGCGGATGCATCTTTCCCGGATGTCGAAGGCCCCCGGCCTGGTGTGATGCGCACCATGTTCGGTTTTGGGGTGCGGGCGGGCCGACCGACCTGGACAACCTCGTGTTGGTCTGCGGTTTTCATCATGATCAGCTTCATCACGGCGGCTGGGAGGCGCGCTTCGCGGCGGACGGGCACCCCGAGGTGATTCCCCCGGCGTGGATTGACGTTTCCAGGACACCGCGGCGCAACGCCTACTGGCACGCCTGCCGCGACTTCGCCCGAAGCGAACCCGACCCCGACCCGTGATCGCCCTCCGCCGCGCGTGAACTACCACCGCGGCAGGGACGAACGGGTTGCAGTGGCGGGCGTAGGCGACGGCCCGGGTGACCGAGCTCGGGTCGGTGTCTACGTGCGCGTCCGGCACGGCATCCGTGCCGCGGTTGAACTTTGATCGGTGGACGTCGATCGCGGGTCAGACCAAGACCCCCGATCCGCACTTCGGCGCGCACCGGCCCGGCATGCGTGCCGTGGTGGAGGTCCGGCCGGTGGGCATGACCCGGGCGCCCAGGACCAGCAGGTACTCACGGGTGTGCAAGAACGACCGTTTGCCCGTCAGGGTCCGCCCTCGGCGGAGAGCGAAGCGAGTCGGTCGTGCTGGGAGACTGGCGTCATGGACGGCATCGACCCGAAGCGCTTTGCGGACGCCCTTGCGGTGATCGCCGAGGCGGCGACACTGCCGCCCGAGCACCCGGACGCGCAGGCGCTGCGTCTGGCGGTCGGCGGGGTGTTCAAGTCGGTGAAGGAGGCGAGGCGTAAAGAGCGCCAGAGCAGGATCACCGCGCATGACGCTGCTGTCACCGCTGCCACCGCGACGGGGGCGCCCGGCCGGATCGACGACGAGACCCAGGGCGCGTTCGCGCTCACCACCCCGACCCGGACCGAACTCGCCGGGGTCCTGCACCGGGCGCGCGGCTGCTACGTGTGCAAGGTGCGCTACACCCAAGTGGACGGGTTCTACCACCAGCTCTGCCCGGCCTGCGCGGCGTTCAACCGGGGCAAACGGGACGCCCGTACCGACCTGACGGGGCGTCGAGCCCTGCTCACCGGCGGCCGCGCCAAGATCGGCATGTACATCGCGCTACGGCTGCTGCGCGACGGCGCCCACACCACCATCACCACCCGCTTTCCCTCCGACGCGGTGCGTCGGTTCGCCGCGATGAAGGACAGCGCCGACTGGCTGCATCGGCTGCGCATCGTCGGCATCGACCTGCGCGACCCCGCCCAGGTCGTCGCGCTCGCGGACTCCGTTGCCGCGGCCGGGCCGCTGGACATCCTGATCAACAACGCCGCCCAGACCGTACGACGCAGCGCCGGGTCCTACTCCCATCTGGTCGCCGCGGAGTCTGCGCCGCTGCCGGCCGGACCGCTGCCCGACGTCTTGAGCCTGTCCGGGGTCGTCGGCGAGCACACCAATGAGCTGACGTCGCTGACTACCCATCAGCTGGCGCCCCAGGCGCTCACGGCGCTGGCACTGCGCAGCGGGTCCTCATCCTTGGACCGGGTCGCCGCAGGTACCGCCATCGATGCCGGTGGACTGGTGCCGGATCTGGCTCCGGTGAACAGTTGGACACAACTCGTCGACGACGTCGATCCGCTCGAGCTGCTCGAGGTCCAGCTGTGCAACTCCACCGCGCCGTTCTTGTTGGTCTCCCGCTTGCGCGCGTCCCTCGCGGCCTCCGCGGCCAGGCGCACCTACGTCGTCAACGTCTCGGCGATGGAGGGTCAGTTCGCCCGCGGCAACAAGGGCCCGGGCCACCCGCACACCAATATGGCCAAGGCCGCCCTGAACATGCTGACCCGCACCAGCGCCCAGGAGATGCTGGAGCGCGACGGGATCCTGATGACCGCGGTGGACACCGGCTGGATCACCGACGAGCGCCCGCACCCGACCAAGGCCCGGCTGCATGAGGAGGGATTTCACGCCCCCCTCGACCTGGTCGACGGCGCCGCCCGCGTCTATGACCCGATCGTGCGCGGCGAGGCCGGCGAGGACCTGTTCGGCATCTTCCTCAAGGACTACAAGCCCTCGCCCTGGTGAACTCGCGGCACCACCGGGACGACCTCGAGCAGTCCCTCAAGACCCACGAAGTCGTCGGCGTTGGTGGTGTACAGGGGCAGGCCCTCCGCGATCGCGACCGAGGCGATCATCAGGTCGGCAGTTCGTGCGCGAGAGACGCGACCCGTACCCGCCACGGCGGCGCTGACCCGACCGAAGATCCGCGCAGCGGAAGCGTCGAAAGGAATCGGTTCGAACTCGTGCTCGACCCGCTGCAGGACTTCGATGCGTCTGCCCAGTTCGATCGGATCAAACCCGCCGCTCGCGCTCGCCATCTGAACTCCGGCGGAGAGTTCAGCAAGGTTGATGGCGGAAAGCATTGACTCCGCCGGCAGATCACGCGGGTCGATCACGTGGCTGAGGATGACGACGCCCGTATCCAACAGACCACGCGGGTGAGGTCTACTCCGCATACGGATCGTGCACGTAGGGATCAATCACGGCGTCCACATCGGCTCGAAACTTTGCGTAGTCGATGGCAGGCATGTCACGGGACATCGCGGCGAACTGCTCACGGCTGACCCATCGTCTCGGCCGGCGGAGCGGAATCAGCTCGCCGATTTTCTGACCGCCACGGGTGACCGTGAAAGACCGGCCCGCCTCGACGGCGTCCATGATCTCGCGGGAGCGGTTTCGCAGGTCCCGCTGCGTGATCTCCGCTTGGACCTTCTCCGGATTCGCCACACGTCGACGGTAGCACCAGGTGCCACCCCGTGCTACACCAATCAGCTGAGCACCCGCACGAGGTTCTTCGTGCCGTCGACCTCGATGCGGTCACCATCGCGGAGCAACGAGGTGCCGCGTTCGGTCCCGATCACGTAGGGGATGTCAAGCTCGCGTGCGACGACCGCGCCATGACTGGCCGCCCCGCCGACGTCGATGACCAGCGCCTGCGCGAGCGACATCAACGGCGCCCAACTCGGGTCGGTGAAGCGGCAGACCAGGATGTCGCCGTCGTCGAGGTCGATGTCGTCGGTGACCTCGAGCAGCACCCGCGCCCGGCCCCTCACCACGCCACCGCCGCAGGCCGCGCCGGAGAACTCAACCGATCCGCGCTCTGCACCTGCGTCCACCACCTCGCGCAGTACCGGTTCAGGCATCCCACGGAAGAAAACCGGCAGGTCGATCTGGCGGTGTGCGAGGCGGTAGCCCCGCCGTGCGCGCACGATCGCGGCCGCGTCGGGCAAGGCGCCGGCGGCGAGCTGCACGCATTCCTCGACGGTCAGGTAGAACACGTCGTCGACCTCGGTGAACACCCCGGCGCCCACCTGTTCGGCCCCGAAGTCACGGGCGGCCTTACGTACCCCGTCGATGCACATCAGGTAGGTGGCCTTGCCGACCTGCAGGGTCCGCACGATGTTGCGGGTGCGGCGCATCAGCCAACGCATCGTCGGGCGCTTGGCCCCTGATGTCGCTGCCAGCAGAATCTTCTCGGCTTCGGCTCCGGCCGCCTTGGACCGCACCTCACGATCACGGGGACGCTCGGCGGCAGCGCGCGCGGCGTAGGACTTCGCGAGCGCCCGCACCGGGGTCGGGTCCTCGCGCCAGACGCGCGCATCGGCATTGCCCTCGTTCGGACCGTGGTAACCCCACGATGCCAGGAAGGCCGCCTCCTCGAGCTCACCGTGGGCCAGGCGCCACAGATCGTCGGCCATCCGGGTCTCGAAGACCTCCCCGACCCCCGACATCAGCCGAGTAGCGAGGGCGGGGTCCCCGGCCTTGGTGGCCGCGTCGGTGATCGCTGACTGCGCGCCGGCGAAGACGAAGCGCCAGGCGCAGTGGTGGGCGAAGGTGTCGGCGTAGCGCTCGTGGGCGGCGAGCAGTCGCTCGATCGCCGGTGCGCCGGAACCCGCGGCGCGCACCTCGCTCTCCCACCAGGCGCGGGTCCGCTCGTGGTTCGCATGGATTCGTCTGCTCTGGCGCAGCAGCGTCACCGGCGCCTTGCCCGCGATGATCGGCAGCCGTCTCGCCTTGCCCTTGACCGGCGGAGCGTCCGGGCGCACGCTCCCGCACAGGTCGCGCTCGAAGTCATCGCCGCTGACCCCCGGCAACGTCGCCACGACCGAGCGGAGGGCGTCGACGTTGAGGGCCAGGCGACCGTAGAAGATCGAGCAGCCCCAGTCGTCGGTGCTCGGTGACGGGCTCGCTGAGGTAGGCAGCACCCCGAAGGCCTGCATCGAATACAGCCAGCCACGTTCGGCCGTAGCGCCCCACAGGCTCGTGCACATCGGCGAGAGAACGTCCGGTGCCGCCTCACCGACGTTCGTCGTCGTCCAGAACCGACCGGGCCCGCTGCTGCCCAGCGTGATGTCGGGGATTTCCTGCGCCACTACAGGCTCGCCGTGACCGAGCGCGGGCGAGCATCCACCGGGGCGGCGCCACTGTCTTCGCCGCCGCCCGGCGCCGCATCCTCGCCCGCCGACAGGTCCCACGGCCTGCTCTGCGGGTCGAACGGCTGGTAGCCGCACAACAGGTTCATCGCCATCGCCGCCACCGCAATGCCCAGGGCCCAGACCGCCAAACCGGCCAGCTCGGTCGGCAGCCAGGCGTAGTCGGCGTTGACCACGATCCAGCCCGGCATCGCGATCAACGCATAGCCCGCCGAGACGCAGGTGGGGACCACCAGGATCATCAACACCGCCCGCCAGCCGCGCATGATCGCTTGGTAGCGGTAGGCGAACAGGGCCGGCAACAAGGCAGCGCCAAGGGTGTTGCACGGGGTCCACCACAGCGGAAGGTTGAACCACCACATCGGTTGGTTGCCGTAGTAGTGGTAAATCCCGCCCGCACCGACGAGCAACTCTTCGAAGATCGTGTAGCTGGCCGCGGTGACGGCCAGCAACGTCCACACCTGCCTCGCCGGAGGCCGAGTGAGCAACACCTTGAGCATCATCGCGCCAAAGGCCCCCGCACCGAACCACCCGGCGAGGATGAACCAGCCCATCTGACGCCCAAACAGATCGAAGGCATGATCCGCGTCGTCGGTCGGGTAGTAGACCATCCCGACGATGTCGACGAAGACCTCCGGAATGACAATCGCGACGGTGCCCAAGCTCAGGCACAACGGCATCGGATCCCGCTTGGTGACGACCTCGCGCAGGGCCCAGACCAGACCGATCATCCCGATCCCGCCGAGCAGCACGATCGCCACCACACTGGCGGTGCGGTCGTACGGAAAATCGGCGTTGGTGGGCACGGGCGGCACGCCGGTGTTGGGGTCCAGGCTCACCGGCGGGACGATCGACGGTGGATCGCTCAGGCCGGTGATCACCAGGTTCAGGACCACCAAGGCCCCGAAGAACAGGCCCAGGATCGGCAGCATCCCGTAGGGCCGAGACCCGCGGGTGACGGCTGGCGCACTCGTCATCGTCGTGTCCATTCCCGAACGGCTCGACGTCGAAATCCTGGTGACCCCAGTCACCAAAAGGTCTAGTACTGGACCATTGTCACACAGAGCTTCTAGGCTGCACAGGCCCGAGCGGCCCGAGTCAACATCGCCGAGGACGGACTGCGCGCATGACGCTGGACCCGCACGCCGTAGGCGCGAGCGCTGACCCGCAGACCGTCAGCTGGACCGCGAAGGATTGCGCGATCTACGCCCTCGGCGTCGGCGCCGGGACCGATGAACTCGCCTTCACCACCGACAACACCAAGGGCCTGGCCCAGCAGATGCTGCCGACAATGCCGGTCGTGCTCGGTAACGGCGCCGCCGCCCTGAAGAAGGCCGGAAAGATCGACTGGGTGCGCCTGGTGCACGCCGCCCAGGGCGTGGAGATCTTGGCGCCCTTGCCCGTCGAGGGCGAGGCCAGCTGCGTCTCCCGGATCGTCGAGATGTGGGACAAGGGCAAAGCTGCGCTGCTCGTGACCGAGACCACCGCCACCGCACCTGAGGGCAAGGACCTGTTCCGGACCCGGATGACGGTGTTCATCGGTGGGGCCGGCGGCTGGGGCGGCGAACGCGGGCCCGCAAGCCCCGAGAGCGAGATTCATCCGCCAGAGGACGCAAAGCCCGACGACACCATCTCCTACGCCACCCGTGCAGACCAAGCCCTGCTCTACCGCCTCAGCGGTGACCGCAACCCGTTGCACACCGACCCCGCTTACGCCGCAAAGGCCGGCTTCGAGCGACCGATCCTGCACGGCCTCGCCACCTTCGGCTTTGCCGGCCGAGCGGTGCTGCACGCGGTCGCCGGCGGCGACCCGACCCGCGTGCGCTCACTCCAGGCGCGCTTCGCGAAGCCCGTCTACCCGGGCGACACCCTGCACGTGGACCTGTGGAACGCCGCCGGCGAGGTGGCGTTTCGAGTCCGGACCGGGCAGGGCGCGTTCACGGGTGCGCACATCGTTCTGAACCGCGGTCGCGCGGTCATCACCTAGGTGCGGACGCCAACGGACGGCTGTCCGGTTGCGGCGTTGGGGTTTAGGCGGGCGGCAACCGGAATCCGCAGCGCGGGCCGCTCGCCCGGGCGAGCCGCCGGTCCAGGGTCGCCAGGTCCGCGTCCACGGACTCGGCGATGGCGACGTACAAGGCGTCGTAGGCAGACAGGTTGTGCCGCAATTCCCACACCCGTGGCGCGAACGCCGCATAGGCAAAGAGTTCGACGCGCAGGGCGAGCAGGTCGGCGTGGGCGAGGGCGGCGGTATCCGCGCTGATGGTCCCGGTCGCCTCGCCGCGACGCAGGACATGAGCCGCCTCGACCTGCATCAGATGGGGCGCCGCGAGATCGTCGGAGTCCAACATCGCGCCTGCCCAGGTCCCCTCCGACCCGCCGTCAGTCAAGGCAGCGACGACGAAGGAGGCGTCGACGACCAGCGTCACCGCTCTCTACGACCCTCATCGAGGGCGGCAAGGATCGCTTCGGCGGGGAAGGTGCTGCCGGTACGACGCTTGCGCTCGCGCACACTCGCGGCGAACGCCTCCGCGTCTGGGCGCTGAGTGAGCGCGATCAGCTCCATCCGCAGATACGCCTGCAGGGAGCGCCCGCTTCGGGCGGCCCGAGCGGCCAACTCGTCGCGAGCTTCATCCGGGAGATCTCGAACGGTGACGGAAGCCATGGCAGCATCATAGCGGGATTAGCAGCATTTTGCTGCGAACAGCACTCGCTCAACGTTCCCCAGGTACATCTTATCCGATAAGATAAGTTCCATGGATCGACCCGTCGAACACAGCGCCGCGCACCTGATCAAGCTCGTGCGACGACGCCGCGAATGGAGCCAGGCCGAGTTGGCACGGCGGGTGGGGATGCCCGCGAGCCAGCTGTGCGCCTACGAGTCCGCCGCCAAGCAACCCTCGGCGGCCACCCTCGAGCGCATCCTGCGCGCCGCCGGAATGGAGCTGGGCGCACTGACGCCGCAGATGGAGCGCCTGCGCCAGGCCCGCCAACTCCAGGACGTCCTGGAGCTTTCCGATCACTTGCCGTACCGGCCGCGCAATCGGGCGGGGCCGCCGAGCTGGGCCGAACTCACACGCCGATGAGCGATCGCACTGATGACGTCATGGACGACGTGGGGATTCTCGACAAGGTGCTCGCGATCCATGCCGCGCTGGATCACGCCGGCATCCAACACGCCTTCGGTGGCGCCTTGGCCCTCGCGTTCCACGTCGAGTACCCGCGGGCGACCGCGGACATCGACGTCAACATCACCGTCGAGGTCGAGGATGCATCACGGGTTCTCGACGCCCTACCCGAGGGAGTCGGTCGATCGTCGTCGGACTGCGAGCGGATCCAGCGCGACGGCCAGGTCCGGCTGTGGTGGGGCCGCACCCCGGTCGATCTGTTTTTCCCGCAGCATCTGCTCCACCAGGTCGTCGCAGGCCGCGTCGAGGTCGTGGCGCTGGGCGAGACCACCATCCCGGTGGTGTCCGCAACCGACCTGACGATTTTCAAGGCCCTGTTCGACCGCGCCAAGGACTGGCTGGACATTTCCTCAATGCTTGCCTTCGGCGGCCCGGATGTCGACGAGGCGATCGCCTGGCTCAGCGAGATCGTCGGAGCCGAAGACGCACGGGTGATTCGGCTGCGCCACACGACGGCCGATGAAGGCTCCTACTCCCCCTCGTGGAACGAGCTCATCGACCGCCGGCGCGGCGACGCAGCGCCACCCTGAGGGTGATCTCGGGGCTTGCGAGCGCGGGCGTATCGTCAGGCGACCACACGGTGAGCGGAGTGCCATGACGTTGGAGCAGGTCGACGTGGTGATCGTCGGCGCGCGGTGCTCGGGAACGGCAGCCGCGGTGCCGTTGGCCCGGGCGGTCTCGACGCTCGGTCGCTGAGGCCTGCCACCCCTCGTTGCGCCCGCCTGATTGGCTGAATCCGCACCCCCTTAGGGGGACGCAACGCCAGAGGTCACCTCGGTCGCACCGCCGGTGGCGATCATCTCGGGCAGGCGGAACTTCTGGATCTTCCCCGACGGGGTGCAGGGCATCGCGTCGACGACGAACCAGCGCCGCGGGACCTTGGCCGCCGCGAGCCGGGTGCGGGCGTACTCCTGCCAACCGGCTGGGTCGACCTCGGCGCCCGGCGCGAGCCGCACGACGGCGACGACCGCCTCGCCCAGGCGCTCGTCCGGAAGGCCAATGACGGCGATCTCGCTGATGGCGTGGTGCCCGATCAGCACGTCCTCGATCTCGCGCGGGTACACGTTCTCCCCACCCCGAATGATCATGTCCTTCAGACGCCCCGTCACCTGACAGTAGCCGCGCCGGTCCATCACTCCGAGGTCGCCGGTGCGCAACCAGCCCTGAGCATCCAGGGTCGAGGCGGTTTCGTCCGGCATCGCGAAGTAGCCGTCCATCGTGGTGTACCCGCGGACCTGGAACTCCCCGACCGCACCGTGAGGGACGACGGTCCCGGTGCCCGGGTCGACAACGCGGACCTCGACCTGCTCCAGCGGGCGGCCGGCCCACGCGGACTTGTCCTGCGCGGAGTCCTGCGGCATCCCCTGAACAATGACGCCGCTGCACTCGGTCTGCCCGTAGCAGGGCACGAAGCTCGCGCACCACTCCTTCTCGGTCCGCCGGATCAGCTCGGCCGCAATCGTCGTGGAGCCGGCCATGATGACCTGAATGCTGGAGTGATCCCGCGCCAGGAAATCCGGGTGCTCGGACATCGCCAGCAGCATCGTCGGGACGCTGGGCAGGAAAACCGGGCGCTCGCTCTCGATCAGTTCCAGCATCAGGGCCGGATCGAAGTTGGTGATGATGTGCGCGGCCCGGCTCCACATCGACCCGATCGCACCGAAGGACGAGCCGCCGATGTGGAACATCGGCATCGCGTTCACCCAGGAGCCCGCGCCCGACAGGCCCAGCCGCCGGTTGAACAGCCGCGAGTTGTTGGCCAGGGAGCGGTGGGAGAGCATCGCGCCCTTCGGGCGCCCGGTCGTGCCGGAGGTGTACTGCATCATGGCCAGGCTTGCCGGGTCGACGTCCGGCAGCGCCGCGCCACCGGCCGCGGGCGCGAAGAGGTCACTGCCGGTAGCGAGGGTGAAGGTCTCGCGCAGCGCGGGCAGCCGGCCGCGGACCTTGGCCAGTTCGGTACCCGGGTCGACGCCGCGCAAGCCCGGGCCAAGCACGATCGCGACGCTGGCGGACTGGCCGAGCACGTACTCCAATTCCGCGGCCGTGTAAGCCGGGTTGACCGCGACGACCGGAATCCCGGCCAGCGCTGCGCCGAACTGCACCAGCTCCCACTCCGCGACGTTCACCGACCAGATCGCCAGGCGTTCCCCCGGGGACAGGCGGGTCAGCAGCTGCCCGGCGACACCCTCGGCGGCCGTCAACAGCTCGGCGAAGGTCCAACGCCGCCGGTGGGCCGGGTCGGCGGAGCCGTTGACCAGGGCAGGGGCGTCGGGCACGTCGGCCGCGGCCTCGCGCAGGACGCCCCCGATCGAGATCTCGCGCAGCTCGACGGAGGTGTCGGCAGCGACGTAGGACTCACCCATCGCAGGCTCCCTCACCAGAATCGGCATCAGTCCAACGGAACGGGCGGGGACACCGCACCGAAGGGGTCGAACGGGTGGCCGAGGCCGAGCCGGAACGCGCCCCACACCTCAGCGGAGGTGGCGTCGGCCCGGAAGGCCCGCACCATCGCCGGGATCGCGTTCTCGCCGGCGGCGGTGGCGCCGCGAATGTCGCGCAGCCCCGTCCGCACCGGCTCCAGGTCGCGAGCAGCCTTGCGGCGCTTGAAGGCATCGATGTGGGCCGCGATGGCGGCGTGGTCGAGCGCGAACCGCGGCGGCGGGGTCGAGTGCTCGGAGCGGAACGCGTTGACCCCGACCTTGAGCCGCTCACCGTCGATCATCTCCCGCTCGGTGCGGTGGTTGTGCTCGTCGATCAGCTCCTCGAGTCGCCCGGATCCGACCATGGCGAGCAGCCCCTCGGCCTCGATCTGGCCGAGCAGCCCCAGCGCGGCGGCCTCCAGATCGTCAGTGAGCGCTTCGACGTACCAGCTCCCGCCGAGCGGATCGGCGGTCCGCGCGGCGCCGACCTCGTGGGCCAGGATCTGCTGCGTGCGGATGGCGAGCTCGCGGGCCGCCGGGGTCGGGATGGACACCGGCTCGTCGTAGGCGGCGGTCTCCACCGCCTGCACGCCCCCGAGGATCGCGGCCAGGGTCTGCACGGTCGCACGGGCCAAATTGTTCAGCGGCTGCTGGTAGGGCAGCGCACGCCCCGAGGTATGGCACGCGATCCGCAGCCGCTGGCTGCGCGGGTCCGCCGAGCCGAAGCGCTCCCGCATCGTCCGCGCCCAGATCCGGCGCAGCGCGCGGAACTTCGCGACCTCCTCGAACAGGTCCACGTCCGTGGTCGATACCCACGCCATCGACGGCGCGATCGCATCGACCCCGATGCCGCGCCCGGCAAGGTCGGCCAGGGTCGCGTTGACGATCGCCATCCCGACGGCGATCTCCGCGACCGGGGTCAGGCCGCGCTCGCGCAGGTTGTAACACTGCGGGAAGCCGGTGGCCCAGCGGGGAGTGTGCCGGGCGACATGCTCGAGGGTGTCGACGGTGGCCCGCTGGGCAAGGTCGACGGGCAGCAGCTTGTCGCCGTACCCGGACAGGGTGAGCGTTACGTGGTCCGGCATGTGTGAGCCCTGAAGCAGCGTCAGATCGAAGCCCTGCTCCTGCGCGTAGGC
This sequence comes from Sporichthyaceae bacterium, assembly GCA_052388275.1. Taxonomy (GTDB): domain Bacteria; phylum Actinomycetota; class Actinomycetes; order Sporichthyales; family Sporichthyaceae; genus JBQTII01. The sequence continues at coordinate 18,413 of JBQTII010000112.1, read as the reverse complement.
GAGCACCAGCGGGTACAGCAGCACGGTCGCGTGCCAGGCGATGTCGGTGGCCGTGAGGTCGATGCCGCCCAGCAGCACCCGCAGGTCCGGCAGCCAGGTGATCGAGCAGCCCTCGCTCCCGACCTCGGGGGAGAACATTGGGTGGTCCGGGTCAAGGGCCTCCTGGCTCAGGGTGTCGAGCACGACGTCGAGCCCGGTCGCGCCCTGCGCCCGGGCGGCCTCCAGACCGGCGCGGGTGTCGGCGGGAGTGCCGTAGCCGACGATCGTGCGCTGGGTCCACATCCGGCTGCGGTACATCTGCGGGTAGGACCCGCGGGCATAGGGGAACTGACCGGGGTCCCCGAGCTGCTCGGCGTAGTCGGCGTCCGGCTCGGCCGGACCGTACGCGGCCGCGGTCTCCAGACCGCCCCAGGTCCGGGTCCGCGACAGCCGCAGGTGCGCCTCGTCGAGGTCGGGAAATTTCTCACTCATGGGAACACCCATCGTGCGTAGCGTCCGACGAAGTGGGTGATATAGCGCGCGGTTCGTCGGACGCAATGCCGGTGGCGAGTCCGCTCACGTAGTCCAGGATCGCGGCGGTTCCCGAGTCGGGGCCGAAGATCCGCGCGACGCCAAGTGCGTGCAGTGCATCGACGTCCTCAGGGTGGATCAGCCCGCCGACCATGACGGGGATGTCGGCGCCGCCGGTCTTGCCCAGCTCGGCCATCAACTCGGTGACGTAGTGCAGGTAGGTGCTGACGCTGAAGCTGACCCCGAGGACATCGGCGTCCTCGGACACCGCGGCCGCAGCGAGACCGGCCGCGCTGTTGTGCTCGCCGAGGTAGATGACCTCGACGCCGGCGTCGCGCAGCAGGTGAGCGATCGTGCGCAGCCCGCGCGAGTGCACGTCCACCCCGAGCATGCCCAGGACCGCGCGCACGGGCGCCGCCGCCGTCATCGCGGCACCGGTTTCACGCCGCGCTTGGTGACGACGACGTCGCCGCTCACGCGGGTCTGGCAGGCCAGTCGGCGTACACCGTCCCGAGGCTCCTGCAACGCGTCGAGGCCCTCGGCCTCCAGGTCCCCGATGGGTGAGCAGTTCTCTTGGCCCTGGTCGACCAGCATCAGGCAGGTCCGGCAGGTGCCGAGGCCGCCGCAGATCGTCGGCCACCGGTAGCCCTGGCGACCGGCTGCGAGGAACACTGTCTCGCCCGGCTCCGGGTCGAGCTGGATCTGCGCCGGCTGCACGACCACGACCACGCTCACACCACCGGCAGGTAGAAGGCCGCGCGGACCGAGCTGAGGTCGAGCGTCTCGCTGCCCTCGCGGCGCAGGTGCTTGGTCTGGGCGAGACGTTGCTGGATGGCCTCGACGTCAGCGACCGTCTCGGCCTCGATTTCGTACACGGCGGCGAAGGTCGGGAGCTCGGGAATCGGCGGCGCGAGCGGGATGCCGCTGGCCTTCAGCCGGCGGAAGGAGACGGCCGCCCCGCGCTCGACGATCTCCGGGGCGTGCGCCTCGGAGTACCAGCGGTTGAACTCGTCCTCGTCGGCGCCCTCGGCCATCTCCGAGAGCACGACCAGCAGTCCCTTGGGCATCAAGCTCCGCCCTGCGCGCGCCGCACGGCGAGGCGGCCGATCCAGCCGAGCAGCTGGCGGTTGGCGTAAGTCAGCTCGCCTTCGTGCCAGATGCCCTTGTCGTCGAAGATGCCACTCTTGCCGGTGGCCGGGTCGGTCACGTCCACCCGCCCGTCGGCGCGCGCGAGATAGACGTAGCCGTTGATCGGGTCGACGAGCTTCTTTTCCGGCTGCTGCGAGGAGGCCACCGCTCAACGCTCCAGATACTTGGTGAGGGTCTGGTGGAACTGGCGGATCCGGCTCTCCTGGTACTGACCCAGGAGCACGCCCTGCTTGCGGGTCGCCTTCATCCCGCGTTGGACCGTGACCATGTTGTCGATGTCCTGGTCGAAGACCGGGCCGAGCAGACCCAGCACCGGGACGTCGGTGAAGGCCGTGCCCTCGGGCACCCAGGTCACCTTGGCCGGCGGCGGCTTCGGCTGCCCCGGCGGCGGGTCGGCCATGATGATCGTCTCGAAGATGCAGGTGTCCGGGTCGAAGCCGTTGGGCCGCCAGCGGTAACAGATGTTCGACTTCATCCCGCCCCACGGGTGGAAGTTCGGGAACACCGTGTGCTGCACCGTGTCGAGCAACTCGCTGTCGGAGAGTTCGGAGAAGTCCCGGCCGGAGAGCTTGGAGAACTGCTTGCGGGTCTCCTCGGCGAGGACCTCGCGCGCCGTCTTGCCCGCCGGGACCTGTGGCAGGCCCTCCGCACCGACCTGCAGGTCGCGGCCGGAGTCGGAGGTGTAGAACGTGCGCGCGGCGTAGAAGGACTCGAGCACGTCCTGCTCGTCGACGAAGTCTGCGATGTGCGGGCTCGGGGCGCCCTGGACGTTGATCATCCGGTTCCAGTGCGGCTCGTCGGCCGTCGCGTCGTATTGGGTGTTGGCGTCCGCGGTCCACGTCAGGATCTGCGGGTGGGTGGCGATGACGTGGTAGGTCTCCATGAAGGCCTCCTGCGCGGCCTTCCAGTTCAGCGGCAGGATCTTGGCGACGTGGACCGCCTTGTAGCGCTCCTCGATCGGCCAGATCCACAGGTTGTCGAACTCACCGAGGAACTCCGGCAAGGTCTGCGCGCAGGCCGGGTCCGGGTGCAGGAACACCCAGCCGCGCCAGGTGGCGACGCGCGCTTCGGGCAGGTTCATCGTCTTTTTGTCCACGTGCGGGAAGTCCCACTCGCACGGGATGGCCTTGAGCGAGCCGTTGAGGTTCCAGGTGAACCCGTGGAAGGTGCAGCGGATCTCGGGGATGTTGCCGCCGCGCTCGCGCAGCAACCGGCCGCGGTGCAGGCAGGCGTTGACGAACGCCCGGATGCCTTCCTCGGTGCGCATGACGATGTAGGACAGGTCGCCGATCTCGTACACGACGTGATCTCCGACGCTCGGAATCTCGTCCTCCAGGCACGCCATCTGCCAAACCCGGTACCAGAGCTTGTCCATCTCCGCCCGGGCGAACTCGGGCGAGATGTAGCGCGCGATCGGGATGTCGGCGCAGTCGATCTGGTCGTTGCGGTTGTAGCGCAGCGACTCGGGCACCGGGCGCGAGTCCCGGTCCAGGTAGTCCTGGACGCTGGGGCCCTGCGAGCGCGGCGGGTCGGTCGTGGTCATGCGCCACCGCCGCGCTGGGCCGCCTGCAGCAACGGCACCGTCGCGATGCTCAGCCCGCCGTCGACCCGCACGACCTGTCCGGTGATGTAGCTCGCCCCTGGCGAGGCCAGCGCGCAGACGGCCTCGGCGACGTCCTCGGGGCGCCCGGAGCGGCCCAGCGGGATCAGCGCCTCGGTGCGCGCTTCGCGCTGCGGGTCGCCTTGGCGGTCGGAGGTCATCTCGGTGCTGATCCGCCCCGGCGCGACCGCGTTGACCCGGATGCCGCGGGGTGCGAACTCCAGTGCCGCGAGCTCGGTGAACGAGACCAAGGCCGCCTTCGCCATCGAGTACGCACCGGTGCCGGGCACCGGCATGTACGCCGACATCGAGGCCAGGTTGACCACGGCGCCGCCGTCGCCTGCGGCCAGGGCGTCGGCATGGTGACGGGTCATCAGCATCGGGCCGAGCAGGTTGACGTCGAGCACGGTCCGGTAGTCGGCGACGGTGAAGTCGGCCAGGGTGCCGCGCAGGTACATTCCCGCGTTGTTCACCAGCACGTCCAGGTCATCGAAGCCGGCCGCACAGGCTTTCACCGACTCCTCGTCGGTGACGTCGAGCCGGATCGCCTTGGCGCCGATCTCGGCGGCGGTCGCCTCGGCGGCGACGAGGTCGAGGTCGCCGATCGTGACCTGGAAGTCGGACTCGATCAGGCGGACCGCGGTGGCGCGCCCGATGCCGCGGGCGCCGCCGGTGATCAGTGCACGCTGTTGTTCGTCTTTGGTCACGCGTGCTCCCTAACGGCCGAGCAGCTGTCCGACCGCGGCGAGCACGTCGTCGACAGTCGGGTGGAAGTCGAGGCCGGCGGCGAAGGGCACCGGCGAGTAGCCCGCACCGAGGCGCAGTACCGGGGCGAGCAGGTCGCCCCACAGGTTCTCGGTGATCTGGGCGGACAGTTCCGCCCCCGGGCCGCAGAACGTGTGCGCGTCGTGCAGCACGATCGCGCGCCGGGTCCGCTCGACCGAAGCCAGCACGGTCGCCATGTCCAGCGGCACCAGCGTGCGCAGGTCGATCACCTCGATCGAGATCCCCTGCTCCGCAAGCGTCTGGGCCGCCTTCAGCGCGTTGCGCACCTGCGTGCCGTAGGTGATCACGCTGACCTGCTCGCCCGGGCGCCGGATCGCCGCCTGCCCGAGCGGAACGCGGTGCTCACCGACCGGGACCTCGCCCTTCTCGGTGAACACCAGGTCGAAGTGCTCGAGGAACAGGCACGGATCCGGGTCGTCGATGCAGGACGCGAGCAGGCCCTTGGCGTCGGCTGCGGTGGACGGCACGACGACCTTGATGCCGGGGGTGTGCATGAACCAGGCCTCGAGGTTCTGCGCGTGCTGCGCACCGAACCGCCGCGTCCCGACGCCGGTGCGCACCGTCAACGGAACGGGGGTGTGCCCGCCGGACATGTAGCGCAACTTCGCCGCGTGGTTGACGATCTGGTCCAGGCACACGGTGGTGAAGTCCATGAACATGACCTCGGCGATCGGCTTGTAGCCGCCGATCGCCAGGCCCACCGCGGCGCCGACGATGCCGGTTTCGGCGATCGGGGTGGCGCGCACCCGCTCCCGGCCGTACTTGGTGGACAGGCCCTTGGAGATTTTCAGCACGCCGCCGATCGGGTCGGCAACGTCCTCCCCGAGCAGCACAACCTTGGAGTCCGCGTCCATCGCCAGGTGCAGGGCGGAGTTCAACGCCGCCGCCATCGTCATCGTCTCGGTCTGCGTGGTCATGCCCGCACCCCCGTCCCCGCCAACCCGGCTGCGTCGGCGAACACATCGGTGTAGCGGCCCGCCTCAACGGCGGGACTCGCCTGGGCGAACGCGAACGCGTCCTCGACGGCAGCGCCGACCTCGGCATCGATCGCATCGAGTTCCGCCTCGCTCGCCTGATCCATCGTCAGCAAGGCGCGCCGGAAGGTCGGCACCGGGTCGCGCTCGAGCGCCGCTGCGAGTTCGGCGGCCGGCATGTAGCTGTAGTCCGCGGAGCCGCTGTGCCCGGTCAACCGGTAGGTGAGCGCCTCAACGAAGGTCGGTCCACCCCCGGTACGGGCCCGCTCCAGCGCCTCGCACAATACCTGCGCGGTGACGATCGGGTCGAAGCCGTCGAGGGCCACCGCGCTCATCCCGTAGCTGCGGGCGCGGGCGGTGAGGTCGGTATTGCCCGCGTACTCGGCGATCGGGGTGTGCTCACCCCACTGATTGTTCTGGCAAAGGAACACCACCGGAAGTTTCCACAGCGCGGCCATGTTCATGCCTTCGTGAAAGGCGCCGATCGAGGTGGCGCCGTCGCCGAACGTCGTCACGACGGCGCGCCCCCGGCCGTCTGCGTCAGCGCCGTCCAACTGGGCTGCGATGCCCAGCCCGACGGCGATCGGGATGCCGGAGCCGACGATGCCGGTGCTGGTCATGAAGCCGACCCGGGTGTCGTGCAGGTGCATCGGGCCGCCCTTGCCGCCGCAGACCCCGTCGGCGCGGCCGTAGATCTCGGCGATCACGGCGCGCAGGTCTGAACCCCAGGCGAGCGCGTCGCCGAGCGAGCGGTAGGTCGAGACCAGCTGGTCGCCCGGCTCCTTGACCAGGCCGAGAGCGGCGCAGACGCCCTCCAGGCCGCGGACCGGATAGAACGCCGACTGCAGCGAACCCGACTTCACCTCCCCCGTGGCCCGCTCGCTGGTCGCGGTGATCAGGGCCATCGAGCGGTACATGGCGCGCAGGTCGGCTGTGGTCACCACGCCAGCAATTTAGTCGAGTACTAGACCTTTTGGCAATGCACCGATTACGGTCTGGAGCGTGACCGCGTGCCCGTACGTCCCCGCAGATCTGACGCGCCTGATCGGGCGAGAGCCAGAGTTGGTGCGCTGCCCGTTCCCGCTCTATGACGTCCTGCGCGAGCAGGCTCCCGTGCTGTTCAACGAGGCCTTGAACGCCTACGTGGTGACCCGCTACGCCGAGGTCACCGAGGTGCTACGGGACACCGCGACCTACTCCTCGGCAAAGGCCAGCGGACCCAACTCTGTCTCTGGTCTGGCTCAGCGGCTACTCGACGACCCGGGCACTGGTGAACGGTTGCGGGCCCAGGCCAAGCGGCGCCTGGCGATCGCCGAATCCCCCGTCCTGCTGTTCACCGACCCCCCGTTGCACAAGCGCCAGCGCCAGCTGGTCTCTGCTGCCTTCAGCCCCAAACGGATCTCCGCGCTCGAAGGCGAGATCCGCGCCCTGGTGCACGAACTCATCGCAGACCTGATCGCGCGATGTGCGCTCGAGGGCCAGGTCGACCTGGTGTCGGTGTTCGCGATCCCGCTGCCGATGACGGTGATCGCGAGCCTGCTCGGGGTGCCGCCCGCCGAGATGGACCAGTTCAAGCGGTGGTCGAACGCCTTCACCGCCGGAGTCGGGGCGGTGGATCAGAGCGCCGAGGAGATCGCCGCGATCTTCACCGAGGTCGATGAGTTTTATACCTTTTTCAGCGCCGAGATAGCGGCCCGGCTGGCTGCGCCGCGCGACGATCTGCTCACCGACATGGTGAGCGCACGGATGGACGACGAAGAACCGCTGAGCGAACACGAGATCCTGCAAATGCTGGTGCAGTTCCTGGTCGCCGGGAACGAGACGACCACGAACTCGATCGCCATGCTGATGCTGCGCCTGGCCACCGAACCCGACCTCGCAGACCGGGTCCGCGCGAACTCCGCCCTGGTCCCCCCACTGGTCGAGGAGATGTTGCGCACCGAGGCGCCCGTTCAGGGCATGTTCCGCGTCGCCACCACGGACGCGATGCTCGCCGGGGTGGCGATCCCGACCGGCTCGATGCTGTGGTTGGTCTACGGCGCAGCCAACACCGACCCCGCGGCCTTCCCGGACCCACACGCGCTTGTGCTCGACGGCGAGCGCGCGCCGCACGTCACCTTCGCGCGCTTCGAGCACTTCTGCCTGGGCTCCGCACTCGCGCGCCTGGAGCTGCGCGTCGCCGCCGAACTCCTGCTCGCGCGTCTGGACGACATCGCGCTCGCGTGCCCGCCTGGCGAGGTGCCCTTCCACCGCAGCTTCGTCCTGCGCGGCCCCGCGAGCCTCCCGCTCACGTTCATCCCGCGCCCCGCCGCACAGCCCGTGTACACCGCAGGATCTTGAGGAGCACCGTGGCAGACCCCCTGCACGACGCCGCCGGTGCCTCGACGCTCTGGACGATCGTGAACACCGCCGAGAACTTTCCGGACGTCGCCACCCCGTTGGGCTGGTCGTTCTGGGAGCGACCCCTGGAACTGGCGCTGCGCGGCGCCTTCTGCGATCTCGGCGCGCTGCGCCGCGACGAGGTCCGGTTCTCCGAATCCGTCGACGAGCGCTGCTCCGGGGTCTTTTTCGGTCGCTTCACCGCGAACCTCTCGACGCTGCTCGCGTTCGCCGACAAGATGCCCGGCACATCGGGGGCGGCCTTCGAGAAGCAGATGTTCGGCGCCGGCAGTTGGAACGGCAAGGCCGTCCCGCGCCGGTACCCGGTGGTTGCGGTGAAGATGCCGCGCACCGCCTTTCAGGTCCCGAAGCGGCTGCGCGCGATGCGCGCCGAGGTCGACGCCTGGTGGCGCGCCACCACCGCACCGGGGGTGCTGGACGATCCCACCGCGGCCCGCACAGCACTGCGCGAGGCGATGGCGCACTTCGAACGCGTCATGCGCCCGCACACCGTCGCCACGATGCTCGGTCAGGTCGGGTACGAGCAGGTCACCAAGCTCTGCACCGGTGCTGGGTTGCCCGGTCTGGAGATCCAGCTCGTCACCGGCGACGGAGTCGAGGAGACGAGGATCGCCACCGACCTCTGGTCGCTCTCGCGCGGCCGCATCACGCTGCCGGAGTTCCTGTCCAAGCACGGCTATCACGGGCCGTCCGAGGCTGACGTCTCCTGGCTGTCCTGGCGCGAGGACTCGGGGCCGGTCGAGCGCCTCGCCGAGAGCTACCGCTCGATGCCCGACGCCTCCGCGCCCGCGCTGGCACTCACGGCGCAGCGGGCGCGGCGCGAGAGCGCCGAGGCCGAGCTGTTCGCCAAGCTGTCGGCGCCGAAGCGGGTCGCCGCCCGGCGCATCCTCTCCCTCGCCCGGACGTTCCTGCCGCTGCGCGAGACCGGCAAGGCCGCGTTCGTGCAGAGCATCGACGGCGGCCGAGCCGCCTGCCGAGCACTCGGGCTCCACCTCACCGCGCAAGGAGTTCTCTCCTCTCCCGACGAGGTGCGCTTCCTGCGGGTCGACGAGCTGCTGGGTTCGTTGCCGTCCGACCTGCCTGCCGTCATCGCGCAGCGTCGGGCCCGCTTCACCGAGTACAAGGGCTACCGGCTCCCCGACGTCTGGACCGGCGAGCCGACCGCGCTTCCGCTCGAACCTGACGCTGAGTCAGTTGTGGATGAGACGCCGATCAGCGGCATACCGGTCAGCCCCGGCATCATCGAGGGCATCGCCCGGGTGATCAGGGACCCGCACAGCGAGGACCTCGACGTCGACGAGATCCTCGTCTGCGAGACCACCGACCCGAGCTGGGCCTCGTTCTTCGTGGTCGCCGCCGCCGTCGTGATCGACGTCGGCGGCCCGCTCAGCCACGGCGCCATCGTCGCCCGCGAACTCGGCATCCCCTGCGTCATCAACACCCGCACCGGGACTCGGCAGATCCGCTCAGGGCAGCGCATCCGCGTCGACGGCAACGCCGGCACCGTTGAGGTGCTCGGGTCATGACCCGCCGCGCCGCCGTCGTCGGAGCCGGCATCGCCGGCCTCACCGCGGCCTACCGGTTGGAGCAGGCGGGCTGGCGCACGACGGTGCTGGAGGCGGCCGATCATCCCGGTGGCCGGGTCGAGACGATCGCGCGCGACGGCTTCCTGCTCGACACCGGAGCCACCGCCATCGCGGCGCGCTACCCCATCTTCACCGCCCTGGCGCTGGAACTCGGCTGCGAGATCGTCCAGGCCGCTCCGTACCTTGGAGTCGTGCGGGACGGCCGGGTGCGCCTGTTGCGCCTGGACCGCCTGGTGCGGTCCGGGCTCACCACCGACCTGCTCTCGGCGCGCACGAAACTCAAACTTACCCGGGTCGTCGCGGACATCGTGATCTCGAAGTTGCGTGGTCGGCTCAACTACGACGACCTTCGCGCCGCCGGGCCGCTCGACACCGAGACCGCCCGGGACTATCTGCGCCGCCTGGGCGGTCTCGAGGCGGACCAGTACCTCGGGGAGCCGATCACCCGGGCGTTGCTCCTCGCGAACTCCGACCAGGTGAGCCGCGTCGAGTTGATGTCCGGGCTGATCAACGCGGTCGCCGGTTCGCTCGGCACTCTCGCCGGCGGGCAGGGGGCCGTGATCGACGCCCTGGTGAAGGCGCACGAGGGCGATCTGCGCCTGAACACCCGTGTCGAGCGGGTCGAGCGGGCCGGCGCCGCAGTGCAGGTGCGGGCCAGCGGGACCACGGAGACGTTTGACGCGGCGGTCATCGCATGCCCCCCGCCACAGGCGGCGAGAATCTGTGACGACCCGCGGCTGGCGACACTGGCCGACCGGTTGCGGTTCACCCGGGCGATCAACGTCTGCATCGGGACGACGCGGGCCCCGCAGACCCCGGCGTTCCTCGTGCAATTCCCCCGGGAGGAGGACCAGGAGATCGCCATGATCATCGTGGAGAGCAACAAGGCCGGCGATCGGGCCCCGGCCGGACGCGGACTGTTCACGGTGTCGTGGGAGATGAGCGCGGCGGACGCCTGGTTCGACCGCCCGGACACCGAGATCGTCGCGCGCTCGTTGCAGACGCTGACCGGCCTCGTCGGAGATCTCGGCGTCGAACTCACCTACGTGCGGCGCTGGTCCCCCGCGCTGCCGCACACGCGCCCCGGGGTGTACCGGGCGATCGGGGAGTTCGCGGCCGGTGTCGATCCTCGCTCGCCGATCCAGTACGCGGGTGACTGGCTCTCGCAGACGGGCCAGAACACTGCCGTTGCCTGGGGGCAGCGGGCGGCCGCGAACCTCTCCGCATCGATCCCCGCATGAGTCTGGAGCTGGTGGCCCGCGCAGTCGCCGGTGCGCCGGTGCAGCTCACGGCCACCACCGAGGCGCGGGCCTTCGTGGACGGTGCGGGCATCGCCGTCCCCACCGGCGACCCGGATGCGAACACCGCCGTCGTGGTCCAGGCCGCCCTGCTCGCCATCGGTAGCCTGACGCCCCATCAGGTCAAGGGGCTACGCCGAGCGGGCGATGCGGCCCTGGATCGTTATCTGGTGCTCGAAGCGACCCGGGCCGCCCACGTGCCATGGCTCCTGCCGCGTGGCCTCGCCCACCGGATCCTCGCGATGGCGGCCCCGACGAGCGAGTCGGCGCAAGCCTCCCTGGAGCTGGCGAGGGGCCGCTGCGAGGTACTCCGTTCACCGGCCTGGCTGGGCACGATCCGGCCGCAGGCGCTGCGCCGCCGCGCTACGCCGCCTGCGGGTGACGACGGCGAGGAGGCCGAGCAGAGCAAACTCGCCGAGCTCCTCGGCATCTCGGTGACGGCGGCGAAACCCTGGAAGCTCGGCGGCGGGCGGCGGGTCAAGGGGGGCGGCCCCGGCCTCGCCACGAGCTCACCGGCCTCGGCGGCCCGCGCGGGGGGCGCCCTCCTGCAGGGAAGACCGGCGAGCGACCTCACCCGCGGCGGCGTGGCAGTGCCGGGAGCACGTCACCCCGAGTGGGACTGCCACGCCGGCCGCTACCGCGAGGCCTGGTGCACCGTGTACGACCTCGACCCGCCAGGGGGAGCACCCGCGCGGCCGGCCGGGGAGGATGCCGCCCTGCGGCGCCAACTCGCACGAGTAGGCACCGCCCCCCAGCGGCGACGAAACCAACGCGACGGCGACACCCTCGACACCCGCGCCCTGGTCGAACACATGGTGGCGCGCCGGCTCGGTGGAACCGACGACCCCCGCGTTTTCCAGTCGCGGACCTGGACGGCACGCGATCTGGGCGTACTCGTCCTGCTGGACGCCACCGGTTCAACAGCCGGCGGACCCGCGGACCGCGAGGGCCGCGCGCTGTTCTCCGAGCAGCGCGCCGTGGTGCACCGCCTCGCCGGCGTGCTCTCCGAACTCGGGGACCGCACCGCGGTGTACGCGTTCAACTCCCGCGGCCGTGGTGGTCCGGGTGAGTTTGCCGCTGTTTCCGTCGGCGGCGACGGTCGCGATCGTCTGGACGTTGGACAGCGTTCCGTACGGGCCGAGCTTGATGCTGTCCACGGTGGTGCTGGCCGTCGCGGTCACGTTGCCCAGGACCTCCTGCACGACCTGAGCGGATGCGGTGGCGCCCGACCCGGGCTCGCCACCGATCGCGCGAGCCCGGCTGGACAGGTCGGCGCTCTCTGCCTCCAGGCTCATCCCGGGGTAGGCAACGCTCTGCGGCGACGACCCGGCAGTCGAGGAAGCGACGAAGGGGTACGGCGGCGCGGTGAAGCCGAACAAGCTGGCCCCGAGGCCGGGAAGGCCGGCGACGGTGTCGCCTGCGTAGGGCAGCGCAGCGCTGGCGTCGCGGATGCCGACGCTGTCCTGGCGCACCTTGGCGACCGGTCCGCCGCCCTCGATGGCGATCCCGGTCGGGATCGATTCGTTGGCGATGGTGACCGTCGAGACGTCGGTGCGCGCCACTGCGTCGTAGGCGGACTCCGCGGCGGCCGAGCCCGCGCTCAGGCCGATCCAGGCGGCACCGGCCGTCAGAGCGACCGCGAGGGTCAGGGAGGTGGAGGTTCGGATCACGGGGCCCTCCGGGTGGGGCTGAGCTTGGTGTCACGAACCGGGAGCAAGGGCGACAAGTCCGGTGTGTGCCGTGTCACAAAACTAGGGATTATGAGAGTGACTGTCAATATTTCTGACGAGCAAACCGGCGTTGACCGTCGCGTAGCCGCGCTCGATCGCCGCGCGTGCCGCGTCCCGGCCGGCCGCTCCGGCCTCCAACGCATCGCGGATCACCGCGATCACCACCATCGCGGTGAGGCGGCAGCGCGAGTGGGTCGCAGGCAGGGACCACCGCTCGGCGAGATGGTCCGCGAGCACCCCCTCCCACTCGACGACGATCTCCATGTAACGGCGACGAGGTCCGGCTTCGCTCGCCCAGATCTCCAGGCACGCCCGCTCGAGGTGCTCGTCCTCGAAGTTCGCGAAGTTCATCAGCTGCTCGGCCATCGCCGCCTCGATCACGAGCACCGGGTCGCTTGCCCGGTCGGACTGCGCGAGCCGCGCCCGCAGGGCTTGCAGCCGTTCGGCGGTGTCGCCGAAGAGCACGTCTTCCTTGACCTTGAAGTAGCGGAAGAACGTGGCCGCAGAGGTCCCCGCCCGGGCCGCGATCTGTTCCACCGTGGTGCCGTCGAACCCGTGTTCGGTGATCAGATCGACCGCGGCACGCATCAGATCCAGACGCAACCGCGCCCGCTTCTGCTCGCGCCAGCTCAGCTGGGTCACCTCGACCGTCACGCAGCGACGGTAACCCGCCCGTATGCCCACCTGCCAGCACGACGCTCATCGCGGGCCGGCCGCCCGGGCCCGCAGGCCGCGTTGGTACTTGGAGAACCAGATCTCCTGAAACGTGCAGTACGTGACCCGCCCCGCCTCGTCGGTCCAGCGGTAGACGCTGTCGTGAAAGGAGACGTTCGGCCACGCGGGCCCGAGCGCGCTGGCAATCGCTTCGCCCGTGAACCGGTGGATCGCGCCGGTCTCGTCCTCGGCCTCGATCTCCTGCCGCAGGGCGGCGTAGCTGCGCGGGTCCGTCTCCAGGACGTTGCGCCGCACCCGCACGATGTCGAGAGTCCGCTCGCCCTGGTGCAGCCACGCGAAGTGATGGGTGGGGTGCTGCGCCGGCATGTCGTAGATACCCAGCCACGCGGGGTCGGTGTCCGGGTGCTCGTAGCAGATCTGATTGAAAATCAGATCCGGTCCGAAGCACATCGGAGACCAGCCCACGGGCGGGATCGCCATGTTGTCGCGGGTCTCGACCCGCACCTGGCGCCAGGACCGGTCCCGCGGGTAGTAGCAGTCAACCGGGTAGGTCTCCCCGTGCAATCCGAGCTCGCCCACCATGTGCATGAACTGCTCGCTGCCTCCGGGCACCCGCGCGGGGTCGCCGTGATGCCGCTCCTCGCCGGGCATGACATGGCCGCGCACGATGAGCGGCGTCACCCCGGTGGCCACGACGTCGAACGAGCACGAGCCGTCGGCTGCGGCATAGGACAACCGCGCGACGCGACCGAGCTCCAGAAACTCGATGTGCAGCCCGTTCGCGGTCTCGATCGTCCGTTCCCCGAGCGTCGGCCACGGCATCGTCACCTCGTAGTTCATGTGCGCGGCGTCGAGCGGGGTCAGGTTGTCAAGGCCCTGGAACACGACGACCCCGCCCTGGCACAGCGCAAACGCGGGCTGAGCGCGGACGTAAGCGAAGACCCCGATCGCGGCTTCGGGCACGCAGAACCCGAAGTAGTGCGTGTGGATCGTGTGCGGATCCCAGCTCTCACCCGGTCCCGGCAGAGGCATGATCAGATCGGTCTCGGGCGGGTGTGTCGCCAGCAAGGGAAGCCTCTTTCTTGAGCCGGTGCTTGACGGGAATGGGCAGCAGGGCGCGGGTGCGCGCCATCAGCGCCTGGTACTCCGGGCGGTCGCCCATGTACTTGTCCTGGAAGGCGACGCCCAGAACGAGGGTCAGCATCACCGTGTTGGCGATCGGGCCGATGACGGTCCACCAGATGTCCGCGTTGCCGGAGACCGCGACTCCCCAGATGCCCCACCAGGTGCAGATGTTGCCGAAGTAGTGCGGATGCCGGGTGTGGGTCCAGACCCCGGTGTTCAGGTAGCGCGTCGCGCGCTTCTCCTCGGCCAGGAACGCCTGCAATTGCCCGTCACCGAGGGTCTCGAAGTACATCCCGACGCCGAAGATCGCCAGGCCGAGCACGGTAAGCGCACCTACCTGGTTGCTCTGCGCGAGGTCGCGGTTCTCCAGGACCCCGACGACGGCCGGCAACCCGACGACGATGATGAGGATCGCCTGCGGCTCCATGACGGCGAAGAAACTCTTCCACCAATAGCCGGGCGAGTACTTGTCCTTGAACCCCAGGTACCGCGGGTCGCCCCCGTGCACCGGCACGTACCGTCGCCAGCGCGCCGCGAGGTACCAGCCCAGGCGGCATCCGTGCAGCGAGGCCATCAGCAACACCAGCGCGGCTACGGGTGACGCCGCGTCAGCGACGACGAACGCGATCCAGACCGGAACTGCGTAGCCGAAGCCGTAGTACCCGTCCATCATCGAGTGGTTGCCCTGCGCCAGCCCCAGGAGCCAGATCGCGGTCACCATCGCGACGGTGACGACGCTGCACAGGATGAAGATCGACGTGTTGCTGTCCATCAGAGGGACACCACCGATCGGGTCGAGGGTTCGTCCGCCAGCGCCGGCGGCGAGGCGCCGAGGGTGAGCCGGGCCGCCAACTTGATGAGCTCGTACGAGCCGAACATCGTGAGGATCGCGAGCCCCCGTAGCAACCACATGTTCGGGTCCTCGCTCCCGTGCCGGGCGGCGAGGTAGAGCGAGGCTCCGCCGAAGGAGTCCATGGCGAAACAGATCGGTGTGACGGCGAAGATCGCGAGGTGCTCCCAGCCGCGCAGCAACGGGAGCAGCTTGAAGAACACGAGCGAGGCGAGGAACGGTGGCACACCGTTGACGAAGGCGATCCAAGGCGGGTATCCGGCGAGCAGGAACGGCTGGGAGTCCTGGTAGTCGTAGAGCCCGACCAGGTTGATGTAGAAGATCTCGGCCAGCGCGGCGAGTGCGACCGAGCAGAGGTAGAGCTTGGCCACGTCCTTCGGGGTCGCGCCCCGTGACCAGCGGTTGATCAGCCAGATCGTCCAACAGCCGTAGTAGGCCACGTAGACGATCGGCAGCCAGACCGGTACCGAGATGCCGTAGGTCTCGAACGCGGTCCACTGGCCCTCGTGGAAGAACCACAGGCCGAAGAGGTGGTCGAACATCGGCTCCATGAAGCAGGTCAGCCCCCCGGTCACCATCACCAGGTACGGCCACCAGATCCGGTGGCGGCGGGCCCACACGATGACGGCGAGCACCGCCGCGATCGTGACGGCCGAGGTGATGAGCACGGCGATCAATTGGGCCGTGTCGCCGGCGACCTGCCCGTCGACGCCGGGAGAGTCCACTGGCTGCATGCAGGGACGATGGCCTAACATGACACGACGTGTCAATTGTTTCGACGTACCGGAAAGGCAGCGATGAGTCTGCGAGAGCGGAAGAAGGCCGCCCTACGCGACACGCTGGTCCGCAATGCGATCGAGCTGTTCCGGGAGCGGGGCTACGACGCGGTCGGCCTCGATGAGATCGTCGCCGCCTCGATGTGCTCACGCAGCACGTTCCACCGGTACTTCGGCACAAAGGAGGACCTGCTCTTCCCGACGGCTGCCGAGCAGCTCGAAACGCTGACGGCGACGCTGCGATCGGCGCCGCCCATCGCGGATCCGTGGCAGTTCGCCCGCGCGGCGGTGACCGAGGGGGTCAGCGGGTTCCTCGACAACCTGGAGCCGGATCTGCGGGCGGAATGCATCGCGCTGTGGTTCTCGCAATCCGCCCCGCGCAAGCGCTACCTGGAGATCGTCCTGGAGTGGGAGCAAGTGCTCTCGGCCTATCTCGAGCCGTTCCTGCCGCCGCGCCCGACCCGGGAGCTCGAGCTGCACCTGCTCGCCTCCTCCATCACCTCGGCCCTGCGCGCGACATTGGACACCGCGATGTCCACCGGTCGGGACGTGCGGATGCTCGTCAATCACGCGTTCGATCTGATCGAGGAGGGCGTCAGCGCCAACCTGCTCACGCTGCGGGCAGGTTCCGCGTCTCGTTGAGTGCCGCATGGCGAGGCGCAGCGTCGCGCCGGCGACGTCAGTGCGCGAGCGCGGTGGTCCAGGCCGCCCGGACGACATCGAGCGCCTCGTCCGGTTCCGTCCGGACGATGCACTGGTGACCCAAGGCCGCTGACCACTCGGTCAGGGTCGGGGCCCGGGAGAACAACTGCGCCGGCTCCGGGCGACTCGTTGGCCCGTGCCGGCGGAGAAGCTTTCCGGCCTCGGCGTCGATGTGGCCGTGGGTCGCAAGCGCCCACAGGTCGTAGAGATCGCGCGGTGCGTGGCGCTCGTGCCAGGCCATCGCCTTGGCGGCGGCGAAGGCCGGGGCCGTCGGAGTTGTCAACGTCGCCGCGGGCGCGTCCTGGTAACGCTGGTCCAGAGCGACCGCACGCGTAGGCCATCGCGGATAGCCGTCCGCGGAGAGCAACTGGATCTGGATGCCGACGGTGTCGCCGACACTGAGCACCGCCGGCTCCGCATGCCTGGTCGCGACAATGGTCGGGTCCCAGGTGACGTCGCCGAAGGCGCGGGCGAGCCCGCGTTCAATCGCCTGCTGCATTCGCTCTGCCATCTCAGGGCGCGGGTCGTAGGTGATCAGGTCGATGTCCTCACTGAGCCGCAGCGTCGGCACCAAGCTGCGTGCCAGGGCAGTGCCGCCGATGAACACGAGGCCCTTGGCGGCAGGCATTGCGGCCAATGCACCCAGCACGTGGGAGATGACGTGGTCGCGCCGGACCTGGGAGTCCGCAACGCCGAACTCTGCGCGGACCCGGTCGAGGTCGGCTTCGCTCAGAACGCCGGGGCGCGGGCGGGTCATTGGGCGGTGCGATCGCGCGTCTGCACACGCAGCCGTCGTAGCGTCGCCGCCATGCGTTGCACACCAGCCAACTCGTCGAGGCGATCTTGGTCGCATCGCGACCACAGGGCACGCACGGCCTCGCGTGCCTCCACCTCCATCCCCCCGAGGGCGGGGCGGCGAGCGAGGTCGAGCACGGTCTGTTCCGGCGTCGTCGCCAGCGCGAACCCGAGTTCGATCCGGCGCAGGACGGCATCCAACTGCTCGACCGCGCGTTTGACGAATCTGACGGTTCCACCGCGCTCCCCGCTGAGCCGGATCGGGTCGTGCTGCTCGGGTACCGCTACCAGGGCTATCCCCACGGCGCGCGGAATCGCACCGTGCAACCGAGCCGCCGTCAGATGCATGAGGACGGGCACCCGTTCGCCGTAGATCGCCGTAGCGACTCCGGCTGCAATGTCCTCGATCTGCGGATGCCACAGCGGACCTTCGTCATCGGGAACGGCGACGTAATACCCGTGCGCGAGGGTGCGCACCCGACCCTGCCGCGTGAGCCGATGCAACGCCTCACTCGGCTGGGCATACGAACCTGTCAGGTCCCGCGGACGGAAGGTGCGCAAGGGCGCCCGGGTCATCGCCGCCGGTAGCCCAACTGCCATCGGTTGCACCTTTCAGTATAGAATTTATTAGAAGTATACTACGGAAACCACTACTAAAATGCAACGCGTGGTAAGCGCCGCACCGAGGGAGGTGGCCCAGCGTTTGTTGCAAACCCAGAGGGAGCATCGGATGTAGTTTCGGGGGCCAAGCGGGTCTCGAGCCCTCCGTCTGCGAGCCAGGGGGCCAGCGCGAGCGGATATATCACCCGCCACTTCGGGCCCGCTTGAGCCCAGATTCTCGATACCTGACGCTAGCTCAGAAACTAGTGACGGCTGTGTCTGGTGGGGTCTCGTTCGCGGTCGAAACTGTCGGTGGGGGTCCGTAGATTCTCGGGTATGGACACCGATGTTCTCCCGGCCGCGATGGCGGCGTTTGCTGCCGTGGAGGCGGCGGTCGAGGACGTGGTGTCCGCGGTGCGCGATGGGGTGTGGGCGTGCTCGCAGGCCGAGGTGCTGGATTTGGCGCGCCGCCATCATGTGCTGCTGGCCCGGTTGGAGTGGGCCGGGGCCGGGATTGTGCGGGAGATCGAGGCCCGGGGTGCGGCGTCGGCGGTGGGGGCGTCCTCGACGCAGGCGTGGCTCAGTGACGCGCTGCGCATTTCGCCGCAGGCGGCGAAGGGGCAGGTGCTGCTCGCTCAGCGGCTCGGGAGGATGCCTGCGGTCGCGGGCGCGCTGGCGGTGGGCTCGGTCGGCGCGGAGCAGGCGCGGGCGATCACCCGCACGGTCGCGGCGTTGCCTCCGGACGCCACCGTCGAGCAGGTCGATGAGGCGCAGGTGTGGCTGGTGGAGCGGGCTGCGGTTTTTCACGCGGGGGATCTGCGCCGTCTGGGGGTGCGGATCAACGCGGTGATCGACCC
>JBQTII010000111.1:0-3939 GCA_052388275.1 Sporichthyaceae bacterium | reverse complement strand
GCCCGTAGAGCGAGAGCCAGTACAGGCGCGCCCCGGGCGAAGCCGTGAAGTCGGCGCCGGTCCAGATCTGGTGCGGCAGCGCGAGTCCGACGCCGAGGTAGGCGTAGAGGTGGAGCAGATGCCAGCTCGCGTAACGAAGTCGGCGCCGCGCGATCCGGAGCGAGGTGACGGCGACCAGGCACACCGCCACCACCCCTGCGACGGCGAGCAGCATCCCGGGGTAGTTCACGATCAGGTCCCAGGTCTGGCGGACCCAGTTCCCGTCCACCAGCAGCGAGTAGCCCGTGGTGACCGACGCGAGGTGGACCCAGATCAGGGTGAAGGAACTGAAGCCGACGACCCGGTGCCGGCGCACGAGGCGGTCCCGCCCGAAGCTGCGCTCCAGGACGGGAACGCGGGCCATCAGCAGGACCTGGATCAGCAGCAGGTCCGCGGCCAGCAGGCCACTCAACCGCCCCAACCCGGTCAGCGCGTTCGCGGTCGAGGTCCAGATCGCCGCCGAGCCGGGCCCGGTGGCCCACAGGACCACCACGACGGCGAGGCTGATCCCGGCCGCGCCGTCGGCGAGCACACGCATCGACGCGTCCGCGGGGCGGACCCGCGAACGCACCGGAGCCACGCGCTCCGCGAGGACCTGCACCGTCACATAGCGAGAATGGCGGGCAGGCAGCGGGGGAGTCCGGCAAATCACTCGATCGGGCGCCTCTTCGTGGGCGGCTCGACTCCGATTTCGGACTTAGGGGTCGATTCGCCTCAGTGGTGAAACTCGTGCACTACCGCATGTCCGCACCAGCTAGACACCTGCAGCCAGCGGTCCGGGGCGCGGCCATCCGCCGGTCGGAACCAGGGCGCCGTCGTGTCCGATCGCCAGTCCGATGCAGCCGGGTCCGAGGGCGACGACCTCCGTCCAGTCCCGGCCTGCGATGAACGCCGCGGTGGCGAGCACGTCGGCCAACTCCAGCGAGGCTCCGGCGACCGTGACCGACGCCCACTGGGCCGGCGCGGGTCCACCTGTCCGCGGATCGTAGAGATGCGCGCCGCGGACGGCGGTGCCGCTGGTGGCCACCCCACCGGAGCTCCACGCCAGCACGGTGGCGACCCGGGTAGCGTCGCGTGGATCGGCGATGCCGACGTTGAACGAGCGGTCACCGCCGCAGCGCACGACGACGTCGCCGCCCGCGTTCAAACACCAGTCCAGCCCGTCGGTGTCCGGCAGGTGCCGAGCGGCGCGCTGCACCGCCCAGCCCTTGACGTAGCCGGACGGATCCCAGCTGTCGTCCGGCTGCCGGGCATCGAAGAGCCCATCGGTGAGGGTGCGCGCCCACTCGCAGAGCTGGGCGACCTCGCGGACTTCGTCGGGGCAGTCCTCAAGCGCGACTTCACCGCGCCCGAGGCGGCTCACCACGCTCTCGGCCCGGTAGGTGGAGAAGGTCGCGTCGATCTCGCGGAGTTCGGCGAACACCGCCTCGGCCGCCTCGCCGGCCGCGGCCGACGAGGCCGGCCCGCCGCGTGCCAACAGGCTGATCGGCATGCCCATGATCTGCTCGACCCAGCTGCGCCGGGGCCCGTCCGCTGTCATGGCCACGTCCGCTGTCGCAGGCAGTGCGTGATTGATGAGGTCAGTGCCCGTGACCGTCGGCGGGGTGCGGCGTTGCCTCGATGACCTGCTTTGTCGGCGCGGGCGCGGTCGCGCATTTGGCCAGTTCGCGCTTGAGCATCTTCTTGGCTGCCTTCTCCGCCTTGATGATGGCGGCTGCCTTGCCGTTAGCGGCAGTAGCCGCCTTGGCGAACGCGGCATCGGTCCTCACCTCAGCAGTCCGACGGCATTGGGCGATCGCCGCCGCGGGCGTGAGCGGGGCCGTCGCAGCTGCGGCCTGGATGTCGTTGGTGTGGCCGGCGTGGCCGTCCCCCTCGCCGATCGCATGCCCGTGCCCCGAGACTCCGGTGAGTGCGACGAGCGATAGCGCGGAGATCGCCAGCCCGCCGGCGCCTGCGGAGAGCGCCGGACGCATGGTGAGGAGAGACCGCGGCCTCCAGTCGCGGGCGATACTCAGAGCGCCGACGGCGACGAGAACACCGAGCACGCTGGCGATGATGTCCGCCCGCGCGGCGGGCTCGGCCACCCCCTGGTGCGGTCCGAACGGCATTCCGCTGATCCGGCTCACTGTCCACGTGGCGAGGGCGGCAAGGTTCACCGCGGCACCGAGGAGAAGTACCAGCGGGGTGGGTTTGCGGAGCACCACATAGCCGCCCCAGCCGAGCTGGAAGAGGGCCAGGGTGACGAAGAACGCGACGCTGGCCCACCAGTTGGTGTGTTCGGGGGTTACGGCGGCGTGAATGATCCCGGCGCCTACTGAGGCAAGGGCCGCGACCACGAGGAGGGGGTCGTGAGGGACCGCCTTCAGCCTGCTGGCGATGTCGGCGCGACCGGGGGGGCGGTCATCCGTCGCGCTGGACGATAAAGCGTGACGGGACGATTGACGGGACACAAGAACCTCCGGAAGTGCGAAGCGGCTGGTAGGAAAGAACCCGTTGCTCATGCCGGTGCATGGGCGTCGAGGCTCCTACGTGCGCTGCACTCCCGGACTTCGTCGCGGATCGAGAGGGGTGCTGCCGCCCTCGCCCCCGATCCACGCGGAGCGGAGGCCGCTCCGGTCGCTCGCAGCCGGAGCAGCCTGTCGCCAGGTGCCGACCAAACAGGTAACCACCGGTACCGCGGTCGCTGCGGGGCTGACGCCGACGACTGAGTGGCAGGACCCCTCGTCGCTTGCCTCTGCGACCAACTCAACAGCGGCGTGCGGAGCGTGTGCCCCGCCGAGCTCGAGATTTGAGTGCCCGTGCGTGGGCGATTCTGCGGCGGTGGAGACGTGCGGGGCAGGTCCGAACAGGTGAAGGATGAGCGCCGCTGCGAGCACCGCAAAAACGGCGAAAACGCCACGCGAACGCAGCCCGAGGGCGGCAGAATCAACGCCGGCGCGGTCGGTGCCCATGGAGCGCGAGCGTAGCCAGAGTCAGCCCAGACCTCTAGGACATGGGCCAATCAGGACCGATCCGGGCGCGCCGCCGCGCCGAATTGATCTCGACTCCCGGTTGGCATTGCGTAACATGAAGGCAACCATGGACCGCTCGGCTCGATCCCGCCTGGCGCCGCGACTTGTGCTCATCTTCGCGGTGCTTGCTTGCGTGTTCGGCTGGGGCCAGTCCATCGCCGCTGCAGCGAGTTCGGCGGAGCCTTCCGCGCCGCCCGCTCTCGCTGCGCCTGTGCACGCCAGTTCGGCGAGCGACACCGCGGTTCATTCTTCCGCCCCGGTGTCGGTCGCGACGGCGGAGCGGGCGGTCGACCAGGCCACGCAGGGCCCCGCCGACGCGCAGGGCCACGGCGACGCGCAGGGCCACGCGGGCCACGGCTCTAGCCATGACCACTCGGTGTCCTGCATGGCGAGTTCGGCAAGCGCAGCCTTCGGTGCGGCGACTGCCTCAGACGTGGCGCCTGTGGCGGCCGCGGTGATCCCGCTGCAAACCCCGTTGCGCGAGTTGGCCCTACGCGCGGGGGAGCAGCGCGCTCCCGGCATCGCAACCTTCTGCGTCCTGCGGACCTAGGAGAACTCCGCCCACCTGCGCCCGCGCAGGTGGTTCTTCGGCGTTCCCGCCGCGCGTCTTCGCGCGGATTCCGCGACCCAGAAGGGCTCTTCGATGTCTGCGATATCCCTGTTCTTCACCGGTCTGACCACCGGTGCCATCGCGGGCGGAGCCTCGTGCGCAGCCGTGCAAGGCGGGCTGCTCGCCGGGGCCGTCGGCCGGCGCCGCGTCGCGACCGCTGAGGACGAGCTCGTTCCCGCCGGGCGGGCGAGCGAATTCGTGGCCAGCGATCAGCCTGGACCCACCCCGGCGACGTCCGGGCGACGCCGCGCCGCAGTTGCGCGGCGCGCCGGGCTGCTC
>JBQTII010000110.1:0-56418 GCA_052388275.1 Sporichthyaceae bacterium | reverse complement strand
GGCGCGCGTTGCGCTTCGGGGACCTCCCCCGCCAGCGCGGGCAGCGCCCGCATGTGCACCTCACCGTCAACGCCGCCGAGCTGAAGAATGGCTCAGGGTTCGGGCGGGCCGCCACGGGTGAGGACCTGACCGTCGCGGTGATCCGGCGCTTGGCCTGCGACGCGACCGTTACTGCGCTGCTGCTGGACTCCCACGGGATTCCGCTGAAGGTCGGGCGGGATGTGCGCACCGTGACCCACGCCCAGTGGGTCGCGCTGTGCGAGCGGGACCGCGGCTGCATCTTTCCCGGATGTCGAAGGCCCCCGGCCTGGTGTGATGCGCACCATGGTCGGTTTTGGGGTGCGGGCGGGCCGACCGACCTGGACAACCTCGTGTTGGTCTGCGGTTTTCATCATGATCAGCTTCATCACGGCGGCTGGGAGGCGCGTTTCGCGGCGGACGGGCACCCCGAGGTGATTCCCCCGGCGTGGATTGACGTTTCCAGGACACCGCGGCGCAACGCCTACTGGCACGCCGGCCGCGACTTCGCCCGAAGCGAACCCGACCCCGACCCGTGATCGCCCTCCGCCGCGTATGAACTACCACCGCGGCAGGGACGAACGGGTTGCAGTGGCGGGCGTAGGCGACAGCTGAGGTGACCGAGCTCGGGTCCGTGTCTACGTGCGCGTCCGGCACGGCATCCGTGCCGTGGTTGAGGTCCGCCCGGTGGGGCGTAGGCGGGTGCCCGGACCAGAACTGCCGGACAGACTGCGCGGAAATCCGCTCCGTCTCGCCTCAGCCCGATCGGGGCGCAGGGGCGTTACCGGCGAGCATCTCGGCCACGCGGGCGAGGTGGTGACGCTCGTTCATGGTCACGATCCGCATCGCGCCGCCAGCACTGACGGCGAGGCGGCTCGCGCCGCTGTGCTCGGGATAGAAGAACCACATCCGGTCCAGGCCGAGCGCCGCCCCGAGCAGAACGTTGATGACCCCGCCGTGCGTCGAGACCAGGATCCGACCGCCAGGGTGAGCGGCAACGAGGTGCGCCAACGCTGTCGTGACCTCGCTCCGAAAGGTCGGAAAATCCGTGCCCCAGGCACTGAGGTCCCCGGCCATGCACGCGGTGTAGCGCGGGTCCTTGGCGGCCCGCAGGTCCTCGAAGAACAGGTACTCGCTCGAGTGCCGGTCGAACTCAGCGAGCGCATCGACGAGGACCGCTGCCCTGCCCCGGTCCGCACACAGCGGCGCGGCGGTCTCGATGGCCCGCCGGCGCGGGGAGGAATAGATCTCATCGAAGCTCTCGTGCGCCAGAGAATCGGCCAGGCACCGAGCCTGCGCTCGGCCGTGTGCGGACAGCCAGGGATCCGCGCGATCAAGGCCGCTCAGCCCCCGTTCGGGCTCGCCGTGACGGACCAACACGACTTCGGTCCCGGACCTGACCTCGAGCCCGCCCGCCGCCAGTGCCGCAGGAAAGCCCGCCTCAGGAATGCCCGCTCCCTACGTACTCGGCGGCGATCGCATCGGGGTCCACCTCGGACACCTCACCGGCGAAGGACACCGTCCCACGGTTGAGCAGGTATACGTAATCGGCGACGGCGAGGGCCCGAGTGACGTACTGCTCGACGAGCAGCAGCGCGGAGCCCTCGGCGGCGAGCCGGGCCAAGAACTCGAAGATCTCGTCGACGATCTTGGGCGCAAGGCCCATCGAGACCTCGTCGAGCAGCACGAACCTCGGTCGTTGGACGTAGGTGCGGGCCAGGGCAAGCATCTGTTGCTCGCCGCCACTCATCGTCCCGGCAAGTTGGGCCAGGCGCTCTCCCAGGCGGGGGAAGGCCAAGACGGCGCGCTCGAGGGACTCGCGCTCCTGCCCGCTCTTGCTCTGCAGGATCAGATTGTCTTTGACCGTCAGGCTCGGGAAGATCCCACGGCCTTCGGGAACGTGGCACAGCCCCCGGGCGCACAGGTCGTGGGGCGCCATCGCCGTGACGTCCTCCCCGTCCAGGCGGACCTCGCCGGCCATCGGGCGGATCAGGCCCGAGGCGGCGCGCAGCAGGGTGGTCTTACCGGCACCGTTGGGACCGAGCAGGGCCACTATCGAGCGCTCGGGAACCACCAGGTCGACCTTGCGCAGGACCTGGGTTCCGCCGTAGCCCGCCTCCAGGTTACGTAGCTCGAGCATCAGGCGCCCCGCCGCCGGCGCCGTGTGACCTGACGAGGGTTCACGTTCATGCTCGCCATCAGCGGGATGCCCTCCGAAAGACCCGCCATCGGCGCGGAGGCGGGTACCGAGGCGAGCCGCTTGTTGCCGGCGAAGCAGACCGCCTTGCTGCCGTTGGGAGCGCCGAAGCCCTCGGTGTCCAGCCGTAGTCCGTAGTAGCAATCGATGGACTTGGCCGGTGCGCCCTTGGTGAACGTCGCCCCGGGGCTGAGCCCGTCCAGCTTCTCGTTCTTGAGCTGCCACAGTCCCTCGAGCACGAGCTCGGTCGTGATCTCACCAGCACGCGCCTTGGCCGAGACCTTGGACATCGCCGCCTCAAGCAGCTTGCCCGCGGCCCACCCCAGCAGGGTCTGCTGGTCCTCGGGTGAGGACGGCGCATAACGCTTGGTGGCGGCGTGGAAGGCCTTGATGCCCGGGGTGTCCGTGGTGGTGTAGGGCACCACACCACTGCCGAGGTAGGTGCCGTTGCGCCGCAGACCCGGATCCGCGGCCGCGGCCGCGCTGACCGCGATCGCACCGGTGGCGATCGTCGGGAAGTAGTTCAGCGACGCGCACGAGCGGGCGGCACGGATGGATGCCGAGCCGTCCAGGCCGAAGAAAATGATGTTCACCCCGGCCGCCTTCATCGTCTGGCATTCGGAGGTGAAGTCCGGCTGCGTCAGCGAGACGGCCTGGATCGGGCCCAGTTCGGCCCCCGCGCGCTCGGCACTCGTGGGCAGGTTGTTCTTCAGGTTCGTGCAGATCGACGCCTCGACGCAGTAGAAGATCCCCGCCTTGAGCGGGCCCTTGGCGACCTTGGCCGCGTCGATGACTCCGCCGTCGTAGGAGGTCAGCGGGGTACCACCCGTGGGAAACAGAAACTCACTGCGCACCCAGTCGACCGCGGTGATGTCGCCGCCGACCACCGGCACCTTGTCCCGCTCGGCGGAAGAGCGCAGGGCCGCAATCGCGATCGGCGCGCCCCCGCCGACGATCGCGACCGCGCCGCGGTCCTTGACCAGCTGGTTCCAGTTCGCCGACACCCGTGCCGGATCGGAGGCGTCGTCGAGTTGGATGAGCTGCACCGGGTGACATTGCAGACCGCCCCGGGCGTTGATGTCCTTGGCCCACACCGCGAGCCCGGTCCGCAGACCACTGATGGCCGCGCCCACCAGGCCGGAGGATGCGAGGGTCTGGCCGAGGACGACGGGGGAGAGCTGCTGCGCACAGGCTGCGCTCCTTGATCCGGGCCCGGCGCCCGATCCCCCGCCGGAACCTGCGCTCGATTCAGGCTTGACGTCCTTGCTTGCGCCGGTGTCTGTCACTGTTCCGCCGACGGGCGCCTGGCCGGCCGGGCCGGCGCCGGGCTCCGAGGTACCCGGGGCTACCGCCTGCGGGGAGACCGCCCCCGGATCGACTGCCCCGGGGGACACGGGTGCACTTCCGGCGGCGGCGGCGCCCGCCCCGCTCGCGCCTTGGTTGTCCCGGGCCGCGTCCACCGGTCCGTAGCCGTTGCCGACCGCGACCACGGCCTCGTGATCCACGCGGTTACCGCACCCGGCTATGACAACCACCGCGGCGACCGATACCGCGACCATGCGGACCTGCCTGGTGATGATCACGACGTACCTCCGTAGGACAGGCGCATCCGGCGCCCGGCGGGCCCCTGCGCACGAATCGCATGACGTTGCGCGCCGCGAGCGAGCCAGGTGTCCAGGCTCCCCTGCGAGGTGGCGGCGGCGAAGATCGCGCCGAGCCCGAACCCGAGCTGCAGCCAGGCGGTCGCGTTCTCACTCGTGAAGTAGAGGGGCACGACGTAGAGCAGGCCGGGTGCCAGGAACGCTGCCGTGACGGTGCGACTGCCCGCGATCGCAAGCACGGCGAGAGCGAGCAGCGACTGCACGTAGCTGAAGGTGTCCTGGGTGACGCCACCGAACAACGAGGCGTACAGGCCACCGGAGATGCCGGCGAGGAAGCCGGAGATCGCGAACACGATGACCCGCGAGGTGTTCACCGAGGTCCCCAGAGTGGTGAGCCCGATCGGGGAGTCCGACATCGCGCGCAGCAACCGACCCAGTCGGGAGCGCTCGACGGCGAGCACCACCAGCACCCCGGCGAACGCTATGCCGAGTAGCAGGTAGTAATAGGACTTGTCGTCGGCGAAGCCGTCCGGGCGGCGGGTCAGCAGCTGCCCGCCGCCGAACATGTAGCTCTTGCTGTAAGCGAACTGGCTCAGCAGGATGCCAAACCCGAGGGTTGCCAGTGCAAGGTAGAGCCCGGACAGGCGGATCGCCGGTACCGAGACGATCAACGCCAGCGGCAGGCAGGCCAGACCCCCGACCAGCAGGGCGAGGAAGAAGGGTACGTCGCGCCCGAGCATGTGACCGAACCCGGCGGCGCCTACCGCAGCGAAACCGAAGTGGCACAACGAGATCTGCCCGGAGGTGCGCACCAGCAGGTGCAGCGAGACGAAGAGCAGCACCTGGGTCAGCGCCACGTTGTAGCCGGGCAACTTCGCCCCGACGACATGCGGGGCGATCACCAGCGCACCGAGACCGGCCGCTAGCGCGAGGCGCTGAGCCGAGATCGGCAGGGGGCTCACCTTGCGAGGCCGAGCCCGCACAACACGGCCGACCTCGACGAGCTTGTTGCGCGGGATCACCAGGAGTCCGACGAAGAGCACCAGGAACGGGACCGTCAGGCCGAGGCCCTGCAGTTGGTCGTTGCTGCCGGTGGCCTTGCCGACCACCGCCTGCAGGACGCCTACCGCAATGCCGCCGACGAAGGCCATCGGCAGGTTGGTGAACCGGGCTATCGTCGCGGCGCCGAAGGCCTGCACGACCAGCAGCGACAACACGTTGATGTCGAGTTGAGACTGGGTCTGGGCGAACAGGATCCCGGAGATCGCCGCGAAGCTGGAGCCGATCATCCACGAGGCGCGGCGCACCCGCGCCGGGGCCGTCCCGGTCATCGACAGCAGCTGCGGGTCATCGACCACTCCGCGCATCGCGGTGCCCAGTCGGGAGATGCGGAAGAACACGAACAACCCGACTGCCGCAATCACGCCGAGCCCGAAGGTGTAGAGATCGTCGACCCCGACGGTCGCCTCGGCGATGGTGAACGCCTTGTCCTGGGACAGGAACGGGTTGAACACCAGCCCGATGTCACCGAAGCCGAGGTCGAGCAGCGCGCGGATTGCCACCAGCAGACCGACGGTCCCCACGATCTTGTTCGCGGTGGAGACCGGAGCCAGCAGGACCGCCAAGCGTTCCAGGACCAGACCGGCGATCGGCCCGAACACCAGAACGACGATGAGCAGCGCGAACTGCCAGGGCATCCCCTGTTCCTGGCGCAGCCCATAAAACGCGTACGCCGCGGCCGCGCACACCGCACCATGACCGACGTTGAACACACCCGAGGTCTTGTAGGTCAGCACCAGGCCCATCGCGCACAGGCCGTAGATCGACCCGGTGATGATCCCGAAAACGATGAAGGGGCTGTAATCACTCATCGGGCAGCGCTCACGATCCACACACTCCGCAACGCCCATAGTCTGCGAGCTCAGCCGCCGGCAGGGCGGTCGTCTGCTTACCGCGCACCAGCAGACACTCCGGCAGGTGTGCCCGCGTCATCTGACGTGACGTCACCAACACGTGCTCGGCCGCCACGGCCGGATTGGGCACCGCCTGCGCAGTTCGGGTCAGACCGAGCGCAACGCGTTGGTCGCGGCGCAGGTCGCGAAACCCATGGCGAACCCGGCGCAGACCCACCAGTACCCAGATCATGGCGGCGAACATGACCAAGGCGGTAGCGAAGATCGCGCCGAGGAGCCAAGCGAGCTGCTCCCGCCAGATGGCTTCCCCGGTGGCGCCCACCCAGCACAGCACCAGTCCCACCACGCCGATCGCGCCCAACAGGCCGCAGACGACGCCATCACGACGACACCACGGCGCGGGAACCTCACCAGGTCGCGCCCGCCGCGCGGGCCGACGCGGCGGGCCTGCCGAGGTGTCCGCTCGCCCCGGCGTCACCTCGGACGCCTCGATCACCGCGGTCACTGCGCCGCGTCGCTCCCCTGGCCGCTCACCCGGGGCCGCTCCGCAGCCAGAAACGCGCGCAGGTCGGCTCCTTGCTCGGCAAGTTCGCGCCACTCGTCGCGCAGGTCAGCCGAAAGCCAGAGCACCGCAGCGATAGTCAGCAGCACGAGGCCACCGAGCCCACCCGAGAGCAGGTACGGAATCTGCTCGGCGATGTACTGGGTGTCGGACGTGCCGAGGTAACCCAAGACCAAGACGAGAATCCCGGCCAGCGCAGCGACCACCGCGCCCACTCTGTCCCACTGCACGCGCAGGTACCGCATCAGATTCACGAGGACCGCACCCCCAGGGCAGAGACAGCGCCCGCGGCCAGCAAGGCGGCCAGGGCCAATCCAGCAACAGCGAGATAGAGGTTGTCCACGCCTTCACCGACCCTGAACCCGGCGAGCGCGACGGTGTCCCCATTGGCGCCCGGCACCGCGAGATCGACGGTCGCAAGCGCGGCGCCGGGGGCCACCGCGGTACCGGGCAGCAGATCAGCAGGCACGGGTGCGCCGGCTTCGATCTCGGCGGTTTGCGGCAAGTCAGCGACCGACGCCGTCTCGGGAGCAAGCCCTGCGGGCACCACGATCGGCTGCAGGTTCACGCTGGAGAGCGCATACGCGGTGGTCTGGGTGATCGTGGTGGGCCCGGTGTAGTAGCTGTTCGGCGGCGGCGCAGGAATCGTGTAGCTGACGATGTACGCGCCGGCGATGATCCCCGTCGCCGTCTTCTGCGGTGCCTGGAACGCCAGGGTCACGCCCTGGGCCGCGAGACCCTGGAGCACCGGTTCGGCCGGGACCACATATTTCTGCTGTCCTTCCGAGCCGGGCACGGTCACGACGAAGAAACCGTCCTGGATACCCAGGTCGGGGTCGGAGAAGGTCATGCCGGCGCCCGGGAACGGGAACGGCGGGGCCTCGATGGGCGGCTGGTTGGGCACGCCGGGAATCGGAATCGGAATCGGAATGGCGGTCGGGCTCTGGTCGGGAACGGTGAAGACCAGGCCGGGTACCGAAATCCGTCCGATGGAACTGGTGGTGTTGCGGGTCAGCTTGCCCGTCGACCCATTGGCGACGACAGTGGCGACGGTACGGACGTTGGAGAGCGTGCCGTAGGGACCGAGTTTGATGGTGTCGGTGGTCGTGCTGGCGGTAGAGGTCACGTCGCCGAGGCGGGCCTCGTCCACCCGCGCCGTGGCGCTGACGCCCGCTCCCGGGCTGCCGCCGACAGCGCTCGCGAACGTGCTGAAATCCCCGCTCTCCGCCTGCAGGGTGACCCCGGGATAGCTGGTGTTCTGTGGCGGCGAGCCGGCCGTGGAGGAGGCGATCAGCGGATAAGGCGGAGCGGGGAAGCCGAACAAGCTCGCGCCCAGCCCGGGCAGGCCGGGGAAGGTGTCGCCGGCGTAGGGGAACTGCGCGCTCGCGTCGGCGATACCGACGGAGTCCTGGCGCACCTGCGCCACCGGCCCCCCACCCTCGATGTCGATGCCGGTCGGGATCGACTGATTCGCGATCGTGATCGTGGAAGCGTCGCTGCGCGCGAGGGCGTCGTAGCTGGACTCGGCGCCGGCAGCGCCCATCGGCAACAGGACCCAGGAGCCGACACCCAGCAGCGCGACGCCGAGCGCCAGGGGTGCATTGCGAAGCCTCATAGGTGCCTCTCCGGGGTCCAGGGATACCTACTGGTGACTCAGCTCACGAAAAAGTCAAGTGCGCGACCTTTGTAGCACAGACCATGGTCGCCGGGACATAGCGTGATCGGGCGCCGCTTTGCGGTCATTTGCCCCGATCGACAACGGTCAATCCAGGCTCGGGACGGCGAGCCCGGCGCCCCGAATGCGGTGGTCGAAGGACTCCAGCCACGTCACCCCCGACAGGAGTTCGCGCTCGTCGCCGAGGCGGCGGGTGATGCCGAACTGGGCGTGGTAGCCGTTCCACCTCGAGGCGGAGAACTCCGCCATGTTTCCGGAATCCTCGCCGCGGAACTCATACGTGTGCCCACCGACGTCGTAGTGCGCGTGGGAGATGAAGCCGGCATCGTTCAGCACATAACGACCCGTCACCTCGCTGCTGCCGGCCGTGAGGCGGTGATCGTCCACCACCATCGCGGCGTTGAAACCGCCCTTGCCGACGACGATCTTCCCGTACTCGATCGAGCCATCGCAGTAGGTGTTGCCGAAGATGTTCCAGGAGAGCTGAATGTCGGTGAACATCGCGGTCTCCTTCCACTCCCGGCCCGGGCGCAGGTGCACGCGGTCGAAGTAGACCAGCCCCGAGGTGGGCTCCCCGAGCACGGTGCCGGTCACCCAGTACGGGATCGAGGTGAAGAACAGCGGCTCGTCGGCCGAGGCGGCGTAGAACTGCACGCCGAGGGTTTTGATCTCGCCCTCGAGGTGGCACAGCTCGCCCTGGTCCCAGCGAAAGTGGTCGCCGTCGAGCTCGAGCAGGTAGGGCAGGTCGTCTTCGCGGCGGGCCGATGCGGGCAGGCGCAGCATGACCGGGTCCGACCAACGCCGGTATTTCTCCCCGATCGTGCGCCGCACTTCGCCCCGGTAGCTGCGAGAGGTCTGCGGTTGGATGTGCATGCCGCCCTGGCCGTCAGTGCGCATGACGAAGGTTCCGGTGGAGACCGAGCCGACGAATTTCTGCTCCAGGCAGGTGATCGCGCCGTCGGGGCCGACGAAGAAGCCGTACACGTACTCGATCTGCTGCTCCAGGCCGAAGTGCACCGCTCCCGGGTGCAGACGGGACAAGTCGTTCACGAAGCCGCTGACGACGGTGCGGTAGTTGAAGTCGCCGTAGGCGTAGGCGTCCATCGCGGCCTTCCTGGCACAAGCGCTGGCGGTAATACGTTGCTCCTCAATAGTCTGAACTGCGACTAATCGCACCGCAACTTTGGAGGTGCAGCGATGATGAGCTACGACGCCGCCGGCGTGTTCGAGGTTCTGGACGACGCGGACGTGCGGGCGTACCTCGGCATCGGCATCACCGCGGTGTGCTTTTACATCCAGTACGTCACCGACATCCG
Source organism: Sporichthyaceae bacterium (assembly GCA_052388275.1). Taxonomy (GTDB): domain Bacteria; phylum Actinomycetota; class Actinomycetes; order Sporichthyales; family Sporichthyaceae; genus JBQTII01. The sequence goes on along the minus strand of JBQTII010000110.1, from coordinate 47,136 downwards.
GGTCGGGTTCCGCCAGCGCACGCACTGCACGCCGGTTGCGGCGAACATGTGGAACTTCGCCGACGACATCGTGTACCTCTCGCTGTTCAGCCACTGGTTCGGCGGCGGCGAGTACGACCACTGGTTCACCCGGGCGCTGTGGTTCGGGTTGGCGATCTGGCTGATCGCGGAACTGATCGTGCACTACCAGACCATCACCTACTCCCTGGGCGAGTTGTTCCCCGGCCTAGCCCGGCGCGACGCGCTCGCGGTCTACCTCGGCGCGCAGGCCGCCCTGATCGCGGCGCTGCTCTACCTGCGCGAACTCATCGAGGACCCGATCTTCATGATCACGTTCTCCACGACGGTGTTCACCGCGATCGTCTTCGCCATCCCGATGCTGATGGGGCGCGGCAGCCGGCGGGGTCTGCCGCTGGCGAGCGCGCGAGCGATCGCGATCGCGCCCGCCTCGTTCCTGTGCATCTTTCTACCCGCGATCGCGCCCGAGTTCGACCGCTGGCCGACCTACCTGCTCGGCGGCACCTGCCTCGCGCTCGGGGTCGCCTACAACATCCTGCTCATGCGCTACCCGGCCGAACCCGGCGCCGTCGACGCGGGCGCCGCTGCCCCTGAAGCGTCGCGACCCTGAGGTCGCTAGGGCATCCTGTGCGCCATGGGTTTTGACGGGTTCCCGATCGCCGCGCTGGACTTCTACGACGACCTGGAGTCCGACAACTCCAAGACCTTCTGGGCCGCGCACAAGGCCATCTACGACGACGCCGTGAAGGCCCCGATGCAGGCGCTGATCGACGAGGTCGCGCCGACCTACGGCCCGGCGAAGTTCTTCCGGCCCTACCGCGACGTGCGCTTCAGCGCCGACAAGACGCCGTACAAGACCCACCAAGGCGCCTGGTTCGACGACACCCGCGTCTACGTGCAGATCTCCGCGGCCGGCCTGCGGATCGCGGCCGGGTACTGGCGCACCACCCCGGGGCAGATCACCCGGCTACGCCAGGCCGTTGCCGATGACGCCTCCGGGCCGGCCCTGGTCGCGATCGTGACGACCCTGCGCAAGAAAGGTTTCGAGGTCAGCGGCGAGCAGCTGTCCCGGGTCCCCACCGGGTACGCCAAGGACCACGAGCGCGCCGACCTACTGCGTTACAAGACCCTGACCACCGGGCGCCAACTCGGCTTCGAGGACTGGCTACACACCCCCAAGGCCAAGGCCGAGGTCCTCAAGGGCTGGAAGGTCATGGCCCCGCTGGTGAGCTGGCTCGACACCTACGTCGGAACCCACTGAGCAACCTTTCCTGCCGTTGCGTCCGGCGGCTCCTACGTCGCCGACACTGCTGTCAGCTCCAGACGTCGGCGAGCAGCGCGGCGGTGGCGCGCTCGGTGCGGGCCACGTGCCGGTAGTCCCGGGCCCGTTCTGCGATCCGCGCGGACGCGTCCTTCGTCGCCGGGTCGACGTGCTCGGCGAGTTCGTCGACGAGGGGGTTGGCGAGCCGGGTGCGATCCAGCTGGGTGGCGATCCAGTCGGCGGTCTCGGCCTGGGTATCGGCAAAGATCGCCCGGCGGCGCCAGCGGGACGCGTCGGCAAGGTCCGGCGCCCGGCGGGCGGCGGTGGCAGAGGGAGTGCGACTCATACCCGTGTATCGGTTGCCCACAAGCCCAGGGTGAGGGCCGTAGGTCCCGAATTTGTGGTGCTGTCGATCGGCGGATCGGCCGATGCCAGATCTGGTGATTCCGGACGCCGCGGGGCAGAGTGAGCGTGTCCCGGATCCGCATGACGGAATGAGCATTCGATGAGCGAGCGCAGCGAGGTCACGGCCAACACCGAATCGGTCCCCGCGAGGACGCAGTCCGTGGCGGTGACTCGATGAGCGCAGCACTGCAGGGCAAAATCGCCATTGTCACCGGCGCGGGCCGCGGGATCGGGGCGGCGATCGCGGAGCGATTCGGCGGCGAGGGCGCCACCGTTGTCGTATCCGATATCGACGAGAGTGCCGCCCGCAAGACCGCCGAATCGATCCCCGGCGCGACCCACCACGTGTGCGACGTCCGCGACGAGGACGCCGTCATCGACCTGGTCGAGTCCACCGTCGCCCAGCACGGCGCCCTGCACGTCATGGTCGCCAATGCCGGGGTCGGCTCGGCCTGCCCCATCCTGGGAATGGACCTGGCCACCTGGCGCGCCACCACCTCGATCAACCTGGACGGCGTCTTCCTCTCCGTCCGCTACGCGGCGCCCGCCATCATCGCCGCCGGGGGCGGCTCGATCCTGGTGCTCTCCTCGATCACGGCCACCAACGGCTCACCGCTGCTGGCGCCCTACGCCGCGGCCAAGGCCGGCGTGCTGACCCAGACCAAGACCGCGGCGACGGAGTTCCGGGCGCAGGGCATCCGCGTCAACGCGCTGCTGCCGGCCTTCATCGACACCGAGATGGTCTCCGCCGCCGCCCCGGATTTCGAGTCCCTCATGGGTCTGCCGGCCGGAGCATTCGACGGCTTGATCGCTCAGAAGCAGGGCCGCTACGGCACCATCGCCGAGGTCGCCGCCGCCGCCCTGTTCCTGACCAGCGACGCCGCCGCCTTCTGCACCGGCACGGGCCTGATCCTGGACGGCGGCTTCACGTCCTCGCTGTTGTAAAGGCGCCGACCCGCCGCCCGTCGGCTGGTGATCAACGTTGACACCGGTGGTGCAACCGCAGGCCCGAATCCTGCCACTTCCATCCCCACCTTGATCAGGAGCCGACGTCGCGCCGCGTCAGCGACGCCAAGGCCGGCGTCCACGCCGCGATCACGGCGACGCCGAGCAGCAGTCCGCCCGCGATGTCGCTGACGTAGTGCGCGCCAAGAGTCAGTCGGCTCCAGCTGGAAAGCGTCACCAACGCCGCGGCCCCGGCGATCGCCCACCCGCTTCCCGCGGCGCCGAGCTGTGCCCAGAACACGACCAGTAACGCCCCGGCGCAGAGCGTTGCGCTGTTCGCGTGACCGGAGGGAAAACTCAACCCGGAGAAGGTGTCGATCGGGTCCGCGACGCTGGGACGGTCCCGCCCGATCACCAGCTTGAGCAACGGCCCGAGGATGGAGCCGCTGCCCACGGCCAGCGCGAGCCAGAGCGCCGCGCCGCGCCTGCGACGCCGCACGAGAATCACCGCGACCACCGCGAGGTAGAGCAGGATCAGTTGCGAGTTCAGCGCCCAGGTCGCCCCGAGCATCACCTCGCGGTACACCTCGTACTTCTGGGCCGGCTCGTTCACCGGCCCCACCGCATCGGCGTCGAACTCCAGTAAGGCGCCCCACTCGCCTGCAACGAGCAGGGCGAGAACAACGAACACCACGCCAGCCCCCACCGCCGCGTGCGCGGAGTAATCCCGGATCACGTTGCGGCGGCGTCCTCTGCCTCAAGCTCTGCCATGAACTCCTCGTGTGTCAGCACAGGCCCACCCAGCGCCTTGATCCGCATGCACTCGGCGATGTCCGCTTCGTCGCGCGCACGTCGCAAATCCTGCAGCTCGGCGAATCCGATCGCGGCAGCGACCGGACCGCCGCCGTCGGTCAGCAGGACCGCGTCATCACTGAAGCGGACCTGCGCGACGATCTCGCCCAACCGGTCGCACGCCTGGGGGACTGAGTAGCTCTGCGTCATAGTCCGAAAGTATCGCCTGGCCCCGACATTCCGCCCTACCAATCTCGGCGACGCCCACCTATCGCGCAGACGTCCGCGCGCTGTTGACTGACCTCATGGACTCACGCTGGAACTCCCACACCGTCACCGCCAACGGCATCCGCATCCACCTGGTGGAGGCCGGCGACGGTCCGCTGGTGCTGCTGTGCCACGGGTTCCCGGAGTCCTGGTACTCCTGGCGCCGTCAACTGGGCGCGCTGGCCGATGCCGGCTACCGCGCAGTGGCGATGGACATGCGCGGGTACGGCCGCTCATCCAAGCCCCGCGACGTCGAGGCCTACGTCATCACCGAGCTGGTCGCGGACTGCGTCGGGGTGGTCGAAGCGCTCGGGGAGTCCCAGGCGGTGATCGTCGGCCATGACTGGGGCGCCGCCGTCGCGTGGACGGCCGCCTGGACGCGGCCCGACGTGTTCCGCGCCGTTGCCGCCCTGAGCGTGCCCTTCGGCGACCGCGGCCTGGTGGCGTTGCCCAACGACCCGCTCGGCGCTCGTCGCCCCTCCGAGGTCGAGCGCGAGTTGGCCGGGGTGGACCTGGTGTTCTACCAAGAACAATTCGCCTCCTTCGACGCCCTGACCGAGATCGAGCCCGACATCGGCAGCTGGGTCGCCGGGGCGCTGTACGCCTTTTCGGCGTCCGTGCCGCTACCGCCGGAGCTCGCGGGCATGGACTTCACCGCGTTCCCGCACGAGGCCTTGCCCGGCTTCTGCCAGCAGGCGATGTGCATGCCGCCCGGCGGGCAACTGCGCGATCTGATGCCGCCGCTGCCCGATCCCCTACCGTCCTGGCTCAGCGCAGCCGACCTCGCCCACTACCGGGACGAGTTCGAGCGCACCGGGCTGTTCGGCGGTCTGGCCTATTACGCGTGCCTGGACCGCGACTGGGAGCTGCTCGAACCGATGGCGGGCAAGGCGGTTACCGTCCCCTCGCTGTTCATCGGCGGCGACCGGGACATCGTGACGATCTGGGGAAAGCGCGCGATCGAGCTGTTCGCCCAGACCCAGGTCGACTTCCGCGGCAGCGTCATCGTGAACAATTGCGGGCACTGGATCCAGCAGGAGCAGCCCGCGGCCACCAACGACGCCCTGGTCGGGTTCCTCAAGGGCTTGTGACTCGCACAGCTGCGAAATTCTGACGCTGGATCAGCGTACGGAGCTCGCGGCAAGGAGCCTGGCGTCGAAGTCGTCGGCCAGGCCGTGCAGAGCGCCCGCGCAGTCCCCGGTGTAGGACGAGCCGTGCATGATCGCGAGCGTCGTCGGCGCGAGTTCAGCCAGTCGGCGCACGGTCGGTCCGGAGTTGGGCGTGAGGCAGCTGCCCTGGAACATGTCCTCGGCGGCGCTGGCAGCAGCGACGATGTCCCCTGAGGTGAGCGCCTGCCCGCCACCGAGATGCGCGAGCAGGTCTCCGCAGAGCAGAGTCCCGGTGCATTCCTCATAGAGCACCCGGGCCTCCCACCCGTGGGGGACGTGCGGGGTGTCGATGTGGCGCACCCGGTGCCGCCCGAGTGCGATCACGTCGCCGTCGGCCAGCGGGACCGGCATCCGATCAGCGAGGTCGTTGAGGGAGACCATGCAGCCCAGCCCGCCGTGCGCGATCTGCGCCTGCGGCGCAACGGCAAGGAACTCGTTCATCGAGCCGCACTCGTCGGCCTCGACGTGACCGAAGGTGATCCAACGCAGGCGATCGATCGGAAGAACGGTCTCGACCGCCTCCCGCACCAGGGGGAACATGCCGCGCGGGCCGGTATGGAACAGCAACGGCTGCTCGTCGTCGATCAGAAACTGGTTGAAGGTGAATCCGGTCGGGCCGATCTCGGAAACAAAGGTGGACAGCCGGTAGATGCCGTCCGCGATCTCATCGACGGTGGTGGTCACGGTGCTCTCCGTTCCTGGGCTCGGCACAGAACGGTCCGACGGTAACGTTGGACGGGCCCTGCCGGAAGGACCTGTCATGACCGAGGCCGTCATCGCTGCCACCGCCCGCAGCCCGATCGGGCGCGCGTTCAAGGGTCGCTCAAAGACATTCGTCCTGACGACCTCACCGCACAGATGGTGACGGCCGCGATGGCGACCGCGCAGGCGGACGCAACGCTCCCGTATCCTCACAACAGGCGAGAAGAAGGAGCAGCTTCGTGATTTCGATGGAAGGCGCGGCGGGCCCGATCCCGCTGCCGACGCCCGAGACGTACGCACTCGAACTCAACGAGACCATGCAGACGGTCGCCACGATCCTGCTCTGGGGCGGCACCCTGCTGCTGCTGGCCTACGCCGCCAAGATCGCGCGCGAGGTCAAGAACCCGCTCCCGGTGCTGATCGTGCTCGCGGTCGCGGCGGGCAGCATCATCGAGCCGATCTACGACATCACCTACCACCTGCACTGGCTGGGCGCCGACGCGAGCGGCGACGGCGTGCAGTGGACGCTGTTCACCGCATTCGGCCTTCCGCAGCCGGTCTGGGTGATGCCTGCCTACGTGATCGTGTTCGCGCTGCCCGCGGTGCTGCTCTACCGCACCTTCGCCGCCGGCGTCACCATGAAGGCCATCTTCGGCTGGGCCGGCCTCACCGTGGCGACCACCACGCTTTTCGAGACGATCGCGGTCAACGTCGACCTGTACACCTACTACGGCGAGGCGCCGGTCCGGGTCCTGAACTACCCGATCTGGATCGGCTTCATGGAGGCCGCGCAGATCACCGGCTTCGCCGTGCTGTGCGCGATCATCGCCCTGCGAGCGACCAGGACCGCGCACTACTTCGTGGTGTTCCTGGTGTTCCCGGCCAACTTCGCCTTCGAGACCCTCGGCGCCGGGTTCCCGACGCTGATCGCCCAGAACGTCCCGGACCCCTCGATGGCCCTGATGACGGCGATGGTCCCGATCAGCATTGCCCTGGCCGCCACCGGGCTGTGGTGGACTGCGCAGTTACTCTTCTACATCCAGCGTCTGCGCGAGCAGGCAGGGATCGAAGCCCCCACCGCCCCCACGATGTCCGCCCGAGCCAAGGCCGGGGCGGTCCTGTAGACCCGTCCGGGTGTAGACAGTGTGCAAGCGAAACGCCCACGATGCACGCGTGCGACTGACGATCACGACGGAGAATCCATGACGGACGATCGCGGCGCGACGATCGGAGTGGTCAACGGTTCGGCCCATGGCGAGACCCGCGTCGCGGCGACCCCGGCGACGGTCCGGCTGCTGATCGCCTTGGGCTACCAGGTCCTGGTCGAATCCGGGGCAGGGGCGCAAGCCGGATTCACTGACGCGGCCTACACCGAAGTCGGCGCCGCGATCGGGGACACCAAACAGGCCTGGGACACACCCATCGTGTTCGCGATCCGGGCGCCCGAGCCCGACGAGATCGCCCTGCTCAGCGACGGCGCAACGCTGGTCTCCCTGCTCGCCCCGGGCCTGAACCCCGATCTGGTCGAGGCGCTCGCCGCCCGGCCGATCACCGCACTCGCGATGGACGCGGTCCCCCGGATCTCCCGCGCCCAGTCGATGGACGTGTTGTCCTCGATGGCCAACATTGCCGGCTACCGCGCCGTGATCGAGGCCGCCCACGTGTTCGGACGCTTCTTCACCGGGCAGGTGACGGCGGCCGGCAAGGTGCCCCCGGCCAAGGTGCTGGTGGCCGGCGCCGGCGTCGCGGGACTCGCGGCGATCGGCGCCGCTTCGTCGATGGGGGCGATCGTGCGGGCCACGGATCCGCGCCCGGAGGTAGCCGACCAGGTCAAGTCCTTGGGCGGGGAGTTTCTGAGCGTCGACGTCGAGCAGGAGGCCTCCACCGACGGCTACGCGAAGGCGACCTCGGAGGACTACAACCGCCGGGCGGCACAGATCTACTCCGAGCAGGCCGCCGACGTCGACATCGTCATCACCACCGCGCTGATCCCCGGCCGGCCCGCGCCCAAGCTGCTCACCGAGGCAGATGTCGCCTCGATGAAGGCCGGCAGCGTGATCGTGGACATGGCCGCGGCGCAGGGTGGCAACGTGGCCGGGTCCCGAGCAGGCGAGGTCGTCGTCACCGCGGGCGGCGTGACGATCATCGGCTACACCGATCTGCCGGGTCGGCTGCCCGCCCAGGCCTCCCAGCTCTACGGGCAGAACCTGGTCAACCTGATGAAGCTGCTCACCCCGGCCAAGGACGGCACGCTCGTTCTCGACATGGACGACGTTGTGCAGCGCGGCATCACCGTCGTGCGCGACGGGACCTCGCTGTGGCCCCCACCCCCGGTTCAGGTCTCGGCGGCGCCAGCGGCCAAGCCGGTGACCGCTGCAGTGGCGCCAGAAGCGAAGGCGCATTCTCCGGCACTCAAGCTCGCGATCGTCGGGGTCGGCGCCACCGCACTCGGCCTGGTCAACGCCTTCGCGCCGCAACCGATCCCCGAGCACTTCACGGTGCTGATGCTCGCGATCGTCGTCGGGTACTACGTCATCGGCAAGGTGCACCACGCCCTGCACACCCCGCTGATGTCGGTGACCAATGCGATCTCCGGAATCATCGTGGTGGGCGCCCTGCTGCAAATCACCGCCGATGACCCGACCACGCGCACCCTGTCGTTCATCGCGATCCTGCTGGCATCCATCAACGTTTTCGGCGGCTTCGCGGTGACGCGGCGGATGCTGAGCATGTTTTCGAAGTGACTCGACGATGACACGGGCAACGGCTCCTTCGTCGCCGACGCAGGGCGAGGAACGAGCGAGGAAGAGGTCACGAAACGTGCGCACAGTGAAGGTTGAGGGGTAGACCCGGTGGACGCAGAATCTATTGCCGAGGCCGCGTACATCGTCGCGGCGCTGCTGTTCATCCTGAGCCTGGCCGGGCTGTCCCGGCACGAGAGCTCACGCCAGGGCATCGTGTACGGCATCGTCGGAATGGCGGTCGCGCTGGCGGCGGTGATCGGGCAGAGCACGGAGGACATCGACGGCGCGGGCGCGATTCTGCTGGTCATCGCCGTGGCGATCGGCGCGGTCATCGGGCTCTGGCGGGCCAAGGTCGTCGAGATGACCGGCATGCCCGAGCTGATCGCCCTGCTGCACAGCTTCGTCGGCATGGCCGCGGTGCTGGTCGGCTGGAACGGCTACTACGAGGTCGAGGACAACCCGGCGCAGACCAAGTTCACCGGGTCGCTGCTCGACATCCACCACGCCGAGGTGGCGATCGGCGTCTTCATCGGCGCCGTCCCCTTCACCGGATCGGTGGTCGCCTACCTCAAGTTGTCCGAGAAGATCAAATCAGCGCCGCTGATGCTTCCGGGGCGCAACCTGCTCAATCTCGGCATGCTCGGCGCCTTCGGCGTCCTGACGATCGCCTTCACCATCGAGCCGAGCCTGGCATTGATCATCGCGGTCACCGTGGTGGCGCTGGCGCTGGGCGTGCACCTGGTGGCCTCGATCGGCGGCGGTGACATGCCGGTGGTCGTCTCGATGCTCAACAGCTACTCCGGGTGGGCGGCGGCAGCGGCCGGCTTCCTGCTCAGCAACAACCTGCTGATCATCACCGGAGCCCTGGTCGGTTCCTCGGGTGCCTATCTGTCCTACATCATGTGCAAGGCGATGAACCGCTCGTTCATCTCGGTCATCGCCGGCGGATTCGGCATCGAGGCCCCGAGTGGCGACGCGAAGGAGTACGGCGAGCACCGCGAGGTCAACGCCGACGGTGCCGCGGAACTGCTCGCTGACGCATCGTCAGTCATCATCACCCCGGGTTACGGGATGGCGACCGCCCAGGCCCAGCACGCGGTCGCGGAGCTGACCCGCAAGCTGCGCACACGGGGCATCGAGGTCCGGTTCGGCATCCACCCCGTCGCCGGTCGCCTGCCCGGGCACATGAACGTGCTGCTCGCCGAGGCGAAGGTGCCCTACGACATCGTCCTGGAGATGGACGAGATCAACTCCGACTTCCCCGACACCTCGGTCGTCCTGGTGATCGGCGCCAACGACACCGTCAACCCTGCGGCCCTGGAGGATCCCACCAGCCCGATCGCCGGGATGCCGGTGCTTCCGGTCTGGGAGTCGAGGGACGTCATTGTGTTCAAGCGCTCGATGGCCACCGGTTACGCCGGGGTGCAGAACCCGTTGTTCTTCCGCGAGAACACCCAGATGCTCTTCGGCGACGCGAAGGAGCGCGTCGAGGACATCCTGCGGGCTTTGGATGCGCTGGCCCTCGTCGGGGCCGGCAAGGCCCGTTGAGTTGGCGTCCGGTCGACTCAGCAGGCCGCCAGCAGCACCTGGGCGACGGCCGCACGCGCCTGCACGCCACCTCACTCTGCGACAGCTTCGAGGCCCGCGAGGGCTGGCTGAACTGCGGGGTGGAGATCGGCGTCAACGACGGCTACGCCAAGATCGACGCTCTGCTGGCCGATGGCGCTATCTGAGATAACGTCAGATGCCGCCGATATCACCGGATCCACGTTCTGCGAGCGGGTGCGCGGATCGGCCGGGCGCGGCTCCTCAGGGGCGTCGCCCCCTTGCCGTCACGGCCCGAGCGCGCCGATCGGGATGACGGCAACGCCGTCGGCGCGGACGTAGCCGAACCCGGTGCCGACGATGACCCCGAGCAGCGCGGGTGGGCCAGTCTTGGTGGTGTCGACCCGCTCGGCGAACCGGAGCAGACTCGTCGCGCCTTCCTCGACCAGGGCCAGCCCGAGCTTGATCGGCCTCCGAGTCCCCCAGGACATCGTTGCTAACGGGACGAATGTCACTGATTCAACGGGAAGAATATCGGACGCTCAGGGGCACTTTCGTAACGCCGACGCAGGCTCGCAGGCGGACCGCCAGGAGTCCGCCGCGGCGGCGAGCAGGACGCAGCTGTCGATGTCCTCGCCGCCGTCGTCCGAGGGCGGGGAGAAGGTGACCGTGGCGCTGGCGTTGCCGGCGGTGAGCAGGGCTGGTCGCGGACATCACGCGAATGGGCGAGTGGAGCCCGGAGTGCATTCGGTGTTCGTGGATCAAGGGCACGCGGGGATCCCGAGGTCGGCGCGCGCTTCCAAGGCCAGAAACAAGGGCCGACGCGGGCATGGCTCACTGAACCCTGGCCACACGCAGCGGCGGCGGTCACCCGGTGATGGGCGCCGCCGCCATCTGAGTGTGCGGACTACTTCTTCTTCTTTTTCTTGTCCTTCTTCTTGTCCTTCTTCTTCTTCGACATCGCGCACCTGCCCCTCATTTGATCGGTGTCAACGCACCGTTGACACCAAGTCAACACTACGTTGACCATACTGTCAACCTCACGTTGACGCACTAAGCTTGGCCCGTGGCCATCCGGATACCGCGCAAGAAGATCCTCGCCGCCCTGGAGACCCTTGAGGCCGGCCAAGACCCCCTCCTGCGCCTGGATTCGGCGCGACGGTTGCGCGAGACCGCGGAGGAACTGGAGATCGCCGAACTGCAGGCTGCCCGCAAAGCAGGCGCAACCTGGACCCAGATCGGCCAGTGCTACGGCCTGACCAAACAAGGCGCCCAGCAGCGCTTTAGGCGTGGAGAGCAGCGGACCCCGCCTGCAAAATGAGGGTTCGTCAGCGGCCTTGCCAGCGCGGGGGGCGCTTGTCACGGAAAGCCGCCGGGCCTTCCTGGGCGTCCGCGCTGAGATAGACCGGCTCCCAGAGCTTTTCGGCCGTGTCGTAGGCATCGGCCATGGCGTGCTCGGCGCAGAGCCGGACCGTGGCCTTGCCCGCAAGCACCGACAGGGGCGCGTTGGCCGCGATCCGTTCGGCGAGGACCTGCGTCTGGCTCCTCAGGTCTGCTGGGGGGACCACCCGGTTGACCAGCCCCACCGCCAGCGCCCGCTGAGCACTGATCGGGTCTCCCGTCAGCAGGATCTCCATCGCGACCCGCGGTGGGATCAGCCAGGGCAGCGGCGCGGCCCAGGGGGCACCCCGGCCGACCTTGACCTCACTGATCGCGAAGCTCGCATGCTCGGCGGCAACGACCAGATCGCATTGCTGGGCCAGCAGAAAACCGCCGGCGAACGCGACCCCGTTCACCGCCGCGATCGTCGGCTTGGCGATCTCGATGTTGCGCCCGAACTGCGGCAGAAAATCGATCGGCGGAACGGTGAGCGCGCTGCGCGCCATCTCCTTGAGGTCACCGCCCGCGCAGAAGGCCTGCTCGCCCGCGCCGGTGAGCACCAGCACCTTCGCGGCCGCGTCGTCGTTGAACCGGTTCACTCCCGCCCATAGGCCCTCGCGCACCGCCTTGCTCAGCGCGTTGCGGGCCTGCGGCCGGTTGATCGTCAGCCAGGCAACGCCGTTCTCGAGGTGATAAGTGACCTCGTTGCTGTCCATCAGGTTGCGCTCCATCAGTAGGAACGCGCCATGCCGAGGTCGTGCTGCGCGACGTAGTTCAGCACCATCTCCCGGCTCACCGGTGCGATCCGCAGCAGCCGGGCCAGCCCCCAGTACGGCAACAGCCCGTACTCGGTCGCCAGTCCGTTCCCGCCGTGGGTCTGGATCGCGGCGTCCACCGCCGCCAGCGCCGCGTCGGCCGCGGCGAGCTTGGCCATGTTCGACGCCGAGCCTGCGGGCAGCCCCTGCTGATGGAGCCAGGCCGCCTTGTACGTCATGAGGGCCGCCAGCTCGGTGTCGATCTTCGCCTTGGCCAGCGGGTGCGCCACCGCCTGGTGGGTGGAGATCGGTGAGTCCCAGACCTGGCGGGTCTCGGCGTAGGCCACGGCCTGGTCCAACACATGACGGGCGATGCCCACGCACAACGCGGCACCGGTGATCCGCTCGGGGTTGAGCCCGTGGAAGACCTGCGCGAGGCCCTTGCCCTCCGCACCCACCAAAGCCGAGGCGGGCAGGCGCAGGTCATCGAAGTGCAGCGTGAACTGCTTCTCCGGGAGCGTGATCGATACCGCAAGCGGGGTCGCGACCAGACCGGGGATATCGGTGGGCACCAGGAACAGCGACAGCTCGCCGCGCCCGCTCACCTCGTCCTTGCCGGTCCGGGCCACCAGCAGAATCGCCTCGGCCTCGTCGACACCGGAGATGTAGTACTTCGAGCCGCTGATCAGATAGTCATCGCCGTCGCGGCGGGCCACCGTCGAGAGCCGGTGGGAGTTCGATCCCGCGTCCGGTTCGGTGATACCGAAGACCACCTTGGCCGCACCCGAGGCGAGCCGCGGTAACCAGTAGGCGCGTTGCTCGGCCGAGCCGAAGGCGGCGATCACCTCGCCCGAGATCGCTGCCGAGACCAGCAACAACAACAACGGGCAGCCCGCGGCGGCGACCTCCTCGCAGACGATGGTCAGCTCGACCATTCCGGCCCCGCCACCGCCGTATTCCTCGGGCAGGCTGACCCCGAGGAATCCGGATTCGCCCAGCGCGTGCCACAGCTCCTGGGTGTTGCCGCCCGACTCCGCTCGGGAAATGTAGTAATCGGGGCCGTACTTGGCGGTGATCCCGCGCACTGCCTCGCGCAGCGCCCGGTGCTCGGCTGTCTCGGTGAAGTCCATACCGTCCATAATTCACCACCGATACAGGAGGCCGCAGATGGCAGGGACCGAGCCTGAGTTCGACGTCACCACCCTGCGCGGGCGACGCGCGGCCAACCGCTGGGAGCGCACCAGCGTCGGCGACATCTTCGAACGGCTCACCTGGAGCAACCCGGACAAGGTCGCGATCATCGGCCGTCCCAACGCGTACGCCGACGAACGTCTCGCCACGCTTACCTACCGGCAGGCGGACGAACTCGCCAACCAGGTGGCGCACGCACTGGCGGACCGCGGTCTGGCGCCGGCGGACCGCGTGCTGTTGCTGTGCGAGAACTCGGTCGAGGCGTTCGTCGCCAAGCTGGGGATCGCCAAGGCAGGCATGGTCGCGATGCCGCTGAACCCGATGCTGGCCCCGGACGTGATCGAGCACCTGATCACGAGCATCGGTCCTGCGGGCGCGATCGTCGACGCCGAGTGCCTGCCGACGGCAGCCGGCCTACTGGCGAGGAGGGGGCTGCCGATCCTCGCCACGATCACCATCGGCGGCGACGCCGCAGCGGGCAGCGCATCGTTCGCCGACTTCGTTGCGGGTGCGCCCACCACCGAGCCGGAGGTGAGCATTCACGGCGACGACATCTGGCAGCTGCTGTTCACCTCGGGCACCACGGCGATGCCCAAGGCCGTGATGCTCTCCCACCACGCCAGCCACTACGCGGGACTGAACTTCGCGCTGTCGCTGACCCGCGGTGTTCGCCTGGAATGCGACGTGCGGGTGGGGACCTACCTGCCGATGATCTACCACGTCGGCGACCAGGTTTTCCCGCTCGCGGCGTTCCTGGCCGGTGGCTCCCTGGTGCTCGGCCGCAAGCCGGCGGCGGCCGATGTGGTGGCCATGGTTGCCGAGGATCGAGTGAGCGCCCTGTGGGCCGGCTCGCCGCAGATGGTCACGATGATCGCCGAGCACCTGGAGGGGACCGGCGCCGACGTCGGTTGCCTCAAGGTGCTCGTCTACGGCTGGGGCGCGGTGCCACCCGCCGCCTACGCGACGCTTTCGCGGCACGCCGGTGCCGACTTCGTGCTGCTGGGGATCTTCGGCCAGACCGAGGCGATCGCGTGTCACCGTTTCTGGCCGGCACGCTGGCCTGAGGTCTACGAGCGAAGCGCCCCGGCGATCAACTACGTCGGCATTCCGAGTCCATTGCTCGCCTCCGACGTGGTGGACTCGGGCGGCAACTCGGTGCGCGAACGGCTCGGCGTCCCCGGCGAGGCCGTCTACCGCAGCCCCACGCTCACCTCGGGGTACTACGGCGACCTTGCCGCGACCCGCGAGGCGTTCCGCGGCGGCTGGTTCCACTCCGGGGACAGCGCGATGGTCGACGAGGCGGATCTGCGGATCATGGTTGATCGCTTCAAGGACATCGTGAAGTCCGGCGGGGAGAACGTGTCCAGCATTCGGGTCGAGGCCGTGCTCTACGGCCACCCCGCTGTGTTGCGGGTCGCGGTGATCGGGCTGCCGCATGAGCACTGGGGTGAGGCGGTCACCGCCATCGTCGTGCCCAAGCCCGGCACCGACCCCACCGCGGAGGATCTGATCGCGCACTGCCGCGAGCGCCTGGCCGGCTTCGAGACCCCCAAAGCGGTCGTCTTCACCGACGCGCTACCCGACACCGTGGGCGGCAAGATCCTGAAGTACAAGCTGCGCGAGCAGCACGCCGCGCTGTTCTTGAACATGGACCCCTGAGCGCCAACTTGGCTGCGGGCGAGGTTCGTCGCGGTGCGGTCAGCTCGCTGCGCTGGTGACCGCCTCGCGGTCTCGTCGGGCCGTCACCGCGTAGTCCTCGAGCCGAACCCGCGAGAGCTGGCGGGTGTACTGGGTGGCGAAGCCCGGGAACATCGTGGAGTTGAAGCCGTCGGGGGTGAGGTACCAGCTCTGGCAACCGGAGTTCCAGGTCGTGCGCCCGAGCCGCTTCTGCAGGTTGCTGTTGTAGGCCTGCTCGACGTCGGGGCGCACGTCCAGCGAGGCGATCCCCCGCTCCTGCATCAACGCGATCGCCTGAACCAGGTACTCGATCTGCGCATTCATGAAGACCAGCGCCGAGTTGTGCCCCGGACCGGAGTTGGGGCCGAAGGTGAAGAACAGGTTCGGGTACCCCGAGACGTTGACGCTCTTGTAGGCGTAGGCACCGCGGGCCCAATCGCTCGCGAGGGTCCTGCCCCCGACGCCGGTGATCGCGAACGGCGGGCCGGTCTTGGCAACGTCGAACCCGGTGGCGAACACGATCGCGTCGAGGCGGTGCTCCACCCCGGCCGCGGTGCGGATCCCGCCGGGACTGATCCGGGCGATCGGCCAGGTGACCAGCGAGCAGTTGGGACGCTGCAACGCCGGGTAGTAGTCGTTGCTGACGAGCAGCCGCTTGCAGCCGGCCCGGAAGTCGGGGGTGAGCTGGCGGCGCAGCCACGGATCACCTACCGCGAGGCGCAGGTGCGCCGAGGCCACCCGCTCGACCACCGTGGTGGCGGGCGAGTTCCATACCGTGCCGAGCGCGACGCCTTCGTGCGCCCAGAAGGTGGCCTTGCGGGCGAGGGACTGCGCGGCCGGGACCGCGGCGAACAGCGCCTTGTTCCACCCGGGAGTGCGGTAGTTGATCCGGGGAAGCACCCAGCCGGGAGTTCGCTGAAAGACCGTCACCTGCTCGGCGACGTCGACCACCTCCGGGATGATCTGGATCGCGCTGGCGCCGGTTCCGATCACCGCGACCCGCTTGCCGGCCAGGTCGTAGTCGTGATCCCAGCGGGCGCTGTGGATCGCCTTCCCGGCAAAGTCCTCCCGGCCCCGGATCGCCGGCAGGGCGGGGTTGGCGAGCGGACCGGAGGCCATGACCACCGAGCGGGCAACGAACTTGCGTCGGCTTGCCGTTCGCGCCGTCCACGTGCCGCTCGCGGAGTCGAAGGCAAGGGAGGTGACGTTCTGGCCGAATCGGATGTGGGGGGCCAACTCGAAGCGATCGACGATGGTGCGGATGTAGCACAGGATCTCCGCACTGCCGGAGTAGAACTGCGACCAGCGCGGATTCTGCACGAACGGGTAGGAGTAGAGCACCGAAGGGATGTCGCAGGCCGCGCCCGGATAGGTGTTGTCCCGCCAGGTGCCGCCGACCTCGGCGGCCCGTTCGAGAATGACGAAATCGCAGATACCGGCCTGCTTGAGTCGCACCGCCGCCCCGAGCCCGGCGAAGCCTGCTCCGATGATCAGGACCGTATCCGCGGTAACTTTCTGATGTGGCATCACTGCACCGGCTCAGAGGTCAGCTCGCGCGACCAGGTGGGCATCGCGCCCAGCAAGCGGCGCGGGTAGTGCGAGGTGAGCCTGACCAAGGGGTCGCCGACCAGGCGATGGAACGGGTGGCCGGGTTTGACCAGCACCGTCCCGTGCAGGCGCAGCGCCCGGTACATCGGATTGCGTGAGGTGGTGGGGCTGCGGTCCCCGACCTTGCCGAACCGCTCGACCGCGGAGTACAGGCCGTTCTCGCTCAGCCCCATGCCCAGCACGCTGTCGCGCATCCGGGAGAGCAGCGGGGTGTAGGAGAGCAGCCCGATCAGGGTGGGCACGGACAGCAGCGAACCCGCCGACTGGATCAGCAACCGGTGCAGCGGGCCGGCCCCGAGCGTCTCCAGGACGTGGAAGTCGACGGCCAGGTGCCGTGACTCATCCGCGTTGATCTTGGCGAACACCTGGTGACACACCGGGTCGTGCACCTCGTCGAGCAGGAACTTCAGCAGCGCCCCGTCGAGGGCAACCTCAAGCATCGGGATGATCGTGCCGAGCACGACCAGCGGGCGAGTGTCGGCGAAGCGGTCCAGCCAGTCGATGGCCAGGCGGATGTTGACGTTGGGCTCGGGAACCGCCTCGCCCTCAGCAAGCATCCCCCAGCGCTTCATCAGGGCCAGTTCGGCGTTGGCGTGCTTCTGTTCCTCGGCGTGGAAGTATCGGTAGACCTCGCGCAGGGTCTCGGTCGGGGCCTTCTTGGCCATGGCCGCAAATCCACGCCCGCCGATCTGCTCGATCCAGACCAGGTCGATCATGAAGGTGCGCAGATCCGCCCACTGCTCTGCCGTGACCCGGTCGGCCCCGGGGGCATCGAAGTCGATGTCGGCGAGGGCCCACTGGCGGTCCTTGATCTTGACCAGCATCGCCTCGAGATCGAACTCGCGGTCGGGCTGGGCATCCCACGCGCGAGCCAGGGCGGGGCCAATACGCTGCGCGAGACCCAGCACGCGGGTGTATGGCGCGGGGGCGAGACGCTTGAGCGCCCAGATCAGTTTGGCGTCCCACTGCGGCACGACGTGCAGCCGCCCGCGCTCGTGCGCGTCGAGGGTCTCGCGCGCGATGTCGGCGGCGCCCGAACCCCGCTCCATCAGGGTCTGCGCGAGGCCGGCCACCTCACCGCCGATGCGGCCGTCACGAAGGATTCCGGTCTGCACGAACGTCGGGCACAGCGCCGTGACCCGTACCCCGGTGCCGCTCAGTTCCGCGGCCATCGTCTCGGTGAGCGAAAGCACCGCGGCCTTGCTGACGTTGTAGGCGCTCATGCCGGGTAACGCCGCGAACGCGGCCGCGGAGGCGACATTGATGATCCCGCCATGGCCCTGCTCGCGCAGGATCGGCGCGAACACGTGGCAGCCGTGCACCACGCCCCACAGGTTGACCCCGAGCACCCATTCCCAGTCCGCGATCGGGAGTTCCCCCACCACCTGGCCACCCGAACCGACCCCGGCGTTGTTGATCACCAGCGTCGGCGCAGCGCCGAAGAACGCCTGTGCGGCGACGGCCAGCGCCTGAACCTGCGCCAGATCGGTGACGTCGCACGCGACGGAGATCGCCGCTCCACCGCCTTCGCGGATCGCAATGGCCGTGCACTCGGCCCGGTCGGCGTTGATGTCGGCGCAGACGACCGCGCCGCCGCGGCGGGCGAGGTCGAGTGCGAAGGCCTCCCCCAGGCCGCTGCCGGCTCCGGTGACGACGGCGCGGGCGTTGTTCATGGTGGTCATCGCGAACCTCCGGACAGCAGGGGGGCCAGGTAGCGCAGGGCGAATGCCCGGGCATCGTCAGGGACATCGAGGCAGACCGCGGTCTGCGGGGTGAGGGCGAAGGAGAGCACCAGCCGGACCACCAGCTCGGCGAGGATTCTCAGCTCCGCCGGCTCGCGTTGGTCGTCGGGGAATTCCTTGGCAAGCAGGCCGGCGAGATAGTCGCGGGCGGCGGCGAGCACGGGCCCGCCCTCGGTGGTGAACATCGGCAGCACGGACTCGGGCTCGCTGTCCAGCAGCCGATTGAGCAGCGTGTGGTTGCGGAAGGCCTCCAGGGTGTACACGAAGCCCTCGGTGAGCTTCTCCTCCTGTCCCGGCAGCTCGGCTATCCGGGCGTCAAGGGCATCGAGAAACTCCCGCACCTCCCGCAGCAGAACCGCCTCGACGAGGTTGGCCTTGCCCGGGAACCGGCGGTAGATGGTGACGCGGGAGAGCCCGGAGCGTTTGGTGATCTGTTCGACGGTCGAGCGCGCGACGCCGAACAGTTCGAACTGGCGCAATGCCGCCACCAGGATGCGGTCCGAGGTCGAATCGTCGACCATGTCGCCCGCAGGGCTGCGCTCGACGACGCGTCCGGCCAGCGTCGATACCACCGATGAAACATTCATACGTTAGATGTACCATCAGTTCTGGTCGTTCGCAAGCGCTCCAGTACGGCTGCCTGGGTCAGCAGGTGCGCGACCCAGGGGCCACCGTGATCCGAAAGTTCGGGACCGACAGCAGGTCCGGGATGGCGATGTTGCGCACGATGGCGTTGATGTCGCTCAGGCGCGCAGTGGAGGCCTGTAGGCCAAAGCTCCGGGCAGTGGGGTCCAGCGAGCCGCCGAGCGCCGCCACCGCGACGTCGCCGCCGTTCTTGTTGACCTGGACCTCACCGCCGGCCCCGATCTCGGCGCGGACGTCGCGCACGTCCAGGGTCAGGGCGTCGGCGCGGATCTCGAAGGTCGACGGATCGGAGTCGCCGCCCTCGATCAGCAGGGTGACGGCCAGCCCGAGCATCGACGTCTGATGCGCCAGGCACAGGCCGTTGATGCGAGCGGGCCCGACGCCGATGCGCGCGTGCGGAACTTCGCTGCTCCCGCCCTCGACGTCAGCGACCGAGACGGACGCCACGGCGACTGCGAAGTCTTCGGCGTTCAGGCCCGCCGTGCGCAGCGACACCGTGCCGGACGCACTGGCGAACGAGACCGCCAGCGCACCGGCTGCGACCGCTGACCCTACGACGGCGAGCAGGAGCGCAGTCGGGATCAGCGCAAACGCGACCACACGCCACCGCGTGCCGTAGCTCGCCTGCACCTCGCTTGCTGATGCACCTGCGGCACTCATCGCGGCGTCACCAGCAGCCGCCCGGCGGGCAGCGACAGCGACAACGCGCCTGATCCGGCGTTGGCCCGCAGCGCGTAGACCTCGATGTCGAGGTCGCGGGCCCGCACGAGCGCCGGCAGCTTCCCGCCTTGGCGGATCAACGCCGCGAGCGCGGGCAATAACGGCTTCGCCGCGGTGCAGGGCGGGGCCTTACTGTCCGCGCCATCCGCCAGCAGTCCCGCGACGATGCGCCGCGCGGCCGCGTCGCCGAGGTTGCGCAACACCAGGTCCCGCAGGGTCGATGCGGGCAGGCAGATGTCCAGGGTGTTCACCACCCCCCACAGTTCGACCTCGCCGCCGACCCCCCCGATCACCGCGGCCCGATCCGCGGCGGCGGCGTTGGTGATGGCGAGGGTGAACTCCCCGGCCCGGGACTGCGCGATCCGGGCCCGGTCCAGGTCGATGCGGGCAAAGCCCAGCAACACGGTCCCACCGGCGGACGGCGGCCCGCCGGGAGAGCGTCCGCCACCGGCCAGCGCGATCGGCTGATCCACCAGGACGGCGACCAGGTCGCGGATCCGCAGGGTCGGCGCGGTGACGGTGACCGGGATCGGGGCGGGCAGGAAACCCGCCGGCGTCGCGGTAGGCGCCCCCGTGACCGCGCCGGCAAGCCTGGACGGACCGACCGCGGTAGCGACCAGAGCGGCGGCGGCCAGTGCACACAGCAGAGCGCGGCAGGCCCTCATGATGAGGCGCGTACGCGCTTCGGGCCCCAGGCCAGGGTCATCGACCCGCCGAGGATCCCGGCGGCCATACCAACGAACAGCCCGCCCAGGTTGGACACGATCAGCGACGTGACCGCGAGCAGCACCCCGACGATACCGAGCACGTAACGCTGGGACGGCGCGGCCCACGCCGCCAGCCCGCACGCGATCATGCCGCCGCCCGTCAGCCACCCACCGACCCCGGTGAGCCCAGCACTGAGCGCAATCTGGGTGTCGACCATGGACAGCCGCAGCACCAGCCAGCCGCCGACTCCCAGCCACAGCCCGCCCCAGAACGGGCGGGTGCGCCGGAACGCCCGCAAGGTCCGGCGCCACGCCACGACGCGAGTCTGAAGCACCGTCAGGTCAACAGCTGGTCGCATTGCCCAGCCTGACGTTGATCCCCAGATTCGGCAGGGTCAGCGCGCCCGCGACCTGTGCCTGATAGGCCGAGGCCCGCACCTCGCGCAGGGTCACGGTGCCGCGGGTGACGTCGAGACCGAACGCCCCCGGGGCCCCCTCCAGCGAGGTGCCGTTGACCGCGATGTCGTCCGCGGACGCCCCGAGCACGGCGCCGCGCAACGAGGCCGGAGACGCCTCGAGGTCGGTGATGTCGAAGAACAGGTTGTCCCCGGAGGCGGCCTGCGTCCCGCCCGAGCCGATCGAGATCGTGTAGTCCACCCCGAGAATCGACTCCTTCACCAGGATGCACAGACCGGTCAGCTTCGCCGAGGCGAGCCCCGCATGCAGCACCCCGGCGTCGTCGGACCCGTTGGGTTTCGCGAGCGCCGGGACCGCACCCAGGCCGACGCCCTCCAGCTCCGCGACGTTGAGGATGAACCTCTGATTGGCGACGTTGAAACTCGCCGCCAGCGCCCCCTGGGCAATCGCCATCCCGATCGCCGCCACGGCGGCCGCCGCGGGAGCGGCGATCAGCGCCCCCCGGCTCCAGCGGGTGCCGTGCGCTGGCCCGCCGTCGGCCGCGGCGAGCATCTCGGTGTGCCAGGTCCGCGCCCGCTCACTCGCTCGCATCCCCGCTCCCTCCCAAGGCGTCCACACCCTTGTCCGGTGCCCGCTTGTCCGGTGCCCGCTTGTCCGGCACCCAGCCGACCGCGAGCGACCCGCCGAGAATGCCCAACAACATCCCGATCACGAAGCCGCCGAGGTTCGACAGGACGAAGGCTGCCAGCGACACCGCTACCGCCGCCAGTCCCGCGAGGATCCGCTGGGCGGGAAACACCAGGATGACCAGACCCAGGACGCCCAGCACCACTGCGGCAGACAGCCCCGCCGCGGCGCTGGATCCGGCCCTGATCAGCTCGTCCGTCGGCCCGAACGGCAGGTAGCCGATAATCAGGGCGGCCGCGAGAACGAGCACCCCGCCCCAGAACGGGCGCGTGTGCCGAAAGCGCCGCAAGCCCGCGATCGGCCTCGACGCGCGCAGCTGGGCGAGGGCCATCATCAGTAACACTCCCCCGCATCCAGCCCGTCCCCCTTGCTCAGGTCCACGCTCAGTCCCTTGAGGTCGACGGTTCCGGCGATGACCGCGCCCTGCGCGTCGGCCGCCAGCGCCGTCAGCGTGCCCGCTCCGGGAGCAACGACGCCGAAGCGGTCGCCGGTCAACGAGCCCGAGCCTGGGCCGATCAGGATCGGGTCCGCCCCACTCGAGGCGGCGCTCAGCCGCGCGCTGCCGACCTGGATCCCGGCCGCATCCATGGTCATGTCCTTGGCCGTCGTGCGCCCATCGGTGTGCAACCGGACGGTGTAGGCGCCGACGCCCGGGAAGGTGAGCACCAGCGAGATGCACAGACCCTTGGTCAGGATCGCCTCCGGCAGGGCGGCGATCACGACCCCCCGAGTGGCGCCCGCGTTCTTCATCCGGATGGTCGACGGGGTCAGGGTGATGCCGCGAGGAAGCTCGACAAGCCCGCCGTTGGAGGTGAGCTTGAGGTCCTGCCCGACCACCACGAGATTGATCGGGATCCCGCCCCGCAGCGTCGAGAGGATCAGGCCTGCGGCCGCGATCAGGCCCGGCACCAGGACGAGCGCGGTGCGGCGCCACCGCGTGCCGCCACGGGGCACCTCACGCGCTTGGTCGAGCGCGGGGGCACTCATCCGGCCATCGAACACCTCCCCCTACCCTTCGTCAAAGATCGCCCCACCCCAGGTGAGGAAACGGGCGCGAAGGAGGGCCGCGAGCGTGGGTGTGCTGAGCCTTCCCGCGCGAATCGCGACTGTGCTACCGCGCTGGATCACCCGTCAGATCCTGCTGATGATCGCGGGCGTTCTCGCCGTGATCGTCCTCGTGCTCTACGTCGCGACCGCCGCGCTCGGGGTCAAGATCGAGGGCGAGAGCATGGAGCCGACCCTGCGCGACGGGGACCGGGTGATGCTGCGCCCGTTCAGCGGCGGCGACTCGCCGAACCGTTTCGACCTGGTGGTGGGCAGGTTCGAACCCACCGGTCCGAAGGTCGTCAAACGGGTGATCGCCCTACCCGCAGACCGCGTCGCGATCAGCACCCCGAGGGGCTCGGACCCGGTGGTCCGGGTACAGCCCGGCGGCACGGGGGCGTGGTTCACCGTCACCAACCCGGCCTGGCAGGACCAGTGGGGCGCCGGGATCGTGCGGTGCTGCCGCCGGGACGGCACCTCCGCCCCCGGCGGGAAGGCTCGCCTCGTCCCGGCCGGGATGCTGTTCCTCCTTGGGGACAACCCGATCACCTCCCGGGACACCCGGGCCTTCGGGTGGGCTCCGATCGAGCTGATCGACGGGGTCGTCGCCTGGCGCGTGCGCCCGCTGACGAAGATCGGCGGCGTGGGCGGGGAGCTCGCCCTGACCCCGGTCGTGGACAAGTCGGCGCCCCGGCGTTCACGATGAGCGCAGCGCCGTGGCCCCCGACGGATGGAGATGACACGTGAGCTCCCGCGTGCTCGCCAGCAGCGGCGGGCTGGTCGATTTCCCGGAACTGACCGGGCAGTCGCAGTTCGTCATCGACGTCGTCAGCATCCCGATCTTCAGCGCCCTCGCCGGTCTGGTCACCAACTGGACCGGGGTCATCATGCTGTTCGCCCCCATCCGCTTTCGCGGCTTTCACTGCCCCGGGGTCAAGACCCTTTTCCCGTTTCTGCCCCGCAAGCTACAGGTCCTGCCGATCTTCGCCCCCGGCGGCATCCTGGGCTTTCAGGGCTTCATCCCGGCCCGCGCCGAACGGATGGCCAGCATCTGCGTGGACAAGGGCCTGTCCAAGCTCGGCAGCATCCGCGACTTCCTCACCGAACTCGAACCTGACCGCATCGCCGCCCAACTCGCGAACGTGGCGCGTCACGACATCCGCCCCATGGTCGATGAGGTGATGGCGCGCGAGCACCCCGAACTTTGGGAGCAGCTACCGACACAGTTGCGCGAGGTCGTCTACCAGCGCGTGGAACAGCGCATCGACATCATCGCCGCCCACGCAATGGAGGCCATCGAGGAGAACATCGACGACCTCATCGACATCAAGTTGATGGTGGTCGGGCGGCTGCGCGAGGACCCGAAGATCCTGCGCGACATCATCTACAACCTCGGCGCCAAAGAGCTGCGCTTCATGACCGCCATCGGCTTCTGGCTCGGGTTCCCGCTCGGGCTCGCCCTCGCGCTGATCCTGCACTGGGGCACCGAGCTTCCGGTGTTGTCCGCGATACCGCACTGGTTCATCGTGCTGTTCGGTGCGGCCCTGATCGGGATCATCGTCAATGTCGTCGCGATCAAGATGGTGTTCGAACCCGGTGAACCACAGCCGCGCTATCGGTATCTGTGGAAGCAGGCGAAGTTCGCCAAGCGCCAACACGAGGCGGCCGCGAGCTTCGGCTACTCCCTCGCGCACGAGGTCATCACCCTGCCCAACATCATCAACGAGCTCATCAAGGGGCCGCGCTCGGACAAGACGAAGCTGATCATCGGCGAGCTCATGCTGCGCGAGGTCGATCACATCGTCGGACCGAGCCGCACCCTGGTGCGGGCCGCGGTGGGTGGCCGGGAGTTCGAGGCGATCCGGCGCGGTACGGCCGGTGCCGCGCTCGACGTGGCACCGCGCCTGCTGGAAGACGCCGACTTCACGGGGCGTCAGGCGCAGAAGATCGACGACTTCTGTACCGAGAAGCTGCGTGAGCTTCCGCCCGAGGAGTTCATGGAGATGCTCTACTCCGCAGTAGAGCAGGACGCCTGGCTGCTCTACGCGCACGGCGGGTTCCTCGGCTTCTTCGTCGGGGCCGCCCATATCATCATCTTCGGGGTCTGAGCGATGGCCAGACGCAAACGCGAAGAACCACCGACCGTGGTGATCCCGGCCCCGCCCCCGGTGGAGCCGAGCGCCCCGGCGAACGGTCACGGCGTACTCGAGCGCTTTGATCCACGGCGGCTGAGCTCCGGCGCGCTCGAGGCCCGCAAGGCCGCCCGCGAGTTGTTCGCCACCGACCTGCGTGAGCTGGGCGCCCGCAGCCTGGACCGCGACACCTACGCCGGAGTGGGCGGGCTCGTGCGCTTTGCGGCCGGGACCGGGGTCCGGATCTCGGCCTGGGCGGTGCACGGCACCGTGACCGCGGCCACCGACCTGGTGCGCCAGGTCGCCTCCGGTGAGCCGGTCACCGACATCGTGGACCGACAGGTGGAGATCGTCCGCTCGACGGTGGTCAAGGCCCTCGCGCTGAACAACACCCCGCTGCCCTCGGTCATCACCTCCAGCGCGGTACGGGTAGCGAACGCGGCGGACGAGGTCACCCCAGCCCAACTGCGTGAGCAGGGCGACTCGCTCCTACGCCATGTCGGCACGCACGGCGGGGGGCGCACCGAGCACCCGGCGTTCCCCCGCATCCTGCGCGAACTGCTGCCGGACGAGGCACGCATCATCCGCTTCATGGCCCTGGCCGGGCCGCAACCGGCGATCGATGTCCGGACCAAGACCCCGCTCGGGGTCGGCTCGGAACTGATCGCCATCGGGCTCAACCTGGTCGCCGAGATGTCGGGGTGCACCTACCCCGAGCGCAACCCGCAATACCTGGCCAACCTCGACCGGCTCGGCATGATCTGCTTCTCCGACGAGCAGGTCGAGGACCCGCGCCGCTACTCCTTCATCGAGGCCCAGCCGGCCGCGAGTGCGGCGATGGAGCGGGCGAAGAAGACGATGTCGGTGTACCGCAGCGTGCACATCACGCAGTTCGGTTTGCAATTTGCGCAGTCGTGCTTCACCCTCGACGGCTACGACGCCGGGGGGTGGCTCAAGGACGTGCGCTGACGCACGACACCGCAGCCGACTGGCCTAAGAGAAAGATATGACGATGGATCACAATACGTTGCGCCAGAGTGTGCAGCAGCACAAGACGGGATACGGCATGCTGCTGGTCGGCGCGCTGGCTGCCGCATTCTTCGCCCGCAAGCGGCTGCGCAACACCTGAGGGGTCCTCACTGGGGGTGAACCGTGAGACCGGGACCCGCTCAGAGGTCCAGCACGGTTACCCGACCGGTCGTTCCATCCACCTCGAGCAGTGCGCCATTGGGGATCCGCACCGTCGCGTCCGTGGCTGAGACCACGCACGGGATGCCCAACTCGCGGCTGACGATGGCGGCGTGAGAGAACGGCGCCCCGACGTTGACGACGACCGCGGCCGCCCCGACGAACAGCGGAGTCCAGGATGGATCGGTGATCGGGGCGACGAGTACCTCACCGGGCTCTAGCTCATCGGCCTCGTCGGCGCTGAGCACGACGCGCGCCCGTCCGCGCACGACGCCGGGGCAACCGGAGACCCCCCTCAGCACACTGCCGGCGGTCAGCGCCTCGGCGGTGCGTGCGTCCCGCCGTGCCCACGAGGTGTACTCGGCGGGTTGGCCATCGATCACGAACGGTGGCTCATAGTCGAACAGGTCGAGGTAGATCCGCTCGCGTTCACGGATCAGCGGGGCGAGCGGCTCGGGGTCGCTGAGATAGGCAGGCAGCTCGTCCGCGAACAGCATGAAGATCTGGCGCGCGTCGGTGAGGTTGCCCGCCGCCACGCCGCGACGGCCAAGCTCGAGCGCGGCAAGGCGCAGCTCGTGGATCAGCATCGCTGCGGAGGTGCGCTGGCGTTCGCGGGCACGCAGCCACAAGGCCGCCGCGTGCAGTGCGGCCTCGAACTGCCCCAGCGCCTCGTTGCCGGCCAGGGCCGCGCGCAGCTCCGCAGAGGCCTGCTCGCGCTGCGCTGCGCGCAGCGCGTTCTTCGCCTCGGGCGCCTGCGCGTCCTCGACATGGCGCAGCCGTTCGATGATCCCCAGCGCGAGGTCGGGGTCGGTCCCCCAGGTCGGGGCGCGCAGCTCCCACTCACTTTGCCCGCGGAAGTCCCACGCGTCGATGAACGCGACGAAGTCGACGTCGAAGGCCTTGGCGGCCGGCTCCGGGCAGGCGCGCAGCCGGTCGAGGAATCCGGAGACACCGGCGTCCAGCGCGGCGGTGAGATCGGCGTCGGCACGCAGCGCTCTGCTCAGCTTCCACATCCCGAGGGAAGCACCGGCGCTGTCGACGTCCCCGATGCCGCCGACGAGAGTCAGGGAGAGCTCGGGTCGGCCGAGGGCCGCGCACACCTGAGCCACCGCGCCCAGACCAACCCCGGCGGCGAGACTGGCCACGATGTGGTTGCAGAAGAAGTGCCGAAGATCGGCGTTGAACGAGGTGATGCGCGCCGCGAGCTGCGCGGTCGTGAGCGTGGCAAGGTCGGGGCGCTCGGCCCGGATCGCCAGGATGCGGGCCCGGTCGCCGTCGTAGGGGGCCAGGTCGGTCGCGCCGAGGACCTCGCCCACGAGCCAGGCTCCGGACTTGGCGGCATGCTCCGCACTCTCGTCGAAGTCCCGCTTTTCCGATTCGTAGGACGGGATGCCGGGCAGGTCCCCGAAGTACTGCAGGTCGACGGCCTCGGGGCTGAAGCCGGGCACCCGGACACCGAACAGGCGCATCAGGGACATGTTGATGAAGATGTAGCTGCCGAAGCACTGGATCGGGTTGTGCGCAACGGCATCGTCGTAGAGGTCGTGTTCCCACGCACCGGTGGCCACGAACGCGTCGCGCCACCCCGCCTCCAGGTTCGCGAAGAACCCCGTGCTGGCGTTCAGCGGCGTGATCGGGTCCGGAAAGATCTCTCCGACGTTGGCCCGCGAGGCGAGCGGGAACACCGTGGACGCGGTGTCGGTGATCGGCCACTGGGACATGGGGGCTCCTGGGCTGGGTGTCCGGGACGGCGACAGCTTCTCAGCAGCGGTTTGCCTCGCCATGGGCGACACCGGCGCTGAACGCCTTGACACGCTGGGATGCCCGCCCGTGCGAGACCGAGGTCGTGCCCTGATCACCGAGCGAGCGAAGGGCCGCTCGCGCCTCACGCAGATCGCCGCGGTTGATCAGCCCGTCACCGGCGACCGACCCCATCCACACCCCGGCCAGGCAGTCCGCCGCCAGCTCCAGGGCCCGCGACTGCCCGCGCAGCGTCCCCAGGGTGTTCTGCACGTGATGGGCGAACTCGTGTGCGATGACCAGCGCCACCCCGCCCTCACCGAACGGCTTCTGCATCGCGCGGAACATCCAGCCCGCCGAGACGTTCATACTGCGGTCCAGGCGGCAGTAGAACGCCGGCGACATGTCGCGAAAATTGGCCTCCGCCGGGTCGGCGATGACCTTGCCACACTTGGTCTGGCTGTACCGGCCACGGTCGATCGTGCGTACTAACGGGCGGCGGTACTTGGCGTCGTTGCGGCGCAGCTCCCGCGCCCAGAAGGCATTGACGTCCTCGACGACGGCGTCCTGGAAGTCCCGGTGCTGGCTGTAGGTGGTGACCGTGGCCGCCCCGGCGGGACCGGCCGGGGTCGCCAGCGGCGCCAGCAGGGCTACCGTCACCACTGAAATCCCGAGCGCACCCATCACCGTTCCCCGCCGCATCGTTCCCCGCGTCATTGCCATGGAAGGACGGTAGGGCCCAGGTCGCGCGGTTCACCCCGGCTTGGGACGAAATTTCCCTTCACCCCTACGCCCGAGCCCTACCGGGGTTCGAGTCCGATGACGCAGAGCGTCGTCGGTGGCACCGGGTAGCCGACGCCTTCGCTGAGGGGGTTGGTCTCCTTGCACTGGGCCGGCCTGTTGACGCCCAGGACGCGGTCCACCTTGAAGACGAATCCTTCGCTCTCCCGGCGGCGCTCACACGCCACCCTGCTGGTACTGGTCTCCGTGCCGAGGAAGCACTCGCCGGCCTTGGCGTTCAGCGTCATGCACAGGGTGAAGTCCCCGACGGTGTCCTCGGAATAGAAGTCGTAGTTCTCGTTCGGGCAGGCCGCACTGGCTCGCTCGATCCGCAGCGCGACCTTGTTGATCGCGTTCGGGGTGTCACACCCGACCTTCTTTGCGTCGATCTGCGGGGTCCCCACGCCGGTCATGTAAATGCAGTCCCCGACCTCGGCGAAGGCAGCGTCGTCCTTGAACACCTGGTAGGCGACCGTGCCCAGCACTCCAAGCACGACCAGCAGGGCGGCGAGGGAGCAGGCAATGATGAGCCCGATCCGCCGCTTCTTGGGCGCCGCCGGAGGACCCCCCCACCCGCCGGCCGGCGGGGCGCCGGTGGGTGCGCCCCAGGCGCCGCCGGGCACGGCGGTGGGCACGGCGGTGGGCACAGCCTCGGGCGCCGTGGTGGGCGTCCACGCCGATCCGTCGAACCAGCGCTGCTGCGCCTGCCCCCACGGATCCGGATACCAGCCGGCCGGACCGGGAGGCGGTGGCTGCTGCCCGGGTGCGGACGCGGATCCTGGACCGGTGTACTCGGTCATGGGTGCCCTCTCGTTGACGCGACGCTCGGCAGCCTATGGGGCAGGCAGCACGCGGAGCGAGAGCGTGGGGGCGGTGCGCAACGTCCCGGCCGGCCCACGTGGGGCCGACCGGGACGGCGATTTACTCAGCGCAGGATCAGCGCAGGTCGAAGCGGTCCAGCTCGGCAACCTTGACCCAGGCGGCGACGAAGTCGTGCACGAACTTCTCCTTCGCGTCGCTCTGGGCGTACACCTCGGCGACGGCCCGCAGGATCGAGTTCGATCCGAAGACCAGGTCGGCGGCCGTCGCCGTCTTGACGACGTTGCCGCTGGTGCGGTCCTTGCCCTCAAAGACGCCCTCGGTTGACCCCGACGCGCTCCACTCGGTGCTCATGTCAAGCAGGTTGGTGAAGAAGTCCGTGCTCAGCGTGCCGACGCGGTCGGTGAACACGCCGAGCGAGGAGCTCTGGTGGTTGGCGCCCAGCACGCGCAACCCGCCGATCAGCACGGTCATCTCGGGTGCGGTGAGCGTGAGCAGATTCGCCCGCTCCAGCAGCGCCACCTCGGCCGGGGTCTTGTCGCCGGGGCGGAAGTAGCTGCGGAACGCATCGGCCTTCGGCTCCAGGACCGCGAAGGACTCGACGTCGGTCTGCTCCTGCGAGGCGTCGGTGCGTCCGGGCGAGAACGGCACCGTGACGGTGACGCCCGCGGCGGCCGCTGCCCTCTCCACCGCTGCGTTCCCGGCGATCACGATCAGGTCCGCCAGCGACACGCCGGCTCCTGCGCCGGCGTTGAAGTCGCTGCGGATCTGCTCGAGCGAGCCCAGCACCTTGGCGAGTTCGGTCGGGTCGTTGGCCTCCCAGCCGCGCTGGGGCTCCAGGCGGATCCGGGCCCCGTTGGCGCCGCCGCGTTTATCGGTGCCCCGGAAGGTCGAGGCCGAGGCCCAGGCGGTGGCCACCAATTGGGAGACCGACAGCCCGGCGTCGAACACCTTGGTCTTGAGCGTCGCGACATCCGCATCGGAGACCAGTGGTCCTTGGGCCGCCGGCACCGGGTCCTGCCAGATCTGCACGGGCGGCACCCACGGACCGAGCAGGCGCGAGGCCGGACCCATGTCCCGGTGCAACAGCTTGTACCAGGCGCGGGCGAACGCGTCGGCGAGCTGATCCGGGTTCGCCATGAAACGGCGCGAGATGGCCTCGAACTACGGGTCCACTCGTAGCGCCATGTCGGCGGTGGTCATCATCGGCGCGTGCCGGATCGCCGGGTCGTGGGCGTCGGGCACCGTCCCGTCGCCGCTGGTGCCCACCGGCTTCCACTGCTTGGCCCCGGCGGGGCTGGCGGTGAGCTCCCACTCGTAACCGAACAGCGTCTCGAAGTAGCTGTTGTCCCACGTGATCGGCGTCGGGGTCCAGGCGCCCTCGATGCCGGAGGTGACGGTGTGAAAACCGACGCCCGAGCCGTTGGAGTTCTGCCACCCGAAGCCCTGATGGTTGATGGGGCAGCCCTCGGGCTCGGGCCCGACCAGAGCGGCATCACCGTTTCCGTGCGCCTTACCGAAAGTGTGCCCGCCGGCGACCAGCGCCACGGTCTCCTCGCTGTTCATCGCCATCCGGGAGAACGTCAGCTTGATGTCGTGCGCGGAGGCCAGCGGGTCCGGCCGACCCGCCGGGCCCTCCGGGTTCACGTAGATCAGGCCCATGCTGACGTTGCCGAACGGCTGGCCCTCCAGATCCAGCGGGCTGCTTTCGGCGGAGTAGCGCTCGTCGCCGACCCAGGTCTGCTCCAGGCCCCAGTTCATCTCGGTGGGTTCCCAGGTGTCCGGGCGGCCGAACGCGAAACCGAAGGTGGAAAAGCCCATGTCCTCCAGCGCGAGGTTGCCGGCGAGCACCAACAGGTCTGCCCAGGAGATCGCCTGCCCGTACTTGGCCTTGACCGGCCAGAGCAGGCGGCGGGCCTTGTCCAGGTTGCCGTTGTCGGGCCAGCTGTTCAGCGGGGCGAAGCGCTGCTGCCCCTCGCCGCCACCGCCGCGCCCGTCCTCGATCCGGTAGGTGCCGGCCGCGTGCCACGTCAAGCGGATGAACAACGGGCCATAGTGGCCGTAGTCCGCCGGCCACCAGGGCTGGGAGGTCCGCATGACCTCGACGACGTCGGCCTTGAGGGCGTCCACGTCCAGACCGGCGAAGGCCGCCTTGTAGTCGAAGCCCGCGCCCAGTGGGTTGCCCGCGGGCGCGTGCTTGTGCAGGACCGACACGTCGAGCTGATTCGGCCACCAGTCCTTGTTCGTGCGCGGATGCGGCGTCGTCGGCGTCGGGGAGGACAGGGCTGGGTTCTCGCTTTCGGACATCGGGTCAATCCTTCTGGGCTTGGCGGATCAGGGCGGTGGAACGGAACAACCGGGGCGTGGCCCCAGTCAAGCAGTCACCGATCCGCGGTGACCGGGCGGTAGCTGACCTTCTCGCGGCGCGGGGCGTCCGCGACAGGGCGCCGATGACCACACGCACTGCAAATGGCAGTGCGGCGCACGGGGCCCGCCGCGATGTTGGGCAGGAACGCCGGGGTCTTGAGCACCCGCGCCACGCGCTCGATGCGGTGATCGGCCACGGCAGCGCAGGCCGTGCAGATGTTGACGAAGGCCCCGCGCTGGGTACTCACCCGGTCCATCCGCGGCAGGTCACGGGTCATGCGCCGCCACAGGGGGCGCACGGTGCGGTTCCAGATCGGGACCAGGATCGGGGCGAGCACCCGCCACAGGGTCTTGGCCAGCAGCGGCTTGAGCACCTTGCGGACAAGGAAAAGCAGCGGCTTGATCAGCACGAGCAGCAGCGGCATGGCGCGGGCTCAGGCTTGCGCCGACAACGCGTCCGTCAACAGCGCGACGAGCGCCTCGAGCTGGACGTCGGCCGAGGACCCCTCCTGTTCCCCCGCGCCGTCGAGCGCGCGCGCGGCGAGTCCGGCTTTGCTGTCGATCAGCTCGGCGATCCGCGCGTCGATGGTCTGCGCGGCGATGATGCGCCACGCGGTGACGGGCTCGGTCTGCCCGATCCGGTGACAGCGATCGATCGCCTGCGTCTGCTCCGCCGCGGTCCACGACAACTCGGCGAGCACGATGTCGGAGGCCACCTGCAGATTCAGGCCGACACCGGCCGCCGTCAGCGAGCACACCGCGATCGCGACGTCGGGGTCGGTGGTGAAGGCGTCGATCTGTTTCTGGCGCACCGGCGTGGTCTGGTCCCCGCGGATTGAGGAGTACCGGACCCCGGCCTTGGTGAAGACCTCCTCGGCGGCGTCCATGACGTCGATGTGCTTGGCGAAGAAGACGACCTTGCCGGCGCTGCGTGCGAGTTGCGCGGCGTAGTCCGCGGCCAGGCCGGCCTTGGCCGAGCCGATGCGGCGCATCATGCCGAAGACGTTGCCATCGGTCTTGGACGTCGTGGCTTCCTTGCGCTCGCGGGTGGCGATCGTGCGCACGAGCTCGTGGTCGATACCGTCGAGGGCCGCCCTGGACGTGCGCGCCTCGAGCGCGGCCAGATAGCGGGACACCATGCGCTTGGCCAGGCGCTGCTCGGCCTGGCGGATCGAGCGCCCGACCTTCTCCTCCAGCTCGACGGGAAGATCGGCCACCCGGCGCGACGGAATGTCCGCGGCGACGTCGACCTTGCGCCGTCGCACGATTCCCATCTCGATGACGCATTGGCGCGCCGCCGGGTAGAACTCGCGCTCGATCGGGGTCAGGTGCGTGTCCTCCAGGGCGCGCATCAACTCCGCACGCGGCTTCTTGGCATCGATCCAGCCGAGGAACTCCCAGATCGCCTGGAAGTCCTCGATGTCGTTGATCAAGGGCGTGCCGGTCAGAGCCATCATCAGCGGCCGCGCTGCCCGCAGGCGGATGCGATCGGCGAGCTCGAGCACGTGCTGGGAACGCTGGGAGCTCTTGTTCTTGATGAAGTGCGCCTCATCGACCACCATGCCGCGGAAACCGAACTCCCCGATCCAGCCGACGTGGCGGTCCAGCACCTCGTAGTTGACGATGACGATGTCGGCGAAACCGTCGATGCGTTCGCCATCGCCGTGGATCACCGTCGCCGTGCGCAGTGGCGTCCAGAGCCCGACCTCGCGCGCCCAGTTGGTCTTGACGACGTTGGGAACGACCGCGAGCAGCGGGTAGGCATTGGCCGTCTGGGCAGCGAGCAGGGCCTGCGCCGTCTTGCCCAGGCCGGGTTCGTCGGCGAGCAGGAAGGTGCGGTGCCCAGCCGCTGCTGCGGCGATCACCTGTGCCTGATGGGGCATCAGCTCGACGCCGCTGGAGGCACGCCACGCGGAGCGCGGGGGCAGCGGCATGCAGGCCGGGGCGCCGGCGGCGGCCTCTTCGAAGGAGCGGAACAGCGGGGTGAGCAGTTCCCAGGTGGACAGCCGGCGGGCGGTCGCCGCCGCCGGCCGGGCAGCGGAGAAATCCGGCGCCAGGAACGGGTTTGCCAGCTGGCGGGACACGACGGCCTGTGGCACGACGCGTCGCTCGGCGGTGGCGGCGACGGCGGGTGGCGGCGGCGCGACCTCCTCCGGGGCGACCTCGACCCCGGCGTCGGTGAGCATGGTCCGGATCAGCGAGCGGGCCGCCGAGGAAACGACGGCGTCCTCGGCCAGCAGCGCGAGCAGCGAAGGATCACGCGCCGCGGTCTGGGCGAGGATCATCGCGATGCCGTCGAGGCGCTTGAGCATTTCCGCACGCGCCGCCTCGGTGCTGCTCGCCTCCGAGCGCACCCGGGTGCGCTCCTGACGAACCAGCAGGGCGACGACCTGGAACTTGGTACGGACCGAGGCCGGGACGCTGCCGCGCGCCACTGCCCCTTCGACCTCGCGCACAGTGCGGGCGAGCACCCCGATGATGCCCTCGCCCTTGGGGCGCCGGTCCCGCCGCTCCGGGCGCGGTCCGTTGCGGCGACCGCCGGTTGGGGCCTGCCGAGGTCGAGCCACTCACGCCTCCCTGGACCCGGGTACCTCCACCCAGGCGGAATCCGACAGCCGGGTCTTCAGATCCGCGGGCGATCTTCCGCTCCGAGCTGGTGGTACCTCCGGGCGAGTCTGCGGGCCACTGAGAGTGCACGCCGATCGTCAAGCCCGGCGACCCCGGAAGGGGCCTAGTGGATCCAGTATGACGCAAGCGGGGCACGGGTCACTCCCCCGCCCGCCGATCGCGTGTTTCACAGTTCCTCAAGGACGTCATCGAGGCCTACCGATCCATCGTTGAGTACCCGGGCGTAGACCCCGAGGTTGATCCCGCGATCGCTGAACTCGTTGGGGGCCAACCCCCGCAGTTTCACGATGGCCGCCAGAACCTGCAGGTCCACGACGCCGGTGTCCGGGTTGCGCAGGGTCGCCGCGCACCGGGGCACCGGCCCGCCGACCTCAATGACAGCCCCGCCCACCCGCAGGCGTCGCCCCCGCCAGGTGTCCTCGGTGAACGGCGGCGCACCGTCGAAGTTGATCAGCATCCGAAACCGCCGCGGGTCGAGCGCCTCGACACCGGCCGCCGCGGCGACAGCCTGGATGGAGCTCTCCCCGAGCAAGGTCACCGGATGCAGGTCGGAGCCGGTGCGCTCGCCGGTGGCGCGCACCAGGCGCAGTGGCGCACCGGCGAGGGCGGACAGCATCGCGTTCCAGGGGCCATCGACCAGGCGCCCCGGCAGGTGAATGCCGAAGTGCTCGACGGGTACCTCCTCCCCCAGCACGACCGCTCCTTCGCACGTGGTCCCGTCGGGCGCCCGCAGGTGCAGGTGCTCGCGGGCCGCGTCGTACCTGGCCCGAACTGCGCACAAGCGTCCGGTACGGGTGATCGAGGTAAGTACGCCCCGCCGGCCCACGCAGAAGAACTCACGGTCCCCGGCCGCACCGCGGGGATCCAGGCTGACCTCGTGCGGGGCGTCCAACGCGAAGCCCTTGACGGTCGTCGTCAACAGCTTCGCCACCCGCACGGGGCCTCCTCCAGCCGCGATCCAACGCCGTCGGTCCAATCATGGCGACCTTTTCGGCGGTAGCGCTCGATCCGGGCGCCGCCCAAGCGTCGGCCCGTCACCGATTCGATCGCGCCGCGCGAAGGGGTCCGCCCACCTCGCCCGAAGAACGAGCGGATGCAGGGTCCCTGCCCTGCAAGGTTGTGGAGCCGCCTATCGGAATCGAACCGATGACCTACGCATTACGAGTGCGTCGCTCTAGCCGACTGAGCTAAGGCGGCGTGGGGTCGACCTGCTACTGCAGCCCGCCCCGCCGCGGGAGAGCTTACGACATCACCCCCGGGGCGCCCTTCAGAGGATGACGCCCGGATTCAGGATCCCGGCAGGGTCGAAGGCGTACTTGATCCGCCGGGTGAGCTCGAGGACGTCGGGGCCCAGCTGGTCGGGTAGCCAGTCCTTCTTCAGCGTGCCGACACCGTGCTCACCGGTGATGGTCCCGCCGAGCGCGATAGCCAGGTCCATGATCTCCCCGAAGGCTTGCTGTGCTCGGCCCGCGCTGCCCGGGTCGCTCGGGTCCACCACGAGCAGCGGGTGGGTGTTGCCGTCACCGGCATGGGCGACCAGGGCGATCTCGACATCGCGCTGCGCCGCGATGCGGTGCACGCCATCGACCAGATCCGGCAGCCGCGGCAGCGCGACGCCGACGTCCTCCAGCAGCAGCCGGCCACGGCGTTCCATGGCCGGGATCGCATTGCGCCGCGCGGCGACGAAGGCGGCGCCCTCGACGGGATCCTCGGTGAGCACGACCTCGCTCGCACCGCAGCTCTCGAGCGCCGCGGCGACCGCCGCGAGTTCGCGCCGGCCGGCGCCACCCTCAGCATCTGACTGGACGACGAGCAACCCTCCGGCGCCGCGGTCCAGACCCATCCGCATCATGTCCTCGACGGCATTGATCGCGACCGAGTCCATGTACTCCAGCATCGCCGGACGCATCGAGGAGGTGATTGCGAGGACGGCCGACGTCGCCTGGGCGTCGGTGGCAAACGTCGCGACTGCGGTGCACGCGGAGTGCTGCGCGGGCAGCAGACGCAGCGTCACTTCGGTGACGATCCCCAGCACTCCTTCACTGCCGACCAGGAGCTTGGTCAGCGACAGGCCCGCGCTGTCCTTCAGCCGCGGACCGCCGAGGCGCACTGCGGTGCCGTCGGCGAGCACGACCTGCATCCCCAGCACGTAATCGGAGGTGACGCCGTACTTCACGCAGCACAGCCCGCCGGCGTTGGTGGCGACATTGCCGCCGATCGAGCAGATCTCGAACGAGGACGGATCCGGCGGGTACCACAGGCCCCGCGCCCCGGCCGCGGCCTTCACCTCGGCGTTGAGCAGGCCGGGCTCGACCACCGCGGTCCGGGTCACCGGATCGACGCTGATCGCACGCATGCGTTCGGTGCTGAGCACGATGGCGTCCGCGCGCGCGGTGCAACCGCCGGAGAGCCCGGAGCCCGCGCCCCGGGTGATGACCGCGATCCGGTACTCGCTCGCCCAGCGCAGCGCCGATTGCACGTGCTCGGTGGACTCGGCCCGCACGACGGCCAGCGGGACTCCCGCCGAGGGATCCGCCGCGCGGTCAAAGCGGTACTTCTCGACCCGCGCTGGATCGGTGATGACCACGCCGGTGGGCAAGGCAGCGACCAGGGCTGCGACCGAGGCGTCGATGCATTCCACGGTCCTGACCGTACGACCTGTCGGCTAGGTTCAGGTCAGGACGTCCGCTCACCGCGTGAGGCGCACCATGATCACGATGCCCAAGACCCAGTATGCGAAGGGCGACGACGGCGCTTACATCGCGTTTCAGGTGGTCGGGGACAGCGCCGCGAGAATTGACATCATCCTCATCCCGCCCTGGGCGTCCCACGTCGAACTCGGCTGGGAGAACCCCGGCTGGGTCGCGTTCTACGCCCGATTGTGCGAGTTCAGCCGCCTCATCCTGATCGACAAGCGAGGAACCGGCCTCTCCGACCGGTTGCCCTCCGACGATGACGTGCCCACCCTGGACCAGCGGATGACCGACGTGCGAGCGGTGCTCGACGCCGTCGGATCCGAGCGCACCGTCTTGGCCGCACTGTCCGACGGCGGGGCGATGAGCCTGCTCTTCGCTGCCCAGTACCCCGAGCGCACCCGCGCGCTGGTCCTGCAGGGTTGCTGGGCGCGCGGGATCCGCGGCCCGGACTACCCCTACGGCTGGGATCCGGCCGTCTTCGACGCCCTCCTTGATCGAGTCGCCCTGGAGTGGGGTCAGGGAATCGCCGCCGGGCTGATCATGCCGGCCCTGCTCGCAGTGCCCGGGATCGTGGAGGGGACGGCGAAGCTGGAACGGTTTGCCGCTTCGCCCGGCACCGCTCGCGCACTGCTCCGGATGGCGTTCGAAGGCGACGTTCGCCACGTGCTACCGGCGGTGAACGTGCCTACCTTGATCCTGCACCGCAGCGGTGACACCTTCGTCGATCCAGCGCACAGTCACTACCTGGCCAAGCACATTGCCACTTCCCGACGCGTCGAGTTCCCTGGTGAGAACCACTGGCCTTATCTGGAGTTGGCCGACCAGATTGCGGACGAGATGCAACTGTTCCTCACCGGGCAACGGGCGACACCCCGGCCGCCGGTAACCCAGCTCCTGGACCCGTGGGAATCCCTGTCGCGGGCCGAGCAGAACGTGGTCGAGCTGTTGACCAAGGGCCTGACCAACGCCCGGATCGCTCAGCAGCTGCACATCTCGCGCTTCACGGTGGAGACCCACCTCAAGCACGTGTTCACCAAACTCGGAGCTTCCTCGCGCGCCGAGGTCGCCGCCGAGGCGGCTCGGCGCGCGAGGGTCAACTGACGCATCCTCAGGCTTTGATGCCGAGCTGATCGAAGAAGTCCTGGTTGTCCCAGAAGGACTCGACCGAGGCAACCTTGCCGTCGGCCACCCGAATGATGTGCGCACCCCGGACAGCAGCTCGTCCGCCGGTCGGGGCGATGCCCACCAATTCCCCGGACATCGTTCCCGAGAACACCCACTGGACCGCCGCGGTGTCCGCACCGCAGACCACTGTGGACCACTCATACGTCGAGTCCGGAAAGGCAGTGAAGAAGGCATCGGCGAACTCCCCGATGGCAGTGCCGGTGATGTTGTCGGCCCCTGGCGCGTTGTAGGTACCCCCAGGCACGAAGCAGGTGGCCATTGCGCCCGGGTCCCGCCCCACCCAAGTCCGCTCATACTGCTCCACGATCTCGCTGATCGACATGTGTCCTCCTCGACGACCTCGCCACCCTGACGAGCGCGCACCCCGAAGCCTGCCCGCGGGCCCCGCCCGCCGCCATCCCTGATTTCAGGTATTTCGCCCTCGGGGCCAACAGTCAGGCCCTTCCTTACGTGCGCCGGCAGGCGCGGCTCAACAGCGCACGCCATCCTTGGGGGGCTTACCGCGCAGCAGGTAGTTCTCCACCGCGTCGTCGATGCACGCCTTGCCGTCCCCATACACGGTGTGGCCATCCCCGACGTGGGTCAGCAGCACTCCGGACTCCAACTGCTCGGCCAGCGCGACGGCCCACTCGTACGGGGTGGCCGGGTCGCGCGTGGTACCGATCACCAGAATCGGGTCTGCGCCGGCGGCGCGCACCGGGCCGCCGGCGCCGAGCGCGGGCACCGGCCAGTAGTGGCACGGCAGGTTGCCCCAGGCGATGTACTCCCCGAACAGCGGGGACGCCTCGCGCATCGACGCCAGCTGCCCACGGATCCCCGCCGGCGAGGAGTCCGACGCACGATCGAGGCAGTTGACGGCGTAGATCGCCTCATTGGAGTTGTCGCGATAGCTGCCGTCCTCCTCGCGCTGCAGGTAGGCGTCGGCGAGGAACAGCAAGCCGCTGCCGTCGCCGTTGAAGGCCGCGACCAGCGACTGGGTCAGGAAGTCCCAGCGGGCCTGGCTGTAGAGCGCGGAGAGCACGCCGAGCGTCGCCTGGGATTCGGTGAGCTCACGCCCGGAGCGGGTGCGCAACGGTGCTGCCTCGGCAGCGGCGAACAGCGCCGCCACACGGGTCGTCGCCTCGCCGCGCGAGCGGCCGAGCGCGCATCCCGATCCCGACAGGCAATCATCAACGAACGCGCGCCACGCCGTCTGGAATCCGGCAGCCTGAGCTAGCGTCAGTTCTTCACCGGACAGGCTGGGGTCGATCGCCCCGTCCAGCACGAGCCGGCCCACCCGGGCCGGGAACAACTCCGCGTAGCGGGCGCCGATGAAGGTTCCGTAAGAGAACCCCAGGTAGTACAGGCGATTGTCGCCGAGAACCGCCCGCAGGACATCGACATCGCGGGCGACGTCATCGGTGCCCAGGTGCGCGAGGAGGTCTCCGGAACGCTTCTGGCATCCGGCCGCGAACCCCCGAGCGAGGCGGTCCAGAATCTGGAAATCCTCGTCGTCATCGACGGTGGCATCGGATTCGATCACCTCATCGAGCTGACGATCACTCAGACAATCGATGGGTTCACTGCCTCCGATCCCGCGCGGGTCGAACCCAATCAGGTCGTAGCGGGCACGCACGTTCGCCCCGATCGATCCCGAGGCCGCCTGCAGATACTCCACTCCGGACGCCCCCGGGCCACCGGGGTTGGTCAGCAGGGACCCGATGCGGTCGCTGCCAGACCCGGATGCGCGCAGCCGCGTCACCGCGAGCTCGAGCGTCTCCGCGCCCGGGTCGGTGTAATCGACGGGCACTCGCACGCTCGCGCATTCGAAGGTGCTCGCGCAGTCCGACCAGTCCAGGGGCTGGGTGTAGAACTCAGCCAACTCCGGGCGCTCGGCGGGGTCCGCGGCCGAGGACGCGGCCGGGGCGAGCTGCGGGGCAGCTGCCTCGGATACGGGTGCGGAGGCGGTCGCCGGAGCCCCCACGGCCGGGGAAGGGACGCGGGCCAGCGGATCGCCACCGTTGTTTCCGCAGGCGCCCAGCAGCAATGTCAGGCCGAGGCCCGCGCCCACCCTGTGCCTGCGCCCCAGCTGCATGCTTTCGACCTTACGGGAGCAGCCCGGTTCAGGCCCGGATGTGCACCGCTCAGCGCAGGGCGAGCGTCATCGCCTCGACGGCCAGCAGCGGGGCCGCGTTGGCCTCCAGCGCCGTTCGGCAGGCCAGCACGGCCTCGATCCGGCGCAGCGTCGCCGCCGGGGTCCCGACCCGGGCCAGCGCGATCACCGCGGCCGATTCCTCGACGTTGACCAGCTCTACGCCCGCGCCCACCTGGACCGCGAGCACGTCCCGGTAGAACGCGACCAGATCCACCAGCGCCCGGTCCAACCCGTCGCGCTGGGCGCGCTTTGCGCGGGTATTCTGACGCTTCTCCAGCTCCTTGAGCGCTGCCGCGGCGCCCGGGGGCGCTTTGTCACCGCGCCCGCCCAGGCCCATGGCGCCCCGCATCGCCGCCAGCTCTGCGGCGTCCGTCTGCGTCACCGCGGCGCTGACGTCGGCCTTCACGGTCGTGACCAGCCTCTCCGCCGACCGCAGACAGGCCCCGACGTCGCGCAGCTCTGTCGGCAGCGCCAGCACCGCAGCCCGGCGCGCCCGAGCCTCGGGGTCGGTCGCCAGGCGGCGGGCACGCCCGATGTGTCCCTGCGCGGCCAACGCGGAGCTGCGAGCGACCTCTGCCGGGATCCCGTCCCGACGGGTCAGCACCTGCGCCACGTCGGCCGCACTCGGGGTGACCAGGGACACCCCACGGCAGCGCGAGCGAATCGTGGGCAGGACGTCCTCCACGGCCGGTGCGCACAGCAGCCACACGGTCCTCCGAGCCGGTTCCTCGATCGCCTTGAGCAGCGCGTTGGCCGCCCGCTCAGTCAAACGGTCCGCGTCCTCGACGATGATGATCTGCCAGCGCCCTCCGGCCGGGGACAGGGCGGCCCGGCGTACCAGTTCACGGGTGTCCTTGACCCCGAGGCTGAGCAGCTCGGTCGAGAACAGCTCGACGTCGGCATGGGTTCCGCTCAGCGCGGTACGGCAGGCCAGACAGTCCCCGCATCCGCCCGCCGTGCACTGCAGTGCCGCGGCGAATGCCCGCGCGGCAACGCTGCGCCCGGATCCGGGCGGACCGGTGATCAACCACGCATGGGTCATTGCCCCGGGCGCAGCGCTGCCCTGCAGCGCACCGGCGGAATCAGCGACGGCGCCCTGCAACACAGCCACGGCAAGGCGCTGGCCGACAACGTCGACCCAGACACTCATGTGATGCGCCCGCTCAGTGCACTGTCCTTGCTGATTCGCTCGCTGCGCTCGCTCACGGCGTAGCCCCGGATTCGACAGGCGAGTCGAGCTCGGCGCGGACGCGCTCCAGCACCGCGGCGTGGACGTCGGTGGGCGTGCGGGCCGCGTCCAGCACGAGGTAGCGCCGGGGTTCGCGAGCGGCCAGGTCCAGGAAACCCTGGCGCACGCGGGCATGGAACGCACTCGACTCTGCTTCGATGCGGTCGGGGCGGCCCTCGCGGCGCGCGGTTGCGATCTCGGGGTCGAGGTCGAGCAGCACCGTCAGGTGCGGGCGCAGGCCCCGGGTGGCGAAGCGGTTGAGTCGTTCGACGTCGGCAGCCAAGAGCGCGCGGCCGGCCCCCTGGTAGGCGATGGAGGAATCCACGAAGCGGTCGCTCACCACCACTGCGCCGCGTTCGAGGGTCGGGCGAATCACTGCCTCGACGTGTTCGGCCCGATCCGCGGCATAGAGCAACGCCTCGGCGCGCGGGCCCAGGTCAACGACGGATGGGTCCAGCAGTACCTCGCGCAATCTGCGCCCGGTTGCGGTCCCGCCGGGCTCACGGGTGCAGATGACCTCGTGACCTTGGGCCGTCAGCCAGTGGGCGAGCCGGGTCACCTGCGTGGATTTGCCGGCACCGTCCCCGCCCTCGAAGGCGATGAAGAATCCGCCCGCGATCGGATTCGCTTCCGGCGTCTCGTGGCGAAGTGCCGCGGCCAGGTCCCGGCGCAGCGGGATTCCCCGGCGGTCATCCATCTGACGGTACGACAGCAGACCCACCACGGCCGCGAGTACTCCAGCGCCGAGGAACACCACCGCGGCCGCGCTGTAGCGGACCGCGACGTCGTCGGTCGGGCGCAGGGTGAAGCCGCCGATCCCGGCAGCTGCCAGGGGTGCCGCGGCGAGCACCGCGACCAGCGTGAGGCGTACCGCGGATTGCACGAAGGCGAAGGTTCGCCCGCGGATCTCGTCGGGAGTCTCCAGGCCGATGAGCGTGTAGCCCGTCACCCAGGCCACCCCCGACGCCATGCCCAGGGCGAGCACGACCGGCACGACCACGGGCAGTTCCGGGATCACCGCGATCGCCATCAACAGAACACCGGCGGCGATGATCGACAGCGCGAACAGCCGCCGCCGGCTCAGCGCGCCGAACAGGCGCGGCCCGGCCAGCATGCCCGCCGCCAAGCCGACGAAGACCGCCCCGAACAGCAGGCCGTAACCCGGGTTTCCGGCGCCCAGCCCGCGTACGTAGGTCGGTGCCAGACCGACGACCGTGCCGCCGGCCGCGAACGCGCCGAGCATCCCGACCAGCAGGCCCCGCACGACCTTGGTCTTGACGACGAAACTCCAGCCCTCGGTCAAGGTGCGCCACGGGCTCTGGGCGACGAACGCGCTGCGGTCACGGGAGGGGATGTCGAGGGTGGCGACCGTGGCGGCGGCGACCAGGAACGTCACCGCATTGAGCCACAGCGCCAAGGCGGCGGGGTTGGTGACGAAGAAGGAGTACTGCGCGCCGAGCGAACTGCTTACCAGGGCCAGTGCGGTGAAGACCAGCGCCGCGACCGGCGCGGACCCGTAGGCGGTGACCAGGCCGAGCTGGTTTGCCGCTTCCAACCGGTGCGGCGGCACCAGGTTGGGGACCGTCGCCTCCTTCGCCGGAATCCAGAACAAGCTCAGGACCTCGATCAGGAAAGTCGCGACCAGCAGCCACCACAGCGAGCCG
Organism: Sporichthyaceae bacterium; assembly: GCA_052388275.1. Classification (GTDB taxonomy): domain Bacteria; phylum Actinomycetota; class Actinomycetes; order Sporichthyales; family Sporichthyaceae; genus JBQTII01. Next base: position 4,154 of record JBQTII010000110.1, on the reverse strand, counting down.
ACGATCGGGATCGAGACGAACAGCGCGGCCCGGCCGATATCGCAGGCCACCATAGTGATCCGCCGGTCGAGGCGATCGGCGATCACTCCGGCCACCGGCGCGAAGATCACCGCGGGGATCAGGCGCAGGATGAACACTCCGGCCACGGCATAGTTCTGGTCCGCGGAGGAGTTCGTGGTCAGTTCGGCCGCCATCGCGGTGATCGCCAGCAGCCCGAGCCAGTCCCCCAGGCTGGACAGGGTGAGGGAGAACCACAGCCGCCGGAACGGCCGGATCCGCAGCACCGCGCGCAGGTCCTGATCAGGCACCACCTGGTCGGGAACCTGGCTGGCCTCGGACACGGCGCCAGCCTATTGCGGGGCACCCACATCACTCGCCGCCGTGATCCGGGCGCCCGCGCCCGCCCCGCTCCTCCGTCCCCGCCCCGCGCCTCCGTCCCCGCTCATTCATGAGCAGCGACTGCCCAAACCAGGACAAACCGGGCCCCAGATTGGGCCGCAGCGTAGGAAAGAGCGGCGTCAGGCCTTGAGGGCCTCAGGCCTTGAGGGCCTCAGGCCTTGAGGGCGGCAGCCTTCTTCGCGGGCGCCTTCTTCGCGGCCGCCTTCTTCGCCACCTTGGTCGCGGTGGCCTTCTTCGCCGCCGCCTTCTTGGCCGGAGCCTTACGGGCGCTCTTCTTCACCACGGGGCCCCGGGCGCGGCGGTCGGCGAGCAACTCCGCCGCCCGCTCGTCGCTCAGCGTCTCGATCTCGTCGCCCTTGCGCAGGCTGGCGTTGGTCTCCCCGTCGGTGACGTAGGGCCCGAAGCGCCCCTCCTTGACCACCATCGCCTTGCCCGACACCGGGTCCGCGCCGAGTTCCTTCAACGGCGCTGCGGCGGCCGCGCGGCCACGCAGCTTGGGCTGGGCAAGGATCTCCAGCGCTTCGGCGAGGGTCACCGTGAGCAGCTGGTCCTCCGAGGTGATCGAGCGGGTGTCGCTGCCTCGTTTGACGTAGGGCCCGTAGCGCCCGTTGGAGGCGACGACCTCATGACCGTTGTCCTCGCCCAGGGTGCGCGGCAGGGTCAGCAGGGACAGCGCGGCATCGAGGTCGACGGTGTCCAGCGCCATCGTCTTGAACAGCGACGCGGTGCGCGCCTTGCCCTTCGAGCCGCCGGGCAGTACCTCGGTGACGTAGGGACCGAAGCGGCCATTCTTCGCGACGACGGACAGCCCGGTCTCCGGGTGCTGCCCCAGCACCCGGTCATCCGAGGGCGCAGCCAGCAGCGCCTCGGCGACCTCCACGGTCAGTTCGTCCGGAGCCATCTCCTCGGGGATGTTCCCGCGCTCGATCACTCCATCGAGCTCGCGCTCGACGTACGGGCCGAACTTGCCCACCCGGACCACGATTCCGGCGCCCAGCGGCAGCGAGTTGACCTCGCGGGCGTCGATCTCACCGATGTGCTCGCTGACCAGTCGCTTCAACCCGGCGGCCGCACCCGCGGCCGCACTCACACCTGGTGAGCCATCACCTGATGAACCATCATCATCTCCGCTGACCTCGCCGGCCGGTGGCCCGAAATAGAAGCGCGATAGCCAATCGACCATCTGCGCCTGCCCATTGGCGATGTCGTCGAGAACGTCCTCCATCCGGGCGGTGAAGTCATAGTCGACCAGGTGCGGGAAGTGCCTTTCCAGCAGCCCGACGACGGAGAACGCCAACCAGGCCGGCACCAGCGCGGTGCCCTTCTTGAACACGTACCCACGGTCCAGGATCGTGCCGATGATCGAGGCGTAGGTCGAGGGGCGCCCGATGTCCCGGCCCTCGAGCTCGGAGACCAAGGAGGCCTCGGTGAAGCGCGCCGGCGGGCGGGTCTCATGGCCCTCGACGGAGATCGAGAGCAGGTTCAGCACCTGTTCCTCGGTGAGCACCGGCAGGCGCCTTTCGCGGTCGTCGAGCTCGGCGTCCGGGTCGTCCGCACCTTCGACGTAGGCCTTGAGGAACCCGTGGAAGGTGATGGTCTTGCCTGACGCGGTGAACTCGACGTCCTCGCCCGCACTCGACGTTGCGCCGATGCGCACCGAGACCGACTGCCCGCTCGCGTCCTTCATCTGCGAGGCCACTGTGCGCATCCAGACCAGTTCGTACAGCCGGAACTCATCGCCCGTCAGGCGGGTCTGAGCAGGCGTCATGAACACCTCGCCGGCCGGCCGGATCGCCTCGTGCGCCTCCTGCGCGCTGCGCACCTTGGATTCATAGCGCCGCGGGACATCGGGAATGTAATCGGCGCCGTAGAGCTCACGGGCCTGCGCACGCGCCGCGGCCACCGCTGTTTCGGACAGTGTCGTGGAGTCGGTGCGCATGTAGGTGATGTAGCCGTTCTCATACAGCTTCTGCGCGACCGCCATGGTGCGCTTGGCGCCGAACCCGAGCTTGCGCGCGGCCTCCTGCTGCAGTGTCGTGGTCCGGAACGGGGCATAGGGCTTGCGGGTGTAGGGCTTGCGTTCGACCTTGCGCACGGCGAACGCAGAAGGTTCCAAACGCGCGCCGAGGGCCCGCGCGGCGGCTTCGTCCAGGTGCACGACCTCGGCCGAGGCGGCTTTGAGCTCGCCGGTGGAGCCGAAGTCCCGCCCCGAGGCCACCCGGCGCCCGTCCAGGGCAGCCAGGCGGGCGCTGACCGTCGTCGGGTCGTCGGCCCCCGACGAGGTCCCTCCGGTGGACAGACTCGCGTCCAGGTCCCAGTACCCGGCGGCGCGGAACGCCATCCGCTCGCGCTCGCGCTCGACGACCAAGCGGGTGGCCACCGACTGCACCCGGCCAGCGGAGAGCCGCGGCATGATCTTCTTCCACAGGACCGGGGAAACCTCGTAGCCGTAGAGCCGGTCCAGGATTCGCCGGGTCTCCTGAGCGTCGACCAGCTGCTGATCCAGCGCCCGCGGATTGGACACGGCCTCGTTGATCGCCCGCTCGGTGATCTCGTGGAAGACCATGCGGTGCACCGGAACCTTGGGGTTGAGCAGCTCACGCAAGTGCCAGGCGATCGCCTCGCCCTCGCGGTCCTCATCCGTCGCGAGGTAGAGCGTGTCCGCCTCGGCCAGGGCGTCCTTGAGCTTGCGGACCTGCGCCTTCTTGTCCGCGCCGACGACGTACAGCGGGGTGAAACCGTTCTCGACGTCCACCCCGAGCCGGGCCCAGGCCTCGCCCTTGTACTTGGCGGGCACTTCGGCGGCGCCGTTGGGCAGGTCCCGGATGTGGCCGTAGGAGCTCTCCACGATGTAGGAGCTGCCGAGGTAGCCGGCGATCTTCTTGGCCTTGGTCGGGGACTCCACGATCACCAGGGCACGCCCGGAGCCGGCCCGGCTGCGTCCGGTCTTGCCGGTGGCCTTGTCTGCGCCCACGCGCGAACTCCCCAGATCGTGTGACGAACCCCTGCTTACCCGTAACCCCGGGTCGGGCGACACCCTAGCCCGGCACCCGGGGACTGCTCGGTTACCGGGCAGGGCGGACCCTGGGCAACGGCAACGGTCCCGTCACCCGGCTGGCAGGTGACGGGACCGGATTCGCGCCGTAGGGAGGTGCTAGGCGGTGGACTCCACCGCTTCCGCGGCGCCCCCGCCGGTGCTCTCCTCGCTCACCGCAATGGACTTGCGTTTGGACGCGAGGACTGCGCCCACGATGATCGCCGTCGCACCGATCGCGATGGCGGCGCGCATCCCGTCGTTGGCGTCCTCGCCGACGGTGAGCTTGACCACGGCCGGTGCGATGAGCAGGGCGACGAGGTTCATCACCTTGATCAGCGGGTTGATCGCCGGGCCGGCGGTGTCCTTGAACGGGTCACCGACGGTGTCACCGATGATCGTGGCCTCGTGGGCCGGCGAGCCCTTGCCACCGTGGGTGCCGTCCTCGACGAGCTTCTTCGCGTTGTCCCAGGCCCCACCGGAGTTGGACAGGAACACCGCCATCAGCACGCCCGCGCCGATAGCGCCGGCCAGGAAGCCGGCCAACGGAGCGGTACCCAGGCCGAACCCGACCGCGATCGGAGCCATGATGGCCAGGATTCCGGGGGTGGAGAGCTCACGCAGCGAGTCCCGGGTGCAGATGTCCACGACCCTGGCGTACTCGGGCTTGGCGGTGCCTTCCATGATCCCGGGGTTCTCCCGGAACTGCCGGCGCACCTCG